>JBCDKU010000081.1:0-11766 GCA_038746265.1 Planctomycetota bacterium
GTGCGCGCACCATCCGCGATATACCACTGGAACTTCTCGGTGAACCGCCACAATCGATCGAGGTGAGGGGCGAAGTCTTCATACCGCGATCTGAATTTGCACGGATCAACGAGGAGCGTGAGAAGAACGGACTTGATCCGTTCATGAATGCGAGGAATGCATGTGCTGGGACGATTAAGCAGCACGACTCGCGTGAGATCGCAAAGCGGCAGCTTCGTTTCATCGCTCACGGACGAGGTGTGACACCTGACGGATTCGCGAAACGCCTTTCGGAATACTTCGATCGACTCGATGATCTCGGACTTCCTACTTCGTGGTATCGCGTGATCTGCTCTAGTGAGGATGAGATTGAGAAGGCCGTGAGGGACTTCGAACGTACCCGGCTCGACCTCGATTATGACACAGATGGGATGGTCGTTCGCTTCGATTACTTCGGTGTGCAGTCGTATTCAGGCGAAACAAGCAAAGCCCCGCGCTGGGCCATCGCATTCAAGTACGCCGCCGAGCGGAAGGCGACCACGCTCCTCGACGTCGAGCACCAGGTCGGCAAGACCGGCAAGATCACGCCCCGCGCGATCATGGAGCCCGTGCTGCTCGCCGGCACGACCGTGCGGCACGCCTCGCTCCACAACTACGGGCTCGCCGCGAAGAAGGACATCCGCATCGGCGACACCGTCCTCGTCGAGAAGGCGGGGGAGATCATCCCGTATGTCGTCGAGCCGGTGCTCAGCGAACGACCGAAGAAAGCGAAGAAGATCAAGCCGCCCGAGGTCTGCCCCGTGTGCGGCGGCACGGTCGAGGTCGAGGAGGTCGAGGGCGTCGAGACCACCCGGCGCTGCATGAACCCCGAGTGCCGGGCCCAGCTCCGCGAGAAGCTGGTCTGGTTCGTCGGCCGCGACCAGATGGACGTGGACGGGCTCGGCGAATCCACGATCGACCTGATCCGGTCTGCCGAGGGCGTCGAGCTCGAGACGTTCGCCGATCTTTTCCGCATCCCCGAGCACGCCGATGCGCTCGCGGAGCTCGACGGGCTCGGCAACAAGAAGCTCGAGAACATCGAGCAGGGCCTCGAGAAAGCGAGGTCCGCCGGGCTCGCGCGGGTTCTTGCGGGCATGGGCATCCGTCACGTCGGGGCGTCAACCGCCCGGGCGCTCGCGCGGGTCTTCCCCGATCTCGACGCGCTGCTCTCGGCCGAGGTCTGGGAGCTCATGCCGCAAGCGGTCAACCGCATGTCCAAGCCCAAGCGCAAGAAGCTGACGGGAAGCGAGGACACGCTCGGCATCGACTACGAGACGAACCTGGGAGAGACGACCGCCCCCGTCGTCCACGAGTACCTCCATTCCGAGACCGCGCAGCGGACGTTCGAGGCGCTCCGTGAGGTCGGCGTGAGCCTCGTATCCGTGGACTATGTCGAGCCGGGGGAGACTCAGGATTCGTTCTTCGCGGGCAAGACCGTCGTCATCACGGGCACACTCGACACGTTTGACCGCAAGGAGCTAACGGACCTGCTCGAATCCGCGGGCGCGAAGGTCTCGGGGTCGGTCTCGAAGAACACGGACCTGCTCATCGCGGGTGAGAAAGCGGGCTCGAAGCTCAGCAAGGCCAAAGATCTCGGCACCGAGACCTGGGACGAGTCCTCGCTTCTCGATCGGCTCAAAGCCGAGGGGCTGGGCGACCGATAGCCCGCACAGAACCGGAGGCGCGTTGCAGAACATCGAGTTCAAGGCCGAGCTGCGTGAGATCGGGTTCGCCCGGGCGGCGTTGCGCCGTCTTGGTGCGCACAAGGTCGGTCGGATCGAGCAGGTTGATACCTACTTCCGGGTGCTCACGGGCCGCCTCAAGCGACGCGTCGCGATCACCGACGGTGAGCCCGAGCCCGCGGAGGTCATCCAGTACGACCGCCGTGACCGCCCGCAGCCCAAGATGAGCCGCTTCACGATCTACACCGAGGACGAGGCGCGCGAGCGGTTCGGCGAGCTGCCGCTGCCGATCTGGTGCGAGGTCCGCAAGAAGCGCGAGGTCTGGATGTGGGGCGGCGTGCGCGTGCACCTCGACGAGGTCGAGGATCTGGGACGCTTCATCGAGTTCGAGGCCCTCGTCACGCCCCGCCAGCACGTCCGCCGCTGCCACGAGCTGATCGCCGAGCTGCGACGCGCCCTCGGGCCCGCGGTGGGCGAGCCGATCTCGACGGGCTACGCCGACATGCTCGCGGGCGGCACGCGCGTCGGCTGATGGCCGAGCAACTCGAAAAGTCAGGGTGACAGGATTTGAACCTGCGACCTCGTGGTCCCAAACCACGCGCTCTACCAAGCTGAGCTACACCCTGCGGTCGTTCTGACTGTAGCAACACGGCCCGGCGGTCAGGACGGTGACCACCGGGCCGTGCACGGTTTCCTCGGAGTGGCAGGCCCGGAGGCTTAGAGCGGGACCTCCTGGAAGACCAGGATGTCCGGCGCCTCGCCCGGTTCGGTGACGTTCGAACGGTCGATGACCATGACGTACCGCCGCTCGATGCTGGGCGTCATCAGGTCGTCGTCGTCGAGGCCCTCGACGTCGCTCCGGCGGTAGCCGCGGATCTTGAACCACACGGCGTAGACATCCGACCGCACGTCGATGACGTTGAGCAGGCCCGACGCGATCCCGAGCTTCTCGGCGATGTCGTTGGCGACGTCGTCGATCACAGCCGGGTCCCGGACCGCGATGTTCCGTCGCGCCGCCCGAGCCGGGATCAGGCCCGTCTGCGTGGCGTTTCCGAAGACGCCGCCCTCGAGACCGTTAAGCCCGAGGTCGTTGCCCGTCGCGTGTTGGGCGAGCGGATCGACACCGCTCACGTCACGCCCGAGGTAGTCCATCGAGAGGTGCCGCAGCGCGCGGAGCGACTCGTCGGGTGCTCCGTTGGTGATGTCCGCGTACCGCTCTTCGTCCATGACCGAGGCGGCGAGCACCTCCGCCGGTGAACTGAAGCCGGGCGTCGCGCGCAGGCCGCGCGCACCGCTGAGCTGCTGGCGTCCGACCCGGACCGCGTAGTCCAGACTGATATCCGGAATCGGCTCGTTGATGAAGTTCGTGTAGAACATATTGAGGCCGCTGCCGGCCACGGGGAAGGTGGTCGGCTGAGTCACGTCGAACGGCAAGGGCCCGTAGTTGAGGCCCGGGTGGAAGATCGACATGCCGTCGTTGACCTGCGACGCGATGCGGACCTGCGCCGCCTGCCGATCGCGGTAGCCCTGCAGGACCGCCGCGAGGTCGGGGCGGGTCGCTTCGAAGTTCGCGGCGAGATCTCTGGGCCGAGCCGTCAGCGGCACCGGCGGATTTGCACCGAAGCCGTTCTGCGCATCGCGGTACTGCCCGTCCTGGAACGAGCCGAGGGCACTCATCGAGATGCCAGACCCGCTGAACGCGCGCATCGCCCATTCCTGCGACTCACCCGACAGGCTGGGCGTCAGCGCCGGGCTCAGCCCCGGCAGCATGCGGAGGACCGAGAGCGGCGCGGTGTTGATGTTGATCTTGCCGGGCTGGAATCGTGCGGCGAACGTCTCGTCGCTCAGATCGAGGTTGATCTCGCCGAACGGTCCCGCGGTGGGGTTGTCGAGGTCGCGGACCGCGATCGGCAGCCCGTCCACGCCGTCGAGCACGCGGAGCGCCGCGGGCAGAGCCGGGTGGACCGCCTGATCGCCGCCGGTGCCCGGGTTGGGGTTGAAGATGAGGTTCGCGTCGCTGTCGGCGTTGAGGAACGGCACCCATCGGTCGAGGTGGAGGTGGCCGTTGTCGAGGATCGCGAGGTCCGAACCGTTCGGCCCGTTGCCCGGTTCCCAGAGGTCGCCGTAGAACGGCTCGTAGTCGGCCGACATCGGGTCGTAGAACGTGGGCGCTTCCAACCCAAGAACGGCCGCGAGCGCCTCGCCCGTGGTGGTCCACTCGACCGCGCCGAGGTCACGGGGGCTCGCGCCGAGCGTGTTCATCCGCATCGAAGGCCCGACACCGAGGGCGAGCAGCAGGTCTGTGACGCGGGCGTTGGAGCGTGCCCCGGTGAATACGGCGCCGGTGGCGGCGCCTGAGGTGCTGAACAGGTCATTGGGCAGGGCGAACAGCGCGTTGACCTGTTCGAGCGTGAGCCCCTGCAAGCCTGCGGCGCCGGTTAGATCGACCGAGCCCGGCTCGTACTGGATCGATGTCTCAAGCGACGCTCCGGCCGCGCCGCCCGTGCGCTTCTCCCACGGCTCGTCCGCGATCGACGAGCGGATCTCCGGGACGCCGAGGCTGTCGGTCAGGTCTTCGAACGCGAGGTGCGCAAAGGGCTGGTTGTCGGAAACGTCTCTGAAGTTGCCGAAGAACTCGTTCGGACTCATGCTTGCGATCGGGTCGGCGTCAACCGGCAGCGCCTCGTTCGATTCGCCGGTCGAGACCTGCAGCAACCACGGCGGGATGATGCCCGAGATCTCGACGGTATTGGGGTCGTCGAAGATCGGATCGGTGCCGGTCGGTCGGCGGACGCTGTACATCGCCGAGAAGCCAACGCCGTTCGATCCCGATAACTCAAGCGCGGTGTTCGTGCCACCGTCGATGACAACGGAGCCAGCGACCGGGACTTCTCCGGTGCGGCCGTCGAACAACGCCGATTCGATGTCGCCCCCCGGGATCACCAGGCGATCGACCAGCTGGTCGTTCTCGATCCAGAGGTTCTCCTCCGCGCTCTCGCTCAGGTTGGACGCGAATTCAGGCTCGGTGACGTCGCCGTTCCCGAGGTTCGTCGCGATGTGTGTACGCCAGAGACGGAACTCGCCGCCGGACACGTTGTCGCTCGGGTTCGTGCCGTTTGAGTTGGTCGGCCGTACCTCGGGCGAAAGCGCCGCTGCGGGTGGCAGCAGGAAGTCCTCAAAGGGCGAGCTCAGGAATGCCCCGGTCCGCGGGTTGAACATCGCGGTACGGAAACGGAGGTCATTGTTGTTGAAGGGATCGCCGAACAGGTTGTCGATGAGTACTGCGAGGCCCGGGAAGGTTGCCGGTGCATCGGTGTTCTCCGAATTCCAGCCGGTCGTGAAGTCCTCCCAGATCTGGTTCAGCGCGCCGAGCTCCTCGTGAGCGGTGAACCAGTAGACCGCCGAGGTATGCGGCTGGAGCGTGTGGCCGTTCTGATCGACCTGTGTCTCGTCGATGCTGCCGGTCATCGGATCATCGAGCAGCGGCCAGGTGCCGCCCGTGGACGGGACAGCCGACACGGGTGGGTCGCCCGCCATAGGCGCCGCTTGCTGGAACGACGCGATGGGGAAGAAGCGTCCGTTGAACTCGAGGTAGTAGCCGTAGCCTCGGGCCGACGGCGGGTCGTTGTCCTGATTCTGGATCACGTTGAGCTGGACCGGCTCGTCGTACGGGTTGTGAAGCTGGACCGCGAACGCGTAGAAGAGCAGCTCGTTGTTCGTCTCATCGCGCGTCAGATCGATCTTCACCGAGTTCAGACTCGGATCATACTCGGTGTAGAGAGATGGATTCTCGACAAACACAACGTCTGTCACCGAGTTGTTCGATGCTGCGGTCGTCACGTCGAGCGGCATCTCATTACCAGAAAGCTCAAGCCCGCTGCCCGTGCCTCCGGGCGCATCCGCGTACACCGCCACCACCGACGCCTCCGTGATGATCGGGTGCGCCTCGATGCCGTAGACGTTGTACACCTGCCGCTCGGGCGGCAGCGTGCCGTTCGAGAGCGTTCTCGGCTGCTGCACACCGCTGCCGGGCTCCTGCTCGATCCGGAACTGGTTCTGCATGTTGAACCAGTGGTGGAACGGCTCGTCGCGCAGCTCCGCCGCCGTGCGTGCCGGTGCCATGCCGCCGCTGCTGCCGGTTCTGAACCGCTGGCTCTGGTTGAGGTTCGAGTCCGTGATCACTGTCGCCACGGAGGGCTGCGAGCCGTCGTCGTACATGTCAACGAGGTTGACCGCCATGTGCGCCGCGATCCGCACCGGGAGTTCCGGGCCGCGATGCCCGTAGTAGAGCGTGTCGGTTGTGTTCTGGCGGTCCCAGTCACCCTGGATCTCGTTCACGTTGAACGTCAACCGGCTCAGCCCCGGCGCGAGCGCCCCGAGGTATTGATTGAATGCACCACGCGGATTCAGGAAGAACGACTCCAAGGGCAGCCGAGCGTCCGTGGAGATCAGCTGCGGGTCCACGAGAGCGCCGAACTGGTCAAGATCCACCACGCGGCTGGTGATCGGCAGCGAGCCGCTGCGGGTCGTCAGCAGCTTGCGCCGGTCGAGCGTGAGCAGCGCCATCGACTCGTTGTCGAGCCGGTTGTCGGGCGACTCCGCGTTGAGCGCGTAGTTCAGGTTGTTCTGGTTGTCATGGTTGCGGCGTTCAAGATCTGTGGGGCGGTTCGACCGCAGCGGGCTGAACCGCAGCGGCTCGTTCCCCGGCGCGAACGTCGCGCCGATCGTCGGCGCGACCCGCGCCTGCAGCACGCTCTCGAGCCGGCTCACGTACTGATCGTCGTTCACGCCCCAATAGGTCAGCAGTTCCAGCAGGTCCGCGTTGTCAAAGAAGTTCGTGCCGACGGGCGCGCTCGTGGGGTTCAAGCCCGGGGCGACCGGCGGCTGAATCGGCGCATCAAGGCGCAGGCCCGTGAGGTTGCCCACGGAATCAAGGCTCGAGGCGGTCGCCTCGTAGTACCGCCGGCGGTCCTCCGACTCGAACTGCACGTTCTTGATGTTGTTTCCGAGATCGAGCCCCGCGACGTCGCGCATCGTCCGCGACGGGAACTGCCTTCCGATGGCGACCTCGGGCGAGAGCAGGCCCCACTCGAGCGGCGACTCATCGATCAGCCGGACACCGAGTGCACCGCTGATGTTCAACAACTGGCCGTTGTTTCCCGTGAGGCCGCGGCTGCCGATCGTGATCCGGGGGAACGTCCCGTTCGTGAGCGTCGAAGTACCCGCGATCGAGCGACGCAGCGCGTCGTACGAGAACCGCCCGCCCATCAGTGGCACGCTCGCGAGATAGAGGCCCGGGTCGCTGTTGAAGATGTCGTAGGTGTTGAGGTTGCTGTAGTCCTCCGGGATGACCTCGCCCGGGTTCGCGTTGATCTGCAGACGCGACGGCGGCTGGATATACGCGAGGCTCAGAGCGGAGCGTGCGGCGTTGCCGCCCCGCGCCGGGTGCAGCGGCTCGCCGATGTACTCGATCGACTCGTCCTCGGCGGTCAGCAGACGCCGCAGATCCACCTCGGAGGGCGTCGCACCGGGCGGGATCAGGCCCGACGCGCCCGCGAGCCCGTCGGTCGCCGTGTTGACATTCACGAGTGCGGAAAGGTCCATCGCTCGGGCGGCGACCACCCAGCGGATGTCGTTCTGCGGCAGCAGGCTGAACGCCCGGTCGGCGTCGGCGGCCGTCGCGTCAACCAGCTCGAACCACCGCGCGTCGTAGAGCCCGTCGCCGTCCGTGTCGGCATACTGATAGTCCGGGTAGTCGGGGCTCGAGGGTGTCGCGGGCTGGTTGAACCGGTCGCGGATCTGGAACGCCGGGTCATCCGGCATCAGCATGTGCTTCTGGAACATCGTGAACCACGCGGGGTGGTTGATGGGCCCGTCCACGTTGCCGGGGACGATGGACTGCCCCAGGTTGAACGGCAGCTCGAGTGTCGCGCGGAGCTCCGAGCTGTTACCGCCCACGGTGGTCAGCAGCGACAGGAAGCTGCTCATCTCGGGACCGACGAGCCCGTCGGCGTCCGTGTTCAGGTCGATACCCGGGGCGGCATCGAAGACGTCGCCGTCAGGGTCGCGCATCGCGTAGAGGTTCACAAACCGGCCGTCCGGCGCGAAGTTCGAGATCTGCCACCAGTCGCGGTTGTCGAGATACCAGAACAGCGGCTGCACCACCGACACGGAGTTCGCCAGTTCCCGCGAGTACACGCGGCCGTACCGCTGGTCGTCGTCGCCCGTGAGGAAGTTCACGTAGCTCGGCATCGTGGCGGCGAGCCAGGGATCATCCGCGACGCGGAAGGGGGCGTCGTTTCCCGTGTCTGTGAACAGCGTGCCGGTGTCGAACGGAAATCGGTGCCCGCCGTTCGGGCTGAATCGAGCGGCCAAGTTGGCAGCGATACTCTCGTTGTAGTTGCGCTGCACACTCCGACGCGTGAAGTCTGTGTAGGGGAAGTCGATGTTCTCGCGGCGCAGGCGTGCGCGGTTCGTCGCGATCTGGCCCTGCTGGGTCCCGAGGAAACGCTCCGGGAACGTATCGAACAGATCCTGCGCGATCACCTGCGCGAGGTAGCGCGAGACCGCCGTCTCGACCGTGCGGACCTCCTGTTCCTCGGTCACGCCCTCGGCCAGTCGCCGGTCGCCCTGCCCGATCGAGATGTACACGGCCGCGAAGACCGAAACGATCGCGAGCGCCCCCACGGTGACCAGCAGCGCGCTGCCGCGCTTGCCGGGTTGACCGGCACGCCGCTGGGCGTTCTCGGCATGGGGTGTGTGATCGGCTGTCGCTGTCATCACAAGGCTCCTTTCAGAGCTGGGTGTGTCCTGCTCCGCGTGCGGCGGCGTGCGAACGCAACGCAGCCGGGCCGCGGGCGATCCGTCAGATCGCCCCGCGCTCGGGCACGCGGAACACCACCTGATACGTCTGCTCGGTCTCCGGGTCGGTCGGGTCAACGAACCGCAGCGTCACGCGGATCAACCGCGGCCGCGGCCAAGGCTTGAAGTAGTCGTCCGCTGAGTTGAGGTTCGCGTCAGTCGGGAACTCGTCATCATCGAAGATCGCCAGCCCGAACGTGTACTCCGCCACCGCGTGGTTGTACGGGAACGCGTTCGTCTGCGGCCCCGTCAGCACAGGCTGCTCACCCAGCAGCTGCTGCACCGGCCCGAAGTTCACGCGGTCCGGACGGATGAACGACACCATCGCGGCGTCGAACCCGCCGCTGATGGCCTGGACGAGCGCCGGCTCGCCGGGCGGCGGGGGGGTTGCCGTTGGCGGCGGTCGCCAAAATGCCTTCAGTTCTTCCGGGATCTTGAAGCCGGCCTGTGTTTGCGGGCCCGAAGAATCAACATCGAAGAGCCGGGCTTGATTGCCGTTGCTGCCGCGGAAGTCATAGGTCGCGGTCGGACCGCCGAAGATGTCGCCGCCGTTCGGATCGCGGGCGGTGATCTGATCCGCCACCAGCACGTCGCCCCTGTCCGGGTTGTACTGATAATCGTCCTCGACGTTGTCGTTCTCTTCCCACCGCCGAAGGCCGTGCCAGATCGGCTGGCCCAGGTTCGGGTTCGGGATGCTGTTCACCACGGGCCGGCGGTCGATGATGCCGAAGCTGAACTCGACGATGAACTCGCTGCACCCCTCGAGGAAGATGGGCGACGCGAGCATCTCTTGGTCCGCGACCTCGTAGCTGTACTGGATGCTCTGCGGAAGACTGTTCTGCGGCGGGTCCACTAGGCCGACCGACCGCGGCGGCGACGCCTCATACCGGATCCGCGAACCGGGGATGCGGAACTGCTCCTGCGGCGCCGACGGGTTGAGTGTGTCGAATACCTCGGTCGGCATCGCGTCGAGCATCCAGAGCTGCGCCGCCGCCTGCGAGTTGGTGAAGAAGACGTAGTCACCGTTCGCGGGATTCGAGCCCGGTTCGCCGCGCTGACGGATGATCCCGCCGCTCGACCGCGCCGAGAAGCCGTCCGCCCGCAGCGAGCCGATCTGGTCGAGCACCGTGCCCAGCGGCTGGCGACCGTCGCCGTCCGCGAATGGGTTCAGCCTGAACCCGCCGTTCACAACCGGCTCCACCATCGGGAACACGATCCCACCGATCGAGTCGTTGGTGACGGCGTCGTTTGCGATAGAGATCGTGTACGGCGAGCGGATCACCGCGTCGATCTCCGCGAGTTCACCCGTCGCGATATCAACCAGCCCTGACACGAACTGCGGCGCAATAAAGTTCCGCTCGGGGTCCGTGGTGCCCGGCAGCGAACGCAGATGCTGATCGATCGGCTCGACCACGCTCCCGCCCGCGGCCTGCCCGCCGAGCGCCGACATCGACCGGAAGATGCTCTGCGCCGCCGGCTGCCCGCCGACCTGCCGCGTGTTATCCACAAGTGCCGGACGGATGGCGTCTGTTGACAGGCCGAACAGGAACTCCGGGACATTGCCGAACTGACCCGCAAGAGCCGGATTCGGGAACCCGCTCGTCGGATCGACCGGTACCCCGGTCGGCCGCGGCACCAGCAGTGTGACATGCCGCAGCAGCGTCCAGTCCGAGGCGTACTCGTTCGGGTTCTCGTCCGAGCCGAGGTCCTGCGGCACACCGAGCCCGAAATCTCGCCGCACGATGTTCTCGTTGATATCGGGCGAGAGGTGCGGGCGGAGGTAGCGGTTGGTTGAAGCGCTCGCGTTATCGATGTCCTCGACCGACTCCGGGTAGCGCCAGCCGTGCCCGTAGTAGATCCGCGCTTCGCTCGCCGAAGCCGTGAACTCCTGCGCGAGCGGCCGCCGCGCCGTCTCGAAGTCACCCGACGCGAAGAACATCAGCTCGTCCATCCGCCGCAGACGCGGATTCACGTCGTTGGGCGTCAGCGCCACCAGGTCCGCGTTGAGCACCGGGTCGGGCGTCGTGTCGGCCGTGGTCGGGTCGCCGTCGCCGTAGCGGCTCAGCTCGTTGCGGATCACCAGGAACCCGCGATCGCGGATCATCGAGTCGATGTCCCGCCGCATCACGCGCTCGATCCGGGCCGCGAGCCGGTTGAATTTGCTCACGCGGCGGCCCGTGGTCACCGTGTCGCTTACCGTCGCGAACATCGCCGCCACCGCGACCGTGATCGTCGCGATCAGCCCGACCGAGATCAGGATCTCGACGATCGTGAACGCGCGGCGGCCTCTGGTTTGTCTCTCGTTCATCGCACTCATCGAGCCACACTCCTGACGGTCAACGAGATCGGGATCTGCGGCGTGAAGACCACCTGCCGCAGCTCGGCGGTGAACGGGTTGAGGTTGAAGCCGCCGATGCTCGCGTTGCGAACGCCCGGCTGGTTCGCCGCGGTCCCGGGGCTGCGACGCTGCTCGCTGATCGCGCCGGTCGAATAGGGCGGATCGATCTCGATCGAGATCAGGCTGCCGTCGAGAGGCTCGCGGTAGACCTCCACGACGGTCCGGACCGTGCCGAGGTTGTCCACGAACATCTGGCCGACCTGCGCGAGGTAGTCCAGATCATCGGGGCCGCGCGGGGCCCGGTTGTCCGTCGAGTCGGCCGCGCCGTAGAGCGTCGGCAGCTGCCCACCGATGTTGACCTCGATGAACCGCCCGACGTTCTCGTCGGTGACATCGAAGTTCTCCATCGACTCGCGGTAGCGTTCGTTCACGGTGAGCACGCGGGCCGCCGCGCCGAGCGGGACCGAGTACGCCACGCCGTTGGTCTGTGCGTCCTGGAACGCCACGCCGCCCGGCACGGGCCGCCGCTCCTGGTAGTCGTACGCGAGCGGGAGCAGCCATTCCTCGGGAGGCAGCGCCGTCCCGTCCGGGTTGAACCCGGTCAGCAGGTTCGCCAGCGAGAAGCTCGAGTTGGCCCGCCTCCGGCGGTTCGCGATCCGCTCGATCTCCGGGTCGATCTCACGGACGAACACCGCGATCTCGATGTCCGTCGCCGCGTTCCGCCGAGCGACAAAGTCCCAGATGTACTCGGGGTCCGGGAGTTCACCCGATGCCGACGGGATCGCCGGCGGCACAAAGCGCCCGGTGACCGCGATATCGGGGCCCTGACGAGCCACGAGGGCATCCGGCTGCAGCACCGTCCTGAAC
>JBCDKU010000082.1:0-11519 GCA_038746265.1 Planctomycetota bacterium
CGGGGGTCGTCTTGGGGGGTTTGGGGCCCGGGGTGTATGGTTTTTGGTGCGGGGGGGCCGGCGCAGCGGGGGGGGCTGTTCGGGTTGGTGGGGGTGTTTCACGCGACCGGGGGGTGGATCGCGGCGCGGGATCACATGGGCATCTGCCCGCTCTACATGGGTTCTCACCCCGACGGCACGGTCTGGTTCGCCTCGGAGATGAAGGCCCTCGTGGATGACTGCGAGCGGATCGAACTCGTCGAGCCCGGCACGCTCGTGCGCGGCGGGGACGTGCCCACCACCTCGAGGCGGTGGTACGACCAGGAGTGGATGCACGCGACGCCCGACTGGATCGGCGGGCCCGCGCGGATCCGGGAGAAGCTGATCGGCGCGGTCGAGAAGCGGTTCATGGCGGACGTGCCGTGGGGTGTGCTGCTCTCGGGCGGTGTGGACTCCTCGATCGTCGCGTCGATCGCGCAGCGGATCGCGACCGAGCGCGGGCTGGGGTCGGTGCACACGTTCTCGATCGGACTCGAGGGCTCGCCCGATCTGGAGGCCGCCCAGTCGGTCGCGCACTTCCTCGGGACGCATCATCACGAGTACACCTTCACGCTCGACGAGGCGCTCGCGGCGGTGCCCTCGGTCTCGCATCACCTCGAGAGCGACCAGCAGGTGCGGACGGGCGTGCCGACGTACCTGCTTGCGCAGCGGGTCAAGGCGGACGGGTTCAAGATGGTGCTCTCGGGCGAGGGCGCGGACGAGCTGTTCGGCGGCTACCTGTACTTCCACGCCGCGCCGTCGCGGGAGGCGTTTCACGAGGAGACTGTCCGCAAGACATTGCGGCTTCACCAGTACGACGTAATGCGGGCGAACAAGGCGCCGATGGCGTTCGGCCTGGAACTGCGGTTCCCGTTCCTCGATCGCGCGGTGATCGACGAGGCGATGTCCACCGATCCGGCCGACCGGATGATCGATACGTCGCGCCCGATGCGGCATCTCGAGAAGGGCCTGCTCCGCGAGGCGTTCACCGATGCGGACCGGCCGTGGCTTCCCGAGCGGGTGCTATGGCGGCAGAAGGAGCAGTTCTCGGATGGTGTGGGCTACGGCTGGGTGGACCTGCTCCGCGACGAGGGCACCCGGCGGGTCTCCGCGGAGACGATGGCGCGGCGGGAGGACCTCTACCCGGAACTCACGCCCGCGAACGAGGAGATGGTCTGGATGCGTGAGCTGTTCGAGGCGCGGTTCGTGATGGGCAAACGCTCCGGGCGATCCGCGCTCGCGATGCTCGGTTCGGGGCGGTCGGTCGCGTGCTGCACGCCCGAGGCGATCGCGTGGGATCCGCGTTGGGAGGCGATCGCAGGTGATATCTCGGGGCGCGGCGTGGTCGGGGTGCACGGGACGCCGTCCGGCGTCGCGCCGACGCCCGAGATCTGTTGAGATCGGTCGGACGCGCGGCCTCTCGGTCTCGCGTGGTGGTCAGATGACCGCTTCGAACAGGAGGCCCGCCGTGCGCTCGATCCAGATTCTGCTCGTCCTCATTGCGTTTACGGTGCAGACGGTCCGGGTGGACGCGCAGCCGATCTACTGCGGCGTGGACCTTTCGAGGTACGGGAGCAACATCGATATCGTGCCGTCGGGAACCAACCGAGTGATCACTTCATTGGAAGTGGTCAGCGGGGCCCTTGTTGTTGAGCCGGGAGCGACGATCAACTTCGGGGCGAACGGGCGGCTGGGTATTCAGGATGGAGCGTCGCTGATCTTGTGCGGGACACCCGAGTCACCGGCGACGCTCACCGGCGGGATCGGTGCGGCGGGGCTCAGCCAGGTCAACGATTGGCGGGGCGTCACGCTCTCCGATGGTGCGTTCATGCGTTCGGAGCACGGGTTGATGGTCGGCGCATCGCAGCCGTTCGTGACCGGCAACGGATCGCGGATCGTGGTCGAGCTTGTCGATAGCCGGCTGCTGAACGGCTCCGGGATCGGCGTGCAGATGCTCCGCGGCTCGGTGACGGCGATCCGAACGGTCTTCAGCAACTGGAGCGGGACCGGCTTCGATGGACCGCTGAGTCCTGTCGTCGTCCCGACCCAGGGCGCGATCCTCGGGTTTGACGATGCCGAAATCGTTGTTGATGCCTGCGTTATTGAACGGTTCACCACTCGCGCTTCCCGCGGCTTCGTGGGTACTGGTGCGAGGGGAACGCAGGGGCCGGCGTTTTACGGGGTCTACGCCCAAGACGCGGCATCGGTACACGTCACGAATAGCTACTTCGGTGATCTCACAGGCGGCCCGGGGGGCACGGGTGGACAAGGCAGGACGGGCACGGCGGGGGCCAACGGTGACAACCCACTGATCGGCGGCGCTCAGGACGGTGAGCCAGGAGAGCCGGGTGAGCGTGGCGGGATCGGGGGGACCGGCGGAGTCGCGGCGGGTATCGGCGCGATCGGGGTCGCGGACCTCGTGATTGCGCAGAACCATTTCTACAACATCGACGGCGGCCGAGGGGGCAGCGGCGGTAAGGGTGGCACCGGCGGCCGCGGCGGTCGCGGTGCAGACGGCGGGGATGGCCCGATCCCGGGCAGCGGCGGCGACGGCGGTAACGGCGGCAGCGGCGGACAGGGCGGTGACGGCGGCCGGTCCGGCGCGGGGCATGCCTTCCTTGTTGAGTCGCCTCGCGGCGAGCATCTGATCGCCAACAACACCGCGCGCCTAATCGGCGGGCTCAGCGGCGGCGCGAGGGGCGCTGGCGGCAACGGGGGCGCGGGAGGTTCGGGAGGCACCGGTGGTGATGGTCCCTTCGGACTGATGGGATCGAACGGCAGCAACGGCTCGCGGGGGGTCTCGGGCCCGACCGGTGACTTCACAGGCTCAACGGGTCGCGCGTACGGCCTCCTGCTCACTGATGATCAGGCAACTCTGAGCCCCGTCACGTTCGCGAACAACATCGTTGCGTTCGGCACGGCGTCATCTCGGCGGGGTGTTGACTCGACACGTGATCTCGATCTGCAATCCCTCATCGTGACCAACTTCACGAACACGGTGGTCGGTCCGATCTCGGGCTCCCCGTTGGTGCTCAGCGTTGATCCGATGCTCGACGCGAACAAGTTCAACCCTACACCGCTCGCGGGCTCGCCCGTGATCGACGCGGGCGTCAACGCCGCGGTGCCGTTCGGGCTGATGGGCGACGTCTTCGGCAACCCGCGCTTCGCCGACGATCCGAACACGGCGGATACGGGCGACAACGGCGGCTTTCCGGGTCTCGGGACGGTCGATATCGGGGCGGTCGAGTTCGCCGGCATCGTGTGTACCGGCGCGGACTACAACGTCGATGGTCGCGTCGATGTGCTCGACGTGGACGACGCGATCAGCGACTCGGCCGATGCCCTGGAGCTGATCGCGATCCTCCGTGCGATCGATCGCGGGTGCCCGTGATCGTCGCGGGCTTCAGACGCCGACCGCGCTGGGCGACCTCGAGAGCTTGAAGCCCTCGTCCTTCCAGCCTTCGACGCCGCCGATCATCTCCTTGGCGAAGCGGCCCATCTGCGTGAGGCGGAGGGCCGCTTTCTGTGCGGCGTTGCAGTGCGGACCGGCGCAGTAGACAACGAAGAGCGTGTCGGGCGGGAAGTGCGCGAGCCGCTGCTCGTTCATCTCCCAGTGCGGGAGGTGGCGGGCGCCGGGGAGGTGGCCGCGCTCGTAGAGCTCGGCGGAGCGGACGTCGAGGAGCATGAATCCGCGGTCCTTTTTGCCCTGCGTCGAGTGCACGTCCCAGCAGTCGGTCTCGAACCGGAATCGGCGACCGAAGTACGCGGCGGCGTCTGCCGGATCAGCGGGCGGGGTGCGGGTGACGTGGTTGGTTGTGTCGTTCTGCATTGGGTGGTCCTTTCGTCGTGAGCGTTCATTGTGCTCAGCGGTGGTGCGGCGTCGAGTGGCAGACTTGACAATTGTCGATATAATCGTGCCATGCCACGAGATCCGAGCCGGGTGGCGCTTGTTGCGTACGACGGGCTGTGCACATTCGAGTTTGGGTGCATGGTCGAGCTGTTCGGCTCGCCCCGGCCTGGGCTTGGCGCGTGGTACACACTGCGTGCGTGCGCGGCGGAGCGCGGCTCGTTGAGGGCCGCGGGCGGGCTGGCGATCACGGCGCCGTACACGCTGCGTGCGATCGACACGGCTGGCACGATCATCGTGCCGGGGTGGCGGCGGCCGTACACGGAGGTTCCGGCGGAGCTGATCCGCAAGCTGCGGCGAGCGCACGCCGACGGTGCGCGGGTGCTTTCGGTGTGCTCGGGCGTGTTCGTGCTTGCTGCCGCGGGGCTGCTCGATGGACTGCGGGCAACAACCCACTGGGCCTACGCCGACGAGCTCCGGGAGGCGTACCCGGATCTCGCACTCGAACCCGACGCGTTGTACGTGGACGAGGGGCGGGTGCTCACCTCGGCGGGGAGCGCAGCAGGGCTGGATCTCGGGCTTCATCTGATCCGGCGCGATCACGGCGCCGCGATCGCCAACGCGGTGGCGAAGCGGCTTGTGATCCCGCCGCACCGCGAAGGCGGGCAGCGGCAGTTCATCGAAGCACCGATGACGGAGTCGGCGGGCGACAACGCCATCGCGGCGTTGCTCGACGACGTCCGCTCGCGCCTCGCGTCGCCGCACACGGTCGAATCGCTCGCGCGGCGTGCCCGCATGTCGCCGCGGACGTTCGCGAGGCGATTCGCGGCGGTCACGGGAACCACCCCCCACCGCTGGCTCGTGCAAGAACGGGTGCAGCGGGCTCAGTCGCTGCTCGAGACGAGCGATGCCGATCTCGAGTCAATCGCGACCATTGTTGGCTTCGGCGATGCCCAGCTCCTGCGGCTTCACTTCCGGCGCGTGGTTGGCGTGAGCCCAAGCGCGTACCGCAAGACGTTCCGTCGTACCAACGCCGGGACGTGAGGGGAGTGTTATCGGAGCCGCGGAATCCGTCCAGATCGGCGATGCCCGCCCGATCGGGCATCGGCGTTGACACGCGGCGTGCACGAACGGCATCTGGACCGCACCTTCCCCAGTGACTCGTGGCCGCTCTGTCGGGCGTCCTTGATCATGGATGGGGAGAGACGAGATGCGTGCAAGAGACGTGGTGTTGTTTGCGGTGACCGGTATCTTTGCGTCGGCTTCGGCTCAGACGCTGCCGAGCGTGTTCGCGCCGACCGATTCGAACGTGCGGATCGAGTTCCTGAGCAGCTCCGCCGGCTGGACCGGCATGCTGCGGCTGGAACTCCCCGAGTCGATGGACCTGCTGACGAACCGCGCGACGCGGGGCGCGAGCGTGGGCGCGGGGTTCTTCGAGGCGGGCACCGAGCTGGTGTTCTCGTACGATATCCTGCGGGGCGGCGACTACACCTGGTTCTCGGATGCACCGGACATGGCCGAGCACTTCCGGTTCTCGAGCATCGAGGGTGAAGGCGGGATCTCGGGTGTGCTGATCGAGATCGAGGATCTGCCCCGGCACCGCAGCGATATGGACTTCAACGACGCCCGGTTTGTCGCGTGGTTCGCCCCCGCGTCGTCGGTCCCGGCCCCCGGTGCGGCGGCGCTCTTGGGCCTGAGCGGGCTGGTGTTCTCGCGGCGCGGGCGGCCGGCATGAATGGGCAGGCGGGGACTCGAACCCCGGACCTCTCGCATGTAACGCGAGCGCTCTAGCCAGCTGAGCTACCCGCCCCTTCGCCCGAAGTCTACGCGGCGTTTGCGTGGCGTTCGGCGTCTTCGGGTCATAGCGTGGACTTCCGACCGAAGGAGGTCCCGTGCAGGAGACTGATCTGAGACACCCGCTCGCCGACGCGGCGGACATCGTGGCCGCGTATGTGGAGAAGCACGAGTCGGGCGATGCCGTTCCGATGCGGAGCGTGGACGAGTGCCGCGACCTGCCGATCGCCCTTGCCGAGGAAGGTGTGGGCGACGAGGAGGCGTTGCGACGGCTCCGCGAGGTCGTGCTCGAGACGCCCACGACGTCGGGCCCGCGGTTCATGAATCAGCTCTTCGCCGGGCGCGAGCACGTCGCGACGGTTGCAGAGGCGATCACAACGGTGATGAACGTGTCGATGTACACGTTCAAGGCGGGCGGGCCCCAGATCCTGATCGAGCGCGAGGTGCTCGAGCGGATGATGGCGAGAGCCGACATGACCGGCGGCGACGGGATGTTCACGCCGGGCGGGTCGCTCTCGAACCTCGCGGCGATGATCGTGGGCCGCAACGAGATCACGGGTCATGCACGCGACGAGGGCTTCGACGGGCGTAAGCGGACGGTGTACTGCTCCGAGGAGTGCCACTACTCGCTCACCAAAAGCGTCAACATGATCGGTGTCGGCACGAAGAACCTGCGGACGGTCGAGGCAGACGATCTCGGGCGGATGATCCCGGAGAAGCTCCGCGAGCAGATGGCGGCGGACCGGGACGCAGGGCTTGAGCCACTGATGATCGTCGCGACGAGCGGGACGACGGTGATGGGCGCGTTCGACCCGATCGAGCCGCTCGCCCCGATCCGCGACGAGTTCGGCGTGTGGCTGCACGTGGACGGCGCGTTCGGCGGCACGGCGCTGATGCACCCCGAGAAGCGCGATCTCATGCGGGGCATCGGGCTCGCGGACTCGCTGACGTGGGACGCGCACAAGGCGATGGGCGTGCCGATCACCTGCTCGGTCGCGCTCACGCGCGAGCGCGGGCTGATGCGGAAGCACTTCGACGCCGCCGCGGATTACCTGTTTCAGCAGGACTTCGCGGAAGAAGACGGCTGGCTCAACCCGGGCACGCGGTCGCTGCAGTGCGGCCGCCGCAACGACGCGCTCAAGCTCTGGACGCTGTGGCAGTCGCTCGGTGACCGCGGTTTCGCGGAACGCATCGACCGGCAGCTCGCGAACGCGGCGGCGGCGGCACGGTTTGCGGATGAGCACCCGGAAATGACGCTCTCGTTCGAGCCAAGCTGGCTCAACGTGTGCTTCGAAGTGAACGGCAAGAAGTCCGACGCGATCTGCGAGATGCTGAGCCAATCGGGCGTGCTCAAGGTCGGGCACGGCATCGTGAAGGGCCGCCGTGTCGTGCGGATGAACTTCTCGAGCACGGACTTCGGTCCCGAGGACGTCGAGCGGATGATGCGGGATGTGCTGATCGCCGCGAGCGATGCGCCGGACGGCGACAACGCAATCTAGCGCTCGCTCTGATCCGGATTCTCAACGACGAGATCCGCCGCGTCGCGGTACGCCTCGGCCCGCTCGTGGAACACGGGGTCGGCGACTGTCTTCATGAAGCTGCGGGTTTGCTCGACCGACCACCCGCGCTCGCCGCGGGCGGCGATGTCGGTCCACCGCTTCTCGCGGGTGTCGGCGGGCGCGAACACGAAGACGCGGATGGTGTAGAGCTCGCGCACGTGCTCCGAGAGCGCGTGCAGACCCTCGCACACGACCAGACCGGCTGGGTCGATCGGCTCCTCGCCCGTGCGGCGGTGCTCGTAGAATGACCAGATGGGGACGGTCGCCGGTCGGCCCGCGGCAAGATCAGCGAGGTCGGCCGCGAGCCTCGGCAGATCCGAGGACTCAGGGGAATCTCGGAGGTGCTCGGGCGTGACGGCGTAATCGGGCAGGTAGCGGTCGGTGGTGAGCACCGAGGCCTCATGCGTGTCCGCGAGCAGGCCGGCAAGGGTCGATTTGCCCGAGCCGACAGGGCCCGTGACCCCGATCAGCACGGGGGACTCGAGCATGCGGGCGCGATCGATGAGCCACCGCTGGGCGGCGTCGAGGCCGACGACGTGCTGCTGAGCCGGTACCATCGCCGACTTTACGCGGGCGGTCGCCCGCGCGCGGAGAACGCCTTGGGTATCGAACGCTTCCACGGATTGCTTGGGATTGTGCTGCTGATCGGCGTCGCGTGGTTGCTGAGCGAGCACCGCAGGAAGGCATCGATTCGGTTGATTCTGGGCGGGGTCGCGATGCAGTTCGCGGTCGGGCTCATCCTGCTCGAGGTGCCCGGCGTCAACTCCGCGTTCGAGTGGCTCACGAACCAGTTCGTCGTCGTCCTCGGCTTCGGCGGCGAGGGCGCGAAGTTCGTCTTCGGGAACCTCGCCGACCCCGGCGGCGGCGCGTGGGGGCCGGTGTTCTTCTTCATCGTGACGTCGGTGATCGTGTTCTTCTCGTCGCTCATGGCGATTGGGTACTACCTCGGCATCACGCAGCGTGTGATCGCGGCGCTCGCGTTCGTGCTCCGCCGCACGCTGGGGATGACGGGCCTCGAGGCGCTCGCAGCGGCCGCGAACGTCTTTGTCGGACAGACCGAGGCTCCGCTGGTGATCAAGCCGTATGTGCCGCTGCTGACGCGGTCGCAGCTGTTCCTCGTGATGGTCTCCGGGTTCGCGACGATCGCGGGGAGTGTGTTCGCGCTGATCGTGTCGTTCGCCGCGGGCACGGATACGGCTCAGCAAGCCGAGCTTGCCAAGCACCTGCTCACCGCGAGTCTGATCTCGGCGCCCGGCGCGTACGTGATCGCCAAGACGATGCTGCCCGAAACCGAGGAGACGCCCAACGAGCTCAACCTCGAGATCTATCAGGAAGACGAGCAGCCCGGCAACCTGCTCGACGCGGCCGCGCGCGGTGCGTCGGAGGGCATGAAACTCGCGCTCAACGTGGCCGCGATGCTCATCGCGTTCGTCGCCCTGATCGCGCTCGTGAACTGGCCGATCGGCGGAATCGGGCAGCTCTTCGGGCGCGACGATCTGAGCCTCGGCACCATCTTGGGCTGGGTCTTCTCTCCCGTCGCGTGGGCGATGGGCATCGAGTCGGGCGACGTTCTCGACATCAGCTCGACGCTCGGCACCTCGGTCGTCGCGACCGAGCTCGTCGCGTACGAACGCCTCGGCAACCTCGCGTCACCTGCGGAAGGCGAGCCGATCATCTCAGAACGCTCGCGGACGATCGCCGCCTACGCCCTCTGCGGCTTCGCGAACCTGCCCTCGGTCGGTATTCAGGTCGGCGGGCTGAGCTTCATGGCGCCGGAGCGCCGTGCGGAGATCGCGGGGCTGGGGATTAAGGCGATGTTCGCCGGGGCGATGACGTGCTGGATGACGGCGTGTGTGGCGAGCGTGATTGTCTGAGAGGGGATCTGGGACTCGGGATCTGGGACTCGGGTTGTGACGTCGAGAGTTTGGTGTGATCCGGGTACCGACGCCATCACGCACAATGCAAACACACCGACTCCGGACCCACACCTGACTTACGGAACACAACCCTGATCCCCGGTCCCTCGCCGCTTCAGCGGCGCTTCTCGCTCACAACTTCACCTTCCACAATGACCGTCATCACGTTCGTCGTGTACTCGAACGGGTCGCCGTTGAAGAGGACGAGGTCGCCGTCCTTGCCTTCTTCGATCGAGCCGACGCGGTTGTCGATGCCGAGGAGCTTGGCGGGGGCGGTGGTGATGGTCTCCATCGCGCCCTCGAAGCCGAGGCCGTTGGCGGCGGCCCAGGCGGCCTCGAACAGCACGACGCGGACCTTCGGGACGTAGCCCTCGAAGCCGCCCTGCAGCACGACCTCGATGCCGGCCTCCTTGAGCTTTGCCGCGGTGTCGAACGCGAGGTTCTCGGCTTCGCCCGAGGCCCGGTACATCGTGGGATGGACAAAGACGGGCACGCCCGCGGCTTTGATCTCATGGATCAGGAGATACGCCTCGGTCGCCATGTCGAGCCAGAGCGTGAAGCCGAACTCCTCGGCGAGCCGCATCGCGCTGGCGATGTCCTGCGCGCGATGGACCGTCACCAGCAGCGGCATGTCCTTGGTCAGGACCTTGCCGAGCGATTCCATCTTGAGGTCGCGTGCGGGCGGGCTGTCGTCGTCCGCGGCTTCGATCTTCGCAAGGTACTCCTGCGCCTTGATCAGCTCGGCCCGCAGCATCGCGACCGCCTTACCCCGCGTGCCCGGCGCACCGGGCGCGGCCCCGAATACGCCCGGGTCGAGCGTCGCCGCGACGGCGATCTCCTCGACCATCATCGCGTCCATCACGGTGTCGCCCACGGTCTTGACGATCATCGTCTGGCCCGAGATGAGCTGGCCCGGCCCGTGCCCGGTGTGGACGATCGTGATGCCGAACGAGCGGATGTACTCCACGAGCGGCTCGCGGGCGTTGTACGCGTCGATCGCGCGCAGCTGCGGCTGGATCGGCGCGGAGTTCTCGAGCTGGTCCTGATCGTGGGTCTGGCCGCCGCCGTTGTAGATGCCGGCGAGGCCCGCGACGTTGTGAGCATCAATGAATCCGGGCGTCACGACCTCGGCCTCGAGCACGTCGAACCCCCGCGGGATCCGCACGCGCCCCTCGCGCCCGACATCCGCGATCTTGCCGTCGCGGACGACAACGACACCGTTTTCGATCGGGGTGCCCGCCATCGTGTAGACGGTCTTGCCCTTGACGGCGATGTTCTGCGCGAGCGCGGTCAGCGACGAGGCCGCGACGGCGAGGCCCGCGATAAGCGTTTGGATCTTCACTGGTCACCTCCCGCGCCGGCCTCGATGAGCTGGCCGTACTGGATGCCGCTGCGGCTCTGGAAACGCATCGCGTTCTGCTGGTCGATCAGGTGCTGGTAGCAGCAGAAGTACGGCGCCGTGTCCTGCGACGCGCCGTAGCCCCCGACGGCGTAGAGCTGGTCCTTGTCGCGGCTGCGATCGAACGCCTTGCGGCCCTCGACCCACGTCTGCTGCACCTTGCTATAGACACTGAACGGGTCACCATCGAGGATGATGAAGTCCGCGTCCTTGCCCACGGTCAGCGAGCCCACACGGCCCTGCAGGTCAAGCTGCTCGGCGCCGCGGATGGTCAGGGCCTCGAGCGCACCCTTCCGGCTCATGCCGTAGCGTACAGCGAGCGCCGCGTCGCGGAAGAACAGGCGCGAGTCGTTGATCCAGTCATCGGTGTGGAAGCTGACGTCCACGCCCGCTTCCTCGAGGATGCGCCCGGTTTCGAGGCTGAAGTCGGCGGCCTCGAGCTTGCCGCCCGGCGAGTCGAGCACGATCACCGAGCACGGCACGCCCGCGGCCGCGATCTCCTCGGCGACCTTCCAGCCCTCCGAGACGTGGTGCAGCACGACGCGGAAGCCGAACTCTTCCGATAGACGCAGCACGGTCAGGATGTCGTCGTGGCGGTGCGTGTGGTGATGGACGATGCGCTTGCCCGACATCACCTCGAGCAGCGTCTCGAGGTGCAGGTCCCGCGGCGGCATCTTGGATTCATCGCCGCCCGCGGCCTCGATCTTCCTGCCGTACTCCTGCGCCTTGATGTACTGCTGACGGACGAGGAACGCCGCCTTGCCGCGCGTGCCGGGCCAGCCGTTGGCGCCGTTGTCGCGCATCGGGTTGGTACCGTTGGCCATCTTGAGCCCGCCCATGACGTCGCCGTCATCGAAACGGTAGACGAGATCATCGATCGTGCGCGGGCCCGTCTCGTCGAAGTACCGGAGCTTCATGTAGACCGTCTTGCCCGACGACAGGTGACCCGAGCCCGGCATGACGTTCAGCGTCGTCAGCCCGCCCGC
>JBCDKU010000083.1:0-11512 GCA_038746265.1 Planctomycetota bacterium
CCCCGCGCGGCAGGTCGAACGCGCAGCGGACGTAGCTCCCGTGCTCGTCCACGCCGCCCTCGACCTCGACGTTGCGCACAGGAACGCGCAGGGGTCGCCGCGTGCCGCCGATCATCTCGACGTCGATATCGGTCGCGCGTTCGAGGTCCTCGAGATCGACGCCGAACGAGTGCAGCGCGGCCAGCTCGTTCTCGCCGACGCCGCCGCCGGCCCGCTTCATGGTCGCGCCCCACATCGGGCCCGAGGGGCTGATGTCGAACTCCCTGAGGCGGTCGATCGTGCTCTGCTCGTTGAGCGTGACCTCGTCCACATCGAACACCGACTGGTTGTCGTGGAAGATCGCCACGTCGCCCGCGACGAAGGCACCGAGCGTGCCGCTGGCCACACGCTCGTCGAGCACACGGTTAAAGATCGCCGACTGGAACGCCGAGACGTAGTACCCGAGCACGCTGTTGTCGATACCCTCGAATGCCTGCTCGGCCGATTGCCCCTGCGAGAGCGCCTCGCACACGAGCCGTTCTGTACGGAACCGCTTCGGAAACGCGCCGAGCGCGCCGCCGTAATCCCCCTCGGCGAACGCCTCCCGCGCGCGGCTCTGGTTCCGCGGCGCGAGATCGTTGGGCGAGAGCAGCAGCTGGATCGCCCGGTGGTACTCCCGCAGGATCAGCGCGCGGCCGATCAGGTGGTTGTTGATCAGATACCCGAACCGCTGCTCGCCGAACCCGTCGGGTACGCCCGTTGCCTGCAGCCGTTCGAGCACGCGCTTCGCCGTCACCACCGCGGTCGGCGGGACACCACGCAGGCGGATCGAGAACCGGTTGCCCTTAAGGTTGCCGCGGCGGAGCTTCTTGTCGTGGTAGTCCGTCCACAGTATGCGGATATCGGGGTGGTCGAGGCTCGGGTACTGCTCGATCTTCTTGCCCGGCACGTGCACCGAGACAACCTGCCGCGTGATCGCCTGGCGGTCCTTGAGCCCGGCGTACCCGAGCCGGCCCTGCGGCACGCCGAAATGCCGCGCGATCACGCGCATCATGTCCATCGCGGGCACGCCGATCTTCTCGACCAGCAGGTAGATGTGCTCGCCCTGACCGCTCGGCGTGAACAGCGGTAGTTCCTCGACGATGAAGTCCTCGGGCCGCTGCTTGAGCTGCCCGCCCAAGGGCGCGATGTCCTCGGTGAGGTAGACCCTCGGAACGACGTGGGGGCTGATGTCCTCGGGCGTCCTGCTCACGGCACCCCGGGTCCGTCATCGTCGAGCGCCGAATCGAGCACGTGCTCCTCGACCTCGATCGGAACGCCCTTGGCGATCCCCAGCGCGATCGCGTCGCTGGGTCGGCTGTCGATCTCGATCAGCTCGCCGTCGGATGTCCGCACGCGGAGCCGCGCGAAAAACGTGTGCTCGGTGAGATCGTTGATGCAGATCGATTCGAGCGTCCCGCCGAGCCGCTCCATGACGTTCGCCAACAGATCGTGCGTCTGGGGCCGCTTGATCGGCACGCCCTTGAGCCGACGCTCGATCGCCTGCGCTTCGGGAAGCCCGATGACGATCGGGAAGGTCCGCCGATCGCCGTTGACGCGGTCGTCCTCGTCGTCCTCGAACGCGAAGACATCCTCGGTCGGCTCGGCCGGCTCCTCGCCCGCGTCGATCTCGCGCAGCTCGATGATCTGGTAGTCCACTAGCTCGCGGATCAGGATTCGAGACAGCTCCATGCGTACCGCCATCTAAATCCTCCCCAGGGCCGCGAGGGTTCGGCCGCCAGCATCGTGCCCGATCCCCGGGCCCATGTCAATCCGCCGGCTCGCCCATGCTCTCGATCATCGATCCCGGGAGCCCGATCGGCGCCACCACGATCCGCCCGAGCCGCGACCGCGCCTGCGGCTCATCAAACCCCGTCTTCATCGCCGCGAACGTCACCGTGGTGTTGGCCGTGACGCATCGGAGGAAGGGCACGCCCGTGTCCGCCGTCAGACCGGACGGGCAGTCAAGCGCCAGCACCGACGAGCCCGACTCGCGCAGCTCCGCGATCAGATCGATCAGCGTCGCCGGAGGCCCCGCCGGGTCGCGGTTCAGCCCGGTCCCGAAGACCGCGTCGATCACCAGCCGCGGCGGCTCCGAGCCGACGAGCGCCCGCGCCTCCTGCGGCTCGGCCTCGGCCCCGATCTCCGCGATCGGGATCCCCAGCCCCCTCGCGACATGGGCGTGCGTGCCGACCGGTCCGTCGAGGTCGTGCACGGTCCCCGCGAGCACGACGCGGACCTCCCGGTCCGCCGCCAGGAGATGCCGCGCGACCGCGAAGCCGTCGCCGCCGTTGTTGCCCCGCCCGCAGGCGATCAGCACCGCATCGCCCGGAGCGCTCATCTCCGCGGCGACGCTGGCCGCATGGATCGCCGCGTTCTCCATCAGAACGAGCGGCGGCAGCCCGAGCGCCTCGGCGTTGGCGTCGAGCTCGCGCAGGTCAGCCGCCGAGCACACACGCCGCGGAAGCGTGCCGCACCTCGACCAATCGACTTTCGAAACGTCCCCTGAGCCGGTCATCGCAGCAGCCTACCCGCGGCTCGCATATTCTCGCGCTGTGAACGGCTGGGGTGATGTGCTCAATCTCGTACTCTCGGCGGCCGCGCTGCTCTGCGGCGGGTACTGGGCCGTCGTCGCCTCCCGCGTCATCATCGCGACCCGCAGGTCCCCCGCGATCGAGGACGGCATCGACGGCCGCACCGAGGCCTCTGTCTGCGTCGTCGTCCCCGCCCACAACGAGCAGGAGACGATCGCCGAACTCGTCCGCACGCTCCGCGGCCAGGACCACGACCGCCTCACGGTCGTCCTCGCCCTCGACCGCTGCACCGACGAGACCGCTCAGCGCGCCCGCGACGCGATCGAGGGCGATCCACGATTCGAGATCGTCGAGATCGATCACTGCCCCGACGACTGGGCGGGCAAGGTCCACGCCGTCCGCGAAGGCGCCCGGCGGTCCCGGCACGCGGCGACCGCCGATCTGCTCTGCTTCACCGACGCCGACGTGGCGTTCGACCCGCGTGCGATCCGCGCTGCCGCGGTCGTGCTCGAGCGAAACAGTCTTGATCTGCTCAGCGTGCTGACACTGCTCACGCACCGCGCGTGGTACGAGATCGCCGCGCAGCCGGCGGTTAGCTTCGAGCTGATGCGGCAGTACCCGATCCAGCGCGCGAACCGGACCGACTCGCGCCAGCGGCCCTTCGCCAACGGTCAGTTCATGATGTTCCGGGCCGAGGCCTACCGAGCCATCGGCGGCCACGACGCCGTCCGCGACGATGTCCTCGAGGATCTCGCTCTCGGCAGGCTCTGCAAGGACCGCGGGTACCGCGCGGGCCTCGCCTTCGCCCGCGAGTTCATCCGCTGCCGCATGTACGACTCCTGGGCCGCTTTCCGCAGCGGCTGGAAACGCATTTACATCGAGGGCGCGCAGCGACGTTCGAGCCGGCTCAAGTACTCCGCCCTCCGCGTCTTCTGGGCGGGCGTTGCCGGGCCGGCCGCGACGATCGCCGCGATCGGCGTCGGAGTCGCGACCGGCGATCCGTTGACGTGGGGCGTGGGTGCGTTCGGTGTGATGAGCTGGCTGATCGGCTGGCGGACGATCCACGTCGCGAGCGGCGCGCCCTGGGCCGCGCTCCCGTGCTGCGCGTTCGCGAGCCTGCAGACGTCGCTCCTGCTTCTCGGCGCGGGCCGCGATCTCGCGTCCGGCACCCCTATCCGCTGGGCGGGCCGGTCGTATGTCCTGCAGGACCGCTCCAAGCTCCCGCGTTCGACACCGATCACGGGTGAGGCGGCATCGCCCCCGCCGACGACCGGCCCCAACCACCGCACCGCATGAAGCTCCGCCCCCGCCGACAAGACCTGCGGATCGAGATCACGCCGCTGATCGATGTGGTCTTTCTGCTGCTCACGTTCTTTGTCTTTGCGCTCGTGCTCACCGTCCGCGCCGACCTGCTCGATATCACCCTCCCGACCTTCGGCGGTGGTCGCCCCGCCGAGGGCCGTGCGGCGGTGACCGTCGAGCTCCTCACCGACGGCTCGATCACCGCGGGCGGCGAGCCGACGTCTCTCCAAGAACTCCCGGACCTCGTCTCGCAGCTTCTCGAGGTCGATCCGGACTCCGCCCTGCTCGTCGCGACCGACGCCGCGGCGCCCGCGGAGCGGCTCCTGGCAGTCTTCGGACGGCTCACGGAGGCGGGCTTGGGCGAGTTCTCGATCATCGGACGTCCCGCCGGGAACGCGGGCCCGCCGCAAACCTCGCCGCCGCAGACGCCGTAGTGTCAATCAGGAGCGGCCCGACGCCCGATACCGCTCCCGCGACGCCATGGCACCCGAACCCGACGACATCGCGATCGAACGCCCCCGCCTCGGGATCGGCATCGCCGCGAGCCTGCTCGCCCACGCGACCGTCGCGGCTCTGGTCATCGCTTCCACGACCTCCGTGCCCGCCGAGCGGAACACGCTCGATCCCGCGGCCGCGGACTCCACTCCGCCCCCGCCCCGCGAGGACCGCATCAAGCTGGGGCTCGCCGAGTCCCGCCGTGTGACCGTGAACTGGCTGGGCTTCGAGGACCCGACCCCGCAGCAGGCCCCGACCATCGCCGAGTTCGAGCAGGCCGCCCTGAGCGTCGCCGCCCGCGGTCAGAACACCGACCCGGCGGTCCGCTCCTCGCCCGCTCCCTCCGCCGAGACGCAGGACCGTCCCGTCGAAGAAGAGCCTCAGCCGACGCCCGCCGACGCCGCGGCGGCAAACCCGTCCATCGCCGCGCCGGCCGCGGAGTCCGAAGCCGAGAAGATCGCCGAGAAGGCCGACCCGGATCTCGTCGAGCGCATCGAGCCGAAGGAGACCGCCGAGTCCGCCGCAAACGAGGAGCAGCCCGAGCCCGCGCCGCCTAAGCCCAACGACTCCGCGCCCGAGGCGCCCGCGCAGGACACCACGGACGGCGGCTCCGACGACCAGACCGGAATCCCCTCCGACCGCGAGTCCACGCCGACCTCGATCGACCGCGAGATCGAGGTTGAGCCCGGCAAGCCCGCGGCTGCCGAGGGCCTGCAGATCTCAACCGTCCGCCCGCGGTTCTCGACGACCGCGCTGAGCCTCTACCGCCAGCGGGGGCGGCCCTCGGTCGTCGTCGAGATCCGCTTCGGCTCCGACGGCCGTGTCAAGCTCGCCGAGTTCGCCCGCCGCGACGACGGCCAGCCACTCCGCACGGGCCTGCCTGCGATCGACCAGTCGCTGCTCGACGCCGTCTACCGCTGGCGGGCCGCGGGCGAACGCATCGACGCGCTCGACACCGACGACCGCCTCGACCTGCGTATGAGGATCAACCTCAAATGATCCGCACGCTCACCATCGCGTTGCTTACTGCGCCAGTCGCCGCCCAGCAGGCCCGGCCCGGCTCGATCTTCGACCGCGCCCGCCCGATCGAGCAGGGCGTGGGCGATATCGGCCCGCTCTCCGAGAGCCAGCGCGTCATCCCGCGACCGCTCAACATCGCCGGCAACTTCGATCAAGCCTTCGAGATCGACACCCAGACCGGCGACCGCTTCATCATCCGCCGCTCCGGGGCGATCACCGCGCTCTTCCCCGACTCGGTCTACATCCCGACGCCGTTCGGCTCGCTCCCCGCGATCCCCGCCGGCACTGTCTTCGTCATCGGTGAGCCCGACCCGATCTTCGCTCGCCAGTTGGGCCTGCTCGACCCACAGGCGGACGACGATCCCGAAGCCGAACCGAGCTTCGTGCGCTCACCGCTCTTCATCGATATGCGGGCGGGCCCGGCGTCGGAGTACGCACAGCTGCCCGCGCTCCATCCTGACCCCATCGAACTCGACCCGACGCAGGCGCTCGACGCCACGATCGGTCCGGTCGAGCCGCTACTGATCCGCGCCGCCGCCGCCGAGATCACCCGGGCATCGCGCCGCCGCGATCGCTAGGAAGCTGCAGAAACTCAGCCGCCGACGCTGCCGTTGTCTTCCTCGCCCTCACCGGCAATCGACTTCCGCATCGACGTATCGGCGACGATGTTCTTCATCTTGTAGTAGTCCATGATCCCGAGGTTGCCCGACCGGAACGCGTCGGCCATCGCCCGCGGCACGTCCGCCTCGGCGAGAACCACCTGCGCCCGGTTCTTCTGCTCCTCCGCCTTGAACTCCTGCTCCTGCGCCATCGCCATCGCGCGCCGCTTCTCCGCCTCGGCTTGGAACCGCCGCTTGTCCGCCTCGGCCTGGTCCAGCTGCAGCTTCGCGCCGATGTTCTCGCCCACGTCTACGTCGGCGATATCGATCGAGAGGATCTCGAACGCCGTCCCCGCGTCGAGGCCGCGCGACATCACGGTCTTCGAGATGTTGTCCGGGTTCTCGAGCACCTGCTCGTGGCTCGAGGCAGAACCGATCGAGGACACGATGCCCTCGCCGACGCGGGCGATGACCGTCTCCTCGGTCGCGCCGCCGACGAGCCGGGCGAGGTTGGTCCGCACCGTCACGCGGGCCCGCGCCTTGAGCTGGATGCCGTTCTTGGCGACCGCGTCGATCGTGGGCCGACCCAGGTTCGGGTTCGGGCAGTCGATGACCTTCGGGTTCACTGACGTGTTCACGGCGTCGAGGATGTCACGCCCCGCGAGGTCGATCGAGGCCGCCGTGTCCCAGTCGAGCTCGATCCGCGCACGCTTCGCCGCGATCAGGGCCGAGACGACGTTCGGCACCCGCCCGCCCGCGAGGTAGTGCGTCTCGAGCTGGTTCGTCGAAGCCTCCACGCCCGCCTTCACCGCGCGGATGCGGCTGAACACGATCGTGCGGATATCCACCTTGCGGAACCGCATCGCGATGATCTCGGCCAGCCCCACGCGGGCGTTCGAGAGCAGCGCCTGGAACCACAGCCCGAAGAACTGCCCGACCGCGAAGAGCAGCACGAGCAGGACGATAACGCCGACAACGATGAGTCCGATCCACAGCGCGTTCACGTGTTGCTTCCCTCCGGGTCAACCAAGCCAGTCCGCGAATCTCTGCCGCGGGAAGCGAGTCTAGGGGAACCCGGGCGGTCAGGCTTTCCGCACCACCACATCGAACGAACCGAGCTCGACCACCTCAACCCGCGACCCCGCGTCGATCCAGTCCTGCTCGGCCCGAGCATCGAGCGTCTGTCCGTCGATCTCGATCTCGCCGCCGGGCTTGAGGTCCGTGACCGCGAGACCCGTCGCGCCGAGCAGCGAGCGCCGCTTCTCGGCTTCCTCGATCTCCTCGAGCTCCCGGGCCGCGACCTCCTCCTCCGTGGGGGCGCCGATCTGATTCCGCCCGATCGGCTTTTTCGGCAGCATGTTCACCGCCCATAAAAACGACGCCGGCCCGAGCACGCCGACTACCGACAGGCCCGTGACGCCCCACGTCGTGCTGTGCCGCCACATCAGGACGACCCCCGCGAATGCGCAGACGCCCGAGACCAGCCCGATCACACCGCCCGACGGCACGAACGCCTCGACGACGATCAGGAGGATCCCGACCGCGACCAGCACCATGCCCCAGTACAGCTGCGCCTCGCCGCTCACGCCGTGGTCTCCTCTCCATCGACCGGCGGTTCGCCGGCCGGTCGATCACTCGCGGGCCGCACCAGCAGGCTGAACCCGCGTTTGCCGACGACCTCGATCGGGTCGCCGTCATCGACATAGCCGCGCTCGAGCACCGCATCGAACGAGCGATCGCCCACCTTGACACGCCCCGAGGGACGCAGCGCGGTGACCGCCTCGCCCAGATCGCCCGGCTCGGGATCCGGCGCAGGCGCGGACATCACCGCCAGCACGTCCTCGCTCGGCTCGGGCGTCTTGAGGATGAACCGCTCGAAGACAGGGATCCGCTCCGCGTTCCGCATGATGAAGTACCCGCCGATGAGCGACGTCGCGGTGCTCAGAAGCACCGTCGTCGCGCCGGTCAGCAATCCGCCGCCTCCCGCGTCCATGCCCGGGTAGGTCGGCCCGTTCGGGATGAACGTCCCGACAAGGCCCACGAAGAGCGCGATCAGCCCCGCGATCCCGAAGAACCCGAAGCCGGGCAGGATGAACACCTCCAGCAGGATGAAGATGATCCCGCCGCCGATCGCGAGGATCTCCCACCAGCCCGCCATGTTGACGATCATGGGCGGCACGATCAGCCCCGCCATCGCGCCGAGTGCCGCGGCCGCCCCGAGGATCGTCCCCGGGTTGGTCATCTCGACGAACACGCCCAGGATGAAAACGATGATCAGCGCCGCCCGCACGGGCAGGCTCGAGAGGAACCGCGCGAAATTCTCGCTCCAGTTCATCCGTGCTCGCGAGAGCCGCTTGGCACCGAAGAACTCCAGCAGCTCTGCGTCGGTCTCGATCACGCCGCTGCTGAACCCAAACCGCGCCAGCTGGTCGTCCCGCATCACGATCGGTCCGCTGCCGTCGCACGCATAGAAGGGGCTCGCGAACCGCCCGCGCATGTCCTTCGTGATCTCGGGCCGCTCGCTCTCGCGGTCGAGCCCCTGCGAGATCAAATCCGCGACATCGTCCACCGCGCCCGTCGCGGGCAGGAACGCCGTGTCCTCGTCCACTGCCGACGGCTGCTCCGATGCCGTCGAAGCCGATTCGCCGCTAGTTCCGCCGGTCTCGGTCTCGCCGCCCTCGCCGTCCGACTGCCCGGCAGACGCCTCGCGTCCCGCGGGCACCCGCATATCCGCCCCGCGCTGCCCCTCGGGCACCGCCGTCAGCGCCGGCTTGCCGCGCGGCGGCTCGCCGTCGAACAGCGTCCGGTATTCGTTCTCGTTGATGAACACCAGCCGGTTCGTCTCGGTGTCGGTCACGCCCCAGAGCTCAATGCCGTCCACCACGATCGCCTGCACCAGATACTCGTCGTACCCAGATCGCCGCGCCGAGTCGGCCACGTCGGTGAGCAGCGGGGGGAGGATCTTGGTGCGCTCGTCCGCGGTCAGCCCGCGGATGCCCATGGGTGAGATCGTGATCGGGAAGGCATCTCCGAAGCTCGCCGGGTCCGAGGTCACGATCTCGCGGCAGGCCAGCGCGACAATCGCGCCACCCGAGTACGCGTCGGGGTTGATCCACGCGACGGTGTTGTCGATCGACGAGCCCTTGATCGCGTTCGAGATCTCGAGCACCGCCCCGACCTCGCCGCCGGGCGAGTCGATCTCGATCACGATCGCGTCGGCGCCCGCGTCTTCTGCCTGCTTGATCCGGCGCTGCATCGAGACCGACGTCCAGCGGTCGATCGCGCCCTCGAGCTTGATCACCGCGAGGTTGTCGGCCTGCCGCGACGCCGGCACCGCCTGCGACGCCGAGGTGTTCTTGTCCTGAGCCGCGAACGCGATCGGCATCGCCGCCAGCACCATGAGCACCGCGAGCCGAGCGATCCTGCGGATCACGCCAAGCCTGCCCGTCTCATCCATCGGGAGTTGATTCGGATATCCCACGCCAGCATTCTACGAGCGAAACCGCCCGCCCGATGCAGCCCGACATTCTCTGAGAACCCGTCTTACGCGGTCGGATCCACGCCCTCTTCCACGAACCACCGGATCGGTTGCTCGCGGCAATCGATGTGGACGCTGAAGAAACCGGGCTTGCCGTCCACGCCCGCGTGCTCATGCCCGCGGATCAGGGGCCAGATTATCCGCCGATCCGTCTCGGGCAGCGCGAGCGAATCGATCTCTGACTCGGCGTACCACTTGAGCTCGCCCTCATCCATGTGCCGCTCTTCGACCTCGACCGGCCCGAGCACGCGAAAATAAAACAAGAGCCAGTGCCCCCGCCCCTCGAACGCCCGCTCCGAGATCAGCCCGCCCAGGTGCAGCCGTTCCAGCGGCACGCGGATCCCCGCTTCCTCCTCGATCTCCCGCTGCGCGCACTGAGCCGGTGACTCGCCCGCGACAACGTCCAGCTTCCCCCCGATCGGCGAGCACAGGTCCTTGTTCGGTGCCTTGAGCCGGTGCAGGAGCAGCACCCGCCCCCGGTCATCCCGGAGATCGCACAAGCACGCCAGCTTGTACGGCAGCGACGCCGACGACCCGGCAACCGCACTCGATGAAACAGGAACCTCGCTCAAGACACCAACCGTAGCGCCCCACAACCCAGATCCCGGATCCCACGTCCCAAGTCCCTCTGCCGGCACTCCCCAGAACACTGGAGCGCCACCCGCATCCCGCCCGATACGCTGGCTATGTCAGCCGTGCACAGACCACCGCCCAACCGCCAGCCCGTTCTCCGTCTCGAAGGCGCTCCGCCCTCGACCTTCGCCGAGGCGCTCGGCTGCCAGCGCCCGGAGCTCATCGGCATCGGCGGCGCCGGCATGTCCGCGCTCGCGGGCCTGCTCGCGGACGAGGGCCTCCGCGTCACCGGCACGGACGCGACGCCGTCTCCCGTCACCGACCGCCTCGCCCAAGCGGGCATCACGATCGGATTTGACCAGACCACGGGCGCAATCCCCGAGGACGCCGACACCGTCATCGCGTCGGCCGCGATCCGCCCCGATCACCCGCAGATCCTCGAAGCCGAACACCGGGGCCTGCCTGTCCTGACCTACGCCGAGGCGCTGGGCCGCTGCCAGTCCGCCCGCACCGCGATCTGCCTCGCCGGCACCCACGGCAAGAGCACGACTGCCTCCATGCTCGGCTGCGCCCTCACCGACGCGGGCCTCGACCCCGCCGCGATCGTCGGCGCGAGCTGCTCCCAACTCGCCCACGGCGCGCTGGCGAATTCGCCCACGCCCGGCGGCTCCCGCCTCGGCAGCGCGAAGATCCCGCAGGGCTCGCTCGCGGGCAACCCGGGCCTGCTCATCGCCGAGAGCTGCGAATTCAACCGCTCCTTCCACCACCACCGCCCGACGATCGCCTCGATCGCGAACGTCGAAGCCGACCACCTCGATATCTACGGCTCGCTCGACGCCGTCGTCGAAGCCTTCGCAGAATTTGCACGGCTGATCCCGGCAGAAGCCGACGGCGGCCGCCTGCTCATCGGCCACGACGGCGCCCACCGCCGCGAGATCGCGTCGGGCCTCGACTGCCGCGTCGAGACGATCGGCTACGCGCCCGCCGCCGACTGGCGCGTCGGCTACGACGAGCAGACCCGCCGTGTCACACTTGAAGGCCCCGACACCACGAGCGCTGCGTGGACGCTCGCCATGCCGGGCGAGCACAACGCGTACAACAGCGCCGTCGCCGCCGCCCTCGCGATCATCTCGGGCGCCGAGCCGCGGATCGTCGGCGACTCGCTGTCCGCGTTCCGAGGTGTGGACCGCCGCCTCCAGAAGCTCGGTGAGCGTCCGCACCCCTCGGGCGGCGTTGTTACCGTCTACGACGACTACGGGCATCACCCGACCGAGATCGACGCCACCCTCCGCGCCCTCCGCCGCTTCGAGCAGCCCGAGAGCCGCAACGGCCGCCTCGTCGTCGTGGTGTGCCGCCCTGAGCAGCGCTCGAAAGCGGCAAGTCGTACCAGCAGATTGGCCTGGGTGTCGACTTTAGAAACAACAATTGGAAAG
>JBCDKU010000084.1:0-11346 GCA_038746265.1 Planctomycetota bacterium
CTCACCGATCGACCAGCGAACATGCCCAGGCTCGATGCTCACCAACGCGAGACGCTCGCCATCGCCGACAAGCCGCGTCGGCTCGAATCCGGGCAACGCGATCTCGCCGGCTGGTTCGCCAACCGTGACAAGCCGCGGCTCGCCGTCGTCAAGCAGCGCGAACAACCGCTCGTCCCGAGTGGCCGCGAACCCGAGCACCGCCGCCCCGGTCTCCAGCGGCGCGAGAATGTCCGCGCCGTCACGCGGCAGGAACGCCCAGTTGTTCTGAACCGGGCTCGGCACCGCCCGAAGCGTCAGTACCCGATGCGTCAAGCCCCCATCGCTCGGCGGAAACAACAGAAACACCCGGTCCCCGCTTGCCGCCGCGAAGAGCGGCCCGCCTGCGAACTGCGTCACAAGCCGGGCAACACCGAGATTCACCCCGCCCGTTCGCCTCGGCGGCAGGTGCGCGAGCCGCGTCGCGTTCTCAACCGGCGCGGGCACGATCGCCCAGCCGTGCGCCGCGCTATCCGTTGTGCGCGCGCCGGCGGTCTGTGCGCGCACCGACGCTGAGCACGCACACAGCAACGCGACCACAAGAACACGCACGATCATCATGGGGCGACGCGTTCGTCCAGATCGATGATGTCCTTCACGCCGAAGCGCTGGAACAACCGGTCCGGGTTGAACACCAGATCATCGCGGATCGAGTGATTCGTCCGCGGCTCGTTCAGCGTGAGCCTGACCGTCCACTCCTCGCCCGCCGCGTTCACAACCGCACGCCGCGGCACACGAAAGAGCGTCTCGCTCACGACGCCGAGCAGCCGCTGGTACGCCTCCAGATCAGCGTGGATCCGCTCGTCGCCCGACTCCTCGAGCAGCGCGATCCGCCGGGGCTCGAGCGTCTCCTGATCCACCCATAACCGCACCCATCCCACAGGGCGCGGCGATGTCACGATCAACTCGCCCTCGCGCTCACCAAAGTCAACGCGTCCGCCCTCGGCCGCGATCTCGGTCACCCCGAGCAGCTCGATCAGATCCGGCGGACGCACCGGAAGCCCGAGCGCCGCGATCCGCCGCGGCGTAGCCTCGGCGTGCGTGCCGACGAGCGCCACCGAGTTGTCCGCGTCGAGCAGATCGATCCACCAGTACTTCTCGGGATTCGATCCCAAGTAGAGATACGTCTCACCCAGCTTGCCGAGCGAGAGCGCGACATCGTCGGGCCGGACCACCTGCAGGTGCCCCTCGGCCATCTCGTTCAGCGGATTCCCCGACGCGTCCTCGCCCCAGTACCGCGCTGTGACCCGCGTCCAGAGCCGGGACATCGGCCGGACCCTCGCCGCATACCGCGGCGCGATCTGCTCGTACGCGGGTGCCTGCGCCACCGGCTCCGCGGCCGCGGCAACGTCCGAAGCCGGCGCCTCGCTCGGCGCGGACTGACACCCGGCAAGCGCCAACGCCGCACCAAGCCCAACAGAACCAAGCGTCTTCTTCACGACGCCCCCCCGATCCCGATAAGATCACCAAGCCGCTCCGACGCCTCGGCCAACGCCTCGTGGTCGAGCTTCGGATCCACAACCCGCGTCTCGCCGTCCTCGCCCCGATAGGAGAGCACCAGCTCCTCGCCCTCGGTCCGCTGGAGCACCAGCTTCTTCTTCCGCATGAGCACGAGCGCAATCAGGTACCGCAGCGTCACGGCCGCCGCCGCGTCGGTGCCCTCAAGCTGCTCGAAGACATCACGCAGATCACCCAGCGGAAGCGACGGAGCGGCATTCGGCTCGGGCATCACCGACCGCCACGCCGCGAGCACGGGTGTCTCGGGCCGAGAGCCGTTCTCGAAGGTTTCGATCAGGTAGCTGAGCCGCTCGACCCGCGCCTCGCCGTCCTCGCCGACGACTTCCGTCAGCACCGCCACATACGGGGTGCCCGGCTCGATTGCCGCCCCGCTGGCGTGGCAGGTGTCGGCCGGTCGGGTCAACTCAAATCCTGGCGACGTCATCTCAGGAGCGTACGTCGGCACGCTCCCGCCCGATTCAGCAGGAGATATCAAAGTTCCGACGCGACGTGCCGCCGGGCCCCACGACGAACCGCATGCACTTCCCGCAGTCCGGGCAGCGGGCGACATACCGATCGCCCCTGACCGAGCGGAAGACGCGCAAGTACTTACCGGCACAGAGAAAACGAACACCGATCCACGGCTGACCCGTGGCCGGGCTGCCCGCGGACGGGTCGCGCGGCCCGGGGCCGCGAGATCCCGTTCCTTCAGACGCCCCGGACGATCGGCCGATAGATCCTGACACGACGCTCCCATTCCTCGCGCGGTTTCTCGCCGCCCGAAAGGATCGAACCGCACCGAGATCGGCCGATCACCGCCGGCACCCCAGAATTCGCGACAGGAACCGCTCAGCCCCGCATCTCACAGTTGTCCACATGTTGTAGGAGCAGGATCTGCACGCACGGTATGCTGGGGGCTTGAGCAAACCACCCCAATCGGCAGTGACCGCCGCCCAACCGCCCCCGCGGAAACGCATGAAACGCGACCAACCGGCATAGACTCCCGGCCCGCCAGAAATCACAAACCGACGCACGCACACGTACCGACCGACTTGCCACCTCACCTGACCATCCTTCCAGACCCGCCGCCGCCGCCCACGCCGATCGGATTGATCGCGGGCGGTGGACGCCTGCCGACGCTGATCGCGGAGAGCCTCCGCGCGCGTGGGCACAAGGTCGTCGGGCTCGGGCTCTACGGCCAGTACGACGACGCGCTGCCCGATCTGTGCGACACCTTCCGCGAGATCCCGCTGCTCCGCGTGGGCGGCTGGGCGAAGGCACTCCGCAAGTTCGGTGTGCGGCACGCGATCATGGTGGGCCGCGTCGATAAAGCCAGCCTCATGCACGACCCGTGGCGGGTGGTGCGCAACATCCCGGATCTCGCGACGATCATGGGGTGGTACCGGCATCTCCGCCACGACCGCCGATCGCACGCGGTGCTCGCGGCGATCGCCGAGGAACTCGACAAGAACGGGGTATCTCTGTTGGACTCGACCAGCCCGATCCCGGATCAGCTCGCCCAGCCGGGCGTGATGACCAAGACGCAGCCGACCGCGGACCAGCAGGCCGACGTGAACTTCGTCTGGCCGCTCCTCGGCGAGATGCTCCGCCTCGATATCGGCCAGGCACTGTCCGTCCGCGAGCGCGACGTGCTCGCGGTTGAGGCCGTGGAGGGCACCGACCGGATGCTCATGCGGACGGGCGAGCTCTGCCGCTGCGGCGGCTGGACGCTCTGCAAGGGCGCCCGCATCGGACACGACCGCCGCTCGGACGTCCCCACGGTTGGGCCGCGCACACTCGAGCTGATGAAGGAGCACGGCGGCAAGTGCCTCGCGCTCGCCGCGGGCGATGTCATCATGCTCGACCGCGAAGCGTTCCTCGATCAGGCCGACCAGCTCGGCATCGCTGTCATCGGCGTGCCCGTCGCGAAGTCGGTCAGCTCCGATTCGGGCGAGGCGGGCGCGGCCGCGGGCCGTCCCACGATCCACGTCACCGGTCGCCGCCCCGCGGCGATGCGCAAGTAACCCCCGGACGAGATGGCGTCCCAAGACGCCCCAGACACCAACCCCTATGTCAGCCGGGGCGGGCTCAAGCTCGCCGCGGCCCTCGATTCAATCGGCATCGATCCGTCGGGCCTCGTCTGCGCCGATCTGGGCTGCTCGACCGGCGGCTACACCGACTGCCTCCTGCAGCGCGGCGCGACGCGCGTGTACGCCGTCGATACCGCTTACGGCGAGCTCGCGTGGAAGCTCCGCAACGACTCGCGCGTCGTCGTCATGGAACGTACCAACGCGCTGCACGCCGACGTCCCCGATGACGACACCGTCTCGCTCGTCGCGCTCGATCTCGGATGGACGAAGCTGTCGAAAGCCGTCCCCGCCGCGGCGCGTTGGCTCACGAAGGGCGGCGTGATCCTGCCGCTGATCAAGCCGCAGTACGAGCGCCCGCAAGAAGGCGGCCGCAACGCCGACCGCCGCACGCTGACCGACGAGGAAACCGAGACGATCTCGTTCGCCTGCGTCGAGGACCTGCGCGAGATGGGCTACGACGCGGCCGACCCGGTCGCGTGCCCGATCCGCGGCGGGGCGAAGAAAAAGGGCGGCAAGGGCGGCGGCAACCTGGAATGGCTCACAGTGATCCGTGTGCCGGCTGACAGCTAATCCGCGACCTTCCACGCCGCGATCTCGCCGCCCTCGGGGTGCACGACCCGCCAGAGCTTCTCGAGCAGATCGTTCAGCCCGATGCCCGCGGCACCGCTCGTGCGCACAACGGGCGTATCCGCTCCGAGCTGCAATTCCGCGAGCAACTCCCTCACAACACGCTCGCGCTCCTCGTCATCGAAGAGAAGATCGAGCTTGTTGATCGCGAGCACCTCGGGCTTCCCGGCAAGCTCCGACGAGTAGCCCTCGAGCTCCTCGCGGATCGTCCGGTAGTTCTCGGCAGGGTCCGAGCCGTCGGTCGGCTGCGCATCGACGACATGCAGGATCACCCGCGTCCGCTCGACGTGCCGCAGGAAGTCGTGCCCGAGCCCCGCGCCGTCCGCCGCGCCCTCGATCAGACCCGGGATGTCCGCGAGGACGAGCCGGCGCGAGGGATCGAGCGTCGCGATGCCGAGCTGCGGCGCGAGCGTGGTGAACGGGTAGTCCGCAATCTTCGGGTCCGCCCGCGTCAGCGCCTTGAGCATCGTGCTCTTGCCGGCGTTCGGCAGGCCGACAAACCCGACCTCCGCGATGACCTTGAGTTCGAGACGGATCTCGAGCGACTCGCCCGGCTCGCCCTTGTCCGCGCGGCGCGGCGCCTGGTTCGTCGACGACTTGTAGTGCTCGTTGCCGTGCCCGCCCCGGCCGCCGCGGCAGATCACGGCCGAGTCGCCCGGCCCGAGATCCACGATGAGCTCGCCCGAGTCGTTGTCGTAGATCTGCGTGCCCTCGGGCACGCGGATGATCATGTCGTCAGCGGCCTTGCCGAACTGCTGCTTGCCGCGGCCCGGCTCGCCCCCCCGGGCCTCCCAGTGGTGCTTGCCGCGGAACTCGAACAGCGTGTTGAGCCCGGAGTCGGACGCGAAGATCACGTCGCCGCCGTCGCCGCCGTCGCCGCCATCGGGACCGCCCTTCGGCAGCGCACGGCCACGGTAGAAACTCATCGCGCCGTCGCCGCCGTTGCCGGCCTTCACCTGGATGATCGCTTGATCGACGAACACGGGGTCACGTTAGCCGTCGCGGCAGCGCCGCGGCGTTCACCCCTGCTCGCCCGTGAGCTTGAGATCCACGCCCGTGATCCGGAGCCCCAGCTCCGACTCGAGCTCCGCGAGCTCGTTCACGCCGATCCGCTCCAGCAGACGCTGGCTCAGCGACGGCGGCACATCGACGATGCGGCCATCGGCAAGCGTCACATGGATGTGCGGCTCGATGTCCGCGTCGTACCGGCTCGCGCCGTTCCCGCCCGCGGAGGGCAGCTTGCGGCACAGCCCGCACGCGCTGAACACTTCCAGCGTGTTGTAGACCGTCGCCAGGCTCAGCCCCGACTCGACCTCGCGGACCATGCCGAGCAGTTCTTCAGCAGTCGGGTGCGACCGGCACGTCGCGAGCGCGTCGAAAATCACCTCGCGCTGCCGCGTGCAGCGGAGACCGTGCTCACGGAACAGGCTCCGGAGATCGACGGTGTTCGCACTCATCGTGGTTGGCTCGTCACGCATCGCCATCACCTAAGTATTGACAGGAAGGTCCGTTGAAGCCAGCTTTTTCCGCCCAAACCGCCGACAAACCAAACAACCTACTTACTCCCGAGGCTCGCCCGACCGGATCGCCATCTTGTGGTGCGGGATGCCCGCTTCCATGAACTCCTCAGACGCGACCCCCCAGCCGAGCTTCTTGTAGAACTCGACGGCCGTGTTCTGGGCATGGCAGTAAAGCTCCCGGTGCCCGAGCTCGCCGAACGCCCGCGCCTCGATCGCGGTCATCAGCTTGAGCCCGATGCCCTCGCCCTGCCGCTGCGGGTGGACGGCCACCTGCGTGACCTTGCCGACGCCCTCCTCGGGGTCGTTGGGCCTCAGCAGCGCGCAACCGATGACCGCCTTGCCCGAGGTCGGGTGATCGATGACCGCGACGAAGTGCTCCGCCTGATCCTCGTGGGGGTAATACTTCACGAACGACTCGAACGTGTACCCCGCCCCGGCAAGCAGGACCTCCTCGCGCAGACGGCACTCGCCCTCGTAGTACGCGTGCCCGGGCTGGATGCGTTCGATCTCGACCATCCGCATCAGTATGCCATGCCGGGGCATCGGGCACCAGCCGCGAGGCACCGGGCACCGGGTAGCGGGGCGCACCGTCACGAACGAGAAACTCCGGTCCCCGGTGCCTTCACTTCCCCGTGGCACTCCCCGACGGCATCGACGAGTACACGCTTCTCTGCGAGCGCTGCGGGTACGTGCTCGAAGGGTTGGACACCGCTGGGAACTGCCCGGAGTGCGGGAAGCCGATTTCGGAGAGCTTGCCGGAGCGGCGGGTGGGGACGGCGTGGCAGCGAAACCCGAGTTTTCGTGCTCTTCTCGTCACCCTGCTGCGCAGCTGGCTCCGCCCGCGCTCGACGCTCGACACGATGCGCACGTCATCTCGGCCCGGGCTCTGGATTGGCTTCCGTGGGATAGGGCTTGCGTCACTCATCTTCTCGCTCTCGGTGGCCGCATGGTTCTCTACTGGAATCAGCTTCGAAGATCACATCGGGAGCACAAACCAAATCATCGTTCGCATCGTTTCGGCGGTAGTCGGCTTCGCGGTCCCCTTCGCGATCATCACGGTGATCCTGCTCCTGCTCACGGCAACAGAGGCCGCTGGTCTTCGTTTCATCGCGCGACGTCGTGGCTTTCGAGTCGATAAGAAACTCTCACGCGAGATCTGCGGCCACGGCACGATCGGCTGGGTGGTTGCCGCGATCGCTCCGGCCGGTGAGTTCATCTACATTGCGACAAGGTTCGCGATCAATGACCCGCCAGAGTTCCTCTCATGGGTTGAGATTGCCATCGTCTTCATCGGTGTGATTTCTGGATTCATGATCTTCGAGCTCTTCGCCTACTTGGGCCTCCGCCGCTGCAAGTTCGCCAACCGGATCAAACCGAGCGAAGACCAGGACAACGAGCCTCTCGCGCAAGCGAGGGAACACGACAACCACGACCCCTCGCTCGCGCGAGGAGCTCGTGATGACACCGCATAAGTAACTCGATCAATCCGTCGGCGGTTCCGAACCGACCGACGCGAGCGGGGCCTCGCCTCGGAGCCGCAGCGCGACGTCGGCAATGATCGCAGGCTGGGTGCTCGCGATGAAATGACTCATGAACGCCGAGCCGCGGGTCCAGATCGGGGCCCAGCCGGGCGGCGCGGAGTTCTTCGCGCCGACCCAGGTGTCGTTCAGGACGGCATAGGGCGTCAGCTCGAATCCGCAGCTCGGCAGCGCCTCGTTCATCCGACTCAGGAAGGCCGAGCCGGGACGCATCTGCCTGGACGCGGTGTCGAGGGCGATGGTGTCGGCGAGCTTCGCGCCGGCGTGGGGCGTGCCGAGCGTGTAGAGCCGCCGGATCGGGAGGGGCGTCTCGTGGCCGCCCAGCCACTCGGGCGTGCCGAGGTACCGTGCAACGAGACCGCCCATCGAGATCGCGACGACGTCGATCGAGCGCAGGTGGCGCCCGAACTTGTCTTGCGTCTCGGCGAGCACGCGGTCGGCGGCCTTCTCGACGCTGCCCGCGCCGGGGTACGCGACCGGATGAAAGCGAGTCGGGTCGCCCGTCAATTCGCCGAGCCGCTGCGACAGCGCGTGGACCTGCATGGGCCACGCCCGCCAGCCCGCGAGCACCAGCACGGGCCTCGGCAGCGACACGGGATCGGCGATCATCCGCTGTTCGGCCCCCGCAACCTCGTCCGCGGTGGGCGATAGAGGCCCGTCGTCGGCGCCCGACGGCAGGTACCGCCCGAGCCACTCGAGGGGCTTGACGCCGTACTTCGCGGTGTCACGGAAGAAACGCGAGCTCATGCGTTCCCAAGTGTTCTTCTCGGAACCTGCCCGCCCGCCCTGATCGTGCTTGCGGCGGCGGGACGCTCCGTTCGAGGGTGTGTTCGGCGGCGTGGCGGCATACTCGGTCATGACACTATTGTTCGGAACACGATCCCGCGGCTTTCCCGATCCGATCGGGTCCCCCGCACGGACAGCAAAGAAGCCCACATGAACGAACTGCTCAAATCCATCGCCGGTCTCGCCGGCTTCACGCTCGTGGCTGGTGCCGCGGTCCTCGGATTCGCGAACGAGCCGCCCGAGCCGGGCCCGGCCGTCCGCCTGCTCGAGGCCGACGACGGCTCCGAGGTCTCGCTGCAGACACCGGCCCGCGTCCTCTCCAAGGACGGCGTCCGCGTCACCCTCGTCGGCGTCACGCACATCGGCGACCGCGGCTATTACAACGACCTCGAGGACCTGCTCGATACACACGACCTCGTGCTTTATGAGCGCGTCGAGCCCTCGTGGGGCCAAGACCGGCCCGACGCCCCGGACGCCTGGAAGGTTGGCGCGACCTCGGGCCGCCTGCGCCACACCGCGACGCGCCTGCTGCTCGCGCAGCAGCGCAGCCGCGGACGGCTGCTGACCGACCTCGACGAGGTCAACGACCGCATCGGCAAGGTGGACCCGCTTGACCGGGCGGCGATGACCGACGCGTGGGGGAACGAGTTCGTGATCGTCTCGCAGGACGACCGCCTCATCGACGTCATCAGCTACGGCGCGGACGGCGTCGAGGGCGGCACGGGCGTCAACGCCGACCTCGCGCTGAGCGACCAGCCCGAGATCTCCGAGCAGGAGATCGACCCGAGCGCCGGCATCCAGGGCGACCTCGCCAAGGCGGCGGGCCTGAAGTTCCAGCTCGATGAGATCAACTACGACAAACCCAGCTACATCAACGCCGACGTCACAGCAGAGCGGCTGATGTCGAATCTCGCGGGCCGGGGCGACAACGAGAACGCCGTCGGCGCCATGCTCAACCAGAACAACGGCGGCCAGTCCGCGGCGATCATCGACCTGCTCTCGGGCGACTCGGCTCTCGCGAAGATCGTGGGCGGCGTTCTCCGCTTCGCCGGCATGCTTCCAGGCGGCCGCCAGACGATCCGGATCGTCCTGATCGAGACTCTCAGCCGCGCCGACGACCTGCTCGCGGGCGGCGGCGCGCTGGGCGAGGACGTGGACCGCATGATGTCCGTCCTGCTCGACCTGCGCAACGAGGTCGTGCTCGAGAAGCTCGACGAGGCGATCGCCCGCGAGGACTCACCGAAGACCATCGCGGTTTTCTTCGGCGCGGGCCACTTGCCCGGCATCGAGACCGCCATGCTCGCCAGCGGCTGGACGGAAGAAAAGACGGACTGGCTCACCGCGATGTCGGTCAGCGAGTCGCGATTCTTCCCGAAGGAGCAGATCCAGTCGCTGCGATCGCTGATCGGCCAGTCGCTCGAGCAGCAGGCCGAGCTACTCAACGGCCGCTGACGCGACCTCGTCGCTGTCCTCGGGCAGCGGTGCGCGGACGAGGATCGGCTCCTCGCCGCGGAGACGCCGCGCGACGTCGATCAGGATCTGATCGTCGTGCTCGAGCCCGAAGTGCGTGACGAACGTGTGCCGCTGCACCCAGATCGGGGCCTCGCCCCACGGCGCCGAGTTCCGCGTGCCGACGATGTTGTCGTCGAGGATCGCGTAGGGGTAGAGCTCGTAGCCCCACTTGTCCCGGTTCTCGTGCAGCTTGACGAGCCGGAGCGACTTGTACCGCATGTCCTGCGAGATCTGCTCGAGCGTGATCTTCTGCGCGAGGTCCGCGCCGCGGTGCGGCGAGCCCAGCGTGTAGAGCCGCCTGATCTTGAGCCGGGGCCGGTCGTCGGCGGGCTCGGCCGCCTGCATCGCGACGATCCCGCCCATCGAGATGCCGATGACGTCGACCTCGATGGTCTCGCCGTTCTCGACCTGCGGGTACCGCTTGTAGAGCGCATCGAGCACGACCTCGACCGCCTGCTCGAACGTCTGCACCCCGATCATGGGCACGCGGATGAGATCGCCCATGTCCTCGCCGGTGAGCCGGGAGATCTGCTTGCCGTATGAATCGGCCACCATCGGCGGGCTCAGATAGCCCCCGATGATCACCAGCGGACGCTCGAGCTCAACCGGCTCGGCCTTCATCCGCTCAAACTCCGCCCGCTCTTCGGCCGCGGTCATCGACCAGCCGGGATTCTGCGGCCCGAGGTCGAACGCCACGCAGCCCGAGAGCCCGATCAACGCCGCCGCGGTCAGGGTTGCTCTGGTCAGATTCGCTTGCCGCATCAACTCGTCTCCCCGACCGTCAGGTCCGCCTGCCCGCTGAGTCGCTCGGCGGCCATCTTCTCCCAGCCGCTCCCGAGTTCCCCTTCGGGATCGGGCGGCACGATTTCGACCCGCTTCTGCCCGAGCTCGACCTCGCCCGCGTTGACCTTGTCCTGGAACGACCGGCATTCCTCGAGCAGCCGGTCGAGGATCTCGTCCTCCCCCACCGTCGCGACCCGCTCACCCTGCACATAGATGATGCCCTTGCGGTCGCCCGCGAAGACCGCGACGTCCGCGCCCTCAGCCTCGCCTGGCCCGTTCACCACGCAGCCCATCACCGCGACCTTCATCGGGACCGTGATGTCCGACGCCAGCTTCTCGCGGACGTCCTGCGTCAGCGTGAACAGGTCCACCTGGATCCGTCCGCACGTGGGGCACGCGATGAGCTCCGCGCCCTTCCGCTCGCGGAGGCCCAGCGAGTAGAGCAGCTCCAGCCCGTCCTCGACCTCGTACACCGGGTCGCTCGCATAGCTGATGCGGATGGCGTCGCCGATGCCGTTGGCGAGCAGCGTGCCGAGGGCGGCGACCGAGCGGATGCAGCCCGTCTCCTTCGGGCCCGCGTGCGTGACGCCCAGGTGCAGCGGGTGATCGAACCGCTTGGCGATCTCGGTGTACGCGTCGATCACGAGTGTCGCGTCCATCGACTTCGCGCTGATCGCGATATCGAAGAAGTCCCGCTCATAGAAGATGTCGAGGTACTCCTCAAGCTTGGCGATCATGATCGAGAGCAGGTAGCCGTGCTTGTGCTCGCTGAAATAGGCGCCGAGCTCCTTCGCGCGGGCCTGCTTGTCCTTGCGCTCGATGATCGAGCCCTCGTTCACACCCACGCGGATCGGGATGCCGGCGTCCTTGCACGCGTCGATCACGTCCTCGACCTGCTTGCGGTCGTTGATGTTGCCCGGGTTGAGCCGGATCTTGTGGACGCCCGCCTCGACCGCC
>JBCDKU010000085.1:0-11204 GCA_038746265.1 Planctomycetota bacterium
CGGTGATCGAGCACGCCCCGGACTCGCAGGCCGCGGAGGATTACGTCTCGCTTGCGGAGTGGCTCATGGAGCACGCCCGGATCGAGCGGAGCGACGAGCCCGAGACAGCCGAGCTGGAACTGCCCGAGCTTCCGGACCTGCCCGACACACCGCTCGGGTCGCGTTGGAAGCGGGAGCGATCGCAGGACGACACGCCGCCACCGGAGCCGGTGCGGTTCCCGCGGCTCGCGGCGATCGAGAACTCGAACGGCTCCGAGACCGCGTCGGCGTCGCAGACGGGCGTGGTGAGCCGCGCTGATGAGCTGCGTCAGCGGGTGGAATCGATGCGGCGCTCGCAGGATTCGGAGCTCAAGCCCGTGGCGCAATCGGACCCCGCGGACTTCGAGACGCGTCGCGCGACGCAGCGACGTGCGGCGATGGAGCGGCTCTTCGGGGCTCGCGTTGGGTCCGATCATGTGCTGTTCGTACAGCCGATCGAGCTGGGCGATCAGATCAGCATCTCGGGCAGCTTCAACGACTGGTCCACGACGAGCCTGCCCATGCGTCGCAACGACGCACTGGGTGTGCATGAGTTGTCACTTCATCTCCCGGCCGGACGTCACCGGTACCAGATCGTGGTGGACGGGCGGGCGGTCGCGGATCGGTACAACACCGATTCGGGCTTCGAGGAGAACGGGGATGCGATCAGCGTGATCGAGGTCACGCAGCACCAGGTAGACTGACGGCGTCGCGTGGGGCCGTTCGCGGCCCGCGGCGCGGGGGACTCCAAACGTTGACCGAGCAGCTTGCTCACGACGAACTCGCCGATCTCTTTCTTGGGGCAACGCTCCCGACCGATCGCCGCGCCGAGACCGCTCCTGAAGAACAGAAGCTCCGTGTTGAGTATGTGCTGACACCCCGGCTCGGGTCTCGGGAGGCGGCGTTTGTGCGGCGTTACGGCGCGGCGCTCGCCGAGGAAGCCGGGAGACCTGTGCTGGTGTTCTTTGTTGGCGCGCTGACGGCTTCGGCTGAGGTTGTTGCGGGGCCGAGCGGTGATGTGGGTGAGCCCCGGCGTGTGCGGACGCTGCACGCGCTACTCCGCGGGGCGGAGGAGCAGTACGCCGCGGTCCTGATCCACGGCGGCGGTGATCCGCGGACACTCGAACCCGGCGCGAAGGCGGACGCGGTGACGGTGCTGTTCAAGCCCACCATGGACTCGACGGCGTGGGCGTACCGGTCGCTCGGGCGGGTGCGGCGTGAGGCGGGGGACGGCCCGGTTCTCCGCGCGGGGACGGTCGGGCCGGCGCGTGCGCCGGGCGAGGTCTCGCCGGTCGCGGAGCTGCAGCGGGTTGCTTCGGCGGAGCTCGGGGAGCGTGTCGAGCTTGCCAGCACGATCGAGCGGGTGTCGCACCGGCTGGTGTTCCGTGCGATGAGCGAGGTCTCGATCGATGAATTGATCGGGCGTGTACGCGACGAGCCCGAGCCGTCAGCGGAACCCGAGCGGGTTGAGCCGACCGGCGATGTTGGCGAGCTCACGGGACTTGTTGATCAGCTGCGGGATCTGACGGATCTCGGGATCCGGTGCCCGGACGCGCCGCGCGTGTTGATCGGGCTTGATCTCGATGGGCGCGTGCAGCTTGTCGCGGAAGGGATCGAGCAGCTCCCGGAGTTGCTCGCGGCCGAGGCGTGGTGCGCGGCGAATGCCGAACTGCTCGAGAAGCTCGACGCGGTGCGCGATGCCGAGGAGCCCGGCGTGCACCTCACGACACGCGATGCGCGCGAGGTGACGCAGCTTGCGCGCACGTATGTGCGGCTGCACCTCGAAGTAGACGGCGGGTATGAGCCCCTGAACTGATGTTGACCTTCGCTCAGGCGCTGTTGGCCCGCGGGACGCGGAGCTCGGTCAGCGGCTTGGACGACTCGAGCGCGGCGGCGTCGATGACGTACTCGGCGCCCTCGTTGTCATGATCGGGCAGCTCGTACATCAGGTCGAGCATGACCTCTTCCATTACGGCGCGCAGTGCACGGGCACCGGTCTTCCGCTCGGACGCCCGGCGGGCCAGGACGCGGAGGGCGTCGTCGGTGAAGCTGAGCTTCGCACCCTCGAACTGGAAGAGGTGCTGGTACTGGCGGACCAGCGCGTTCTTCGGCTCGGTGAGGATGCGGACGAGCGCTTCTTCCTCGAGCGGGCGGAGCGGGGTGATGACCGGGAGGCGGCCGACAAGCTCGGGGATCATGCCGAACTCGACGATGTCCTCGTTGTTGGCTCGCATGAGCAGGTCCTCACGGGCGGCGTCAGCGCGGACGGACTCGGTCTCGGCGTCCTGACCGCCGAAGCCGATGCGGGTCTGACCCAGGCGACGGCGGATGATGTCCTCGAGGCCGACGAAGGTGCCGCCCGCGATGAATAGCACCTGCGAGGTGTCGAACTGGATGTACTGCTGCTCGGGGTGCTTGCGTCCGCCCTGCGGGGGGACGTTGGCGACGGTGCCCTCGAGCATCTTGAGCAGGCTGCGCTGGACGCCCTCGCCCGAGACATCGCGGGTGATGGAGACGTTGTTGGAGGTCTTGCCGACCTTGTCGATCTCGTCCACGTAGATGATGCCGCGCTGGGCCGCCTCGACGTCGAAGTCGGCGGCCTGGAGCAGCTTGAGCAGCAGGTTCTCGACGTCCTCGCCGACGTAGCCCGCCTCGGTGAGCGTGGTGGCGTCGCCGATCGCGAAGGGGACCTTCAGGAGCCGCGCGAGGCTCTTGGCGAGCAGCGTCTTGCCGGAGCCGGTCGGGCCCACGAGCAGGATGTTGGACTTCTCGAGCTCGATGCCCGAATCGTCGTCGCGCTCGGCGTGGATGAGCCGCTTGTAGTGGCTGTGGACGGCGACCGAGAGCGTCCGCTTGGCTGCTTCCTGACCGATCACGTACTGATCAAGGAAGCCGGTGATCTCACGCGGCGACGGGATATCCGTCATCGACGTGGAGAAGCTGGAGACGCGGCGGCGCTCCTGCTTGAAGATGTTCTGGCAGAGGTCCACGCACTTGGAGCAGATGTAGACCTCGTTGGGGCCCTCGACCATCGGGCCGACCTCGCGGCTGGTCTTGCCGCAGAAGGAGCAGGTGGTCACACGGCGGCCCTTGAAACCGCCGCCGCCGTCACCCCCACCGCCACCACCACCCGTGGTCGGGCCGAGGTTGTCGTCGGTGGCGCTGTGGCCCGACGTGGAGCCGGTGGTGTCGCCGTCGTCGATGCCGCTGGTGGCATTGGAGGCGCTGCGGAGCTCGTCGAGCTGCCGGCGGGCCTCGTCCACGAACGCGGGGTCGAGGGCGGCGAGCTTCTTGCGGCGATCGTTCGAGGAGGCGTCTGACATTCGGGCGTGTGCTCCGGCTCGGACTGTCTCAGGGACGTTCTGCAATCCGCGGTCGTTGATGATCCGGTTCGGGGTCATCGGGTCCGCGGTTCTCGTGCTTGAGAGGCTAGCTCAACATCGGCCGGGCGACCAACAACCCACCAGCGCAGGGACTGCGGTTGACCGTCTGTACCGGGTGCGCTGCGAGTTGCGCGTTATGGGAGTTCGTCGGAGGCGCCAGCGTCGTCCGCGGCGTCGGTTTCGTTCTTGCTTTGATCGGGTTGGGGCTCATCCTCGATGGCTTTATCCGCTTTCGTGGTCGGCATCGAAGGGCGAGACGCGGGCGTGATGTCGCTGCCGGTGGCGCGGGCGAGGAGCTTGCCTCGGGCGGCTTTGTATTGCTCATCGGTGAGCTCGCCGCGCTGGTGGGCTCGGCGGAGCTCTTCCATCAGGCCGACGCTTTCTTCGGACGCAGAGGGCTCGGCGAAGAGGCGTTGCTTCAGGACCATGATGCCGACACCGCCGAGGATGACGAGGACGATCAGGGCCCCAACCCAGATCAGGACATCGACGGGGTTGCCGTTGTTCTGGGTTGTCTGTGCGAGCGCGGCGATCATTCGAAGTCGCTGGATCCGATGGCCTCGCGGATGGGGCGGACGAGGTAGGGGATGACGCGGTTCTCGATCAGTTGCTGGCCTGCAGCGGCGAGGCGGTCGAGCGCGGCGGGCAGCTCCTTGAGATCATCCACGGGTTCGTAGCGGCGGAGTGTGAGGTAGATGCTGATCGGCTCGGTGCCGGCCCGGGCCTCGGTGTCGGAGCCGGAGCCGGAGCCCGTCCGGGTCTTGACCTCCATGTGGACCTCGGTGCCCGAGACAACCTGGGTCTCGCCCTCAGCGCCGGGGGCCGGGGGCTCGGGCTCGCTGTCGGGCAGGACGAATCCGAGCATGGGCTGGAAGTCGAGCGGGACGAGGTTGTTCGGGCCGGTCGAGCCGTCCTCGAAAAGCTTCTCGAGCGGCGTGCCCTCGAGTAGCGCGTGCGCGACGAGCAGGTCCTGGTTGCCGCGGGCGGCAAAGTCGAAGCCGTAGAGCAATTCGAGGTATTCAACATCGAGTGGGCTGATGGAGAGGAAGAAGGGCGCAAGCTCGAGCACGTGGCGGTGCAGGCCGTAGGCGTCTTCGCCCGCGGAGGGGTTGACGACGCCCGAGCGGACGTTGCTGGGTCGGATCGCGAGCCAGCGGTGCGGGGCTTCGGTCTGTTTCGATTCGAGGGCGAGCTCGTCCTTGTAGCGGCGGAACGATCCCATCGAGGGGTAGGTGCGGCGGACGCGCTCGAACAAATCGAGCATCGCCTCGCGTCCGCGCGGCAGGTCCAGCTTCACGCTGAGCTTCTGGTTGACGTAGAAGTCGGAGCAGAGCGCTCGGAAGGACTCGGTCATGCGGCGAGTCTAGAGGCAGCGGGCTGGCGGCGCATCGGCTGGAACTCGAGATAGGTGAGCGAGCGCCAGAACCACTCGAGCGGGCCGAAGCGGAAGTGCTTGAGCCAGAGCGCGCTGAAGGCAAGGTTGAACATCCACACGGCGACCACGACGAGCCACAGCATCGGGAAGGGGACCTCGGCGTACAGACCGCCCGCGTGCCCGTAAAAGACCGTGGTACAGATGAGCGTGTGGGAGATGTAGTTCGTGAACGCCATGCGGCCCACGTTGGCGAGAGCGTTGGTGACCGTGGTGAGCTTTCCTGTTTTGACGAGCAGGATCAGGACCGAGGCGTAGCCGAGTGAGATCGGCGCGCCGAGCAGCTGCGCGGTGCTCATCCAGATGAATCCGGTGATCGGGGAATCGATGAGCCCGATGGCATACCGGGCGCCGATCGTCATCGCGAACCCGACAGGGAGACCGATACAGATCGCCGCGACGTAGGTGCGTGTGGAGCGCTCGGCGGTCAGAAATCCGGTGCGGCAGAGGCCGACGCCCAGCAGCATCAGCCCGGTGATCTGCCAGAGGAACGTGAAGGGCCCGATGAAGAGATAGAAGCCGTAGCTTGTGAGGCGCTGGAGGATCATCGCGGACACGCTCGAGTCCGTGTAGACCTCAAGCTCCGGGCCGACCTGCGGGATGATCTGGTCCGGGGGTGTGTCGGAGTAGTTCAGGCCCAGCCACATCATGCCGGTCAGGGCGAGCCAGCCGAGCGTGCCGATGGCGTAGCACACGCCGGCGAGCGTGAAGACCTTCCACGGCTTGAGCTTGCGGCACCACCAGACCACGCCCATGCCGGCGGTGGCGTAGTGCAGCAGGATGTCGCCGAACCACATGCCGAAGCCGTGGATCGCGCCGAAGAAGAAGAGCCATCCGCAGCGGGTGTACCAGCGGCCCGCACCGTCGCGCAGGCGGCCGCCGGGGCGGTCGTAGCGGCGCGAGAACAGGACGACGCCCGCGCCGAAGAGCATGGCGAAGAGGAACATGAACTTGCCGATGAACGCGATCTCGGTGATCGCGCCTGCGGTCTCGAAGGCGGCGACCGGGGCGTCGGGCTCGCCCGTGAGCTCATAGACCTCGGTCACACGCGCCGGATCAAAGCTCAGCGGGCTGGGCCAGGCGAAGAACCAGATATTGGGCACGAGGATGCCGAGCAGGGCGAAGCCGCGGAGGGTGTCGATGACGCCGAGGCGGCGTGTGCCGGTGTTCGGGGCGTCCGGGAGCGGAACGGATCTCGTTGCTGGCGCTGTTGGTGGCGTTGTTGCCGTGGGTGGGTTCAGGTCGCCGAGGGACGCATCAGCCATTCCAGGATCCTCTCCGTCTCGGTCAGGTCCTCCACGACCTCGTGGGCACCGCAGGCGGCGAGGTCGGCGGCGGACGTCCTTCCCGTCGCGACGGCGAGCACGCGGCAGCCGTTCGCGAGTGCGCAGGATACATCGTGCGGCGTGTCGCCGATCACGACGACGTCCTCGCTTGGGATCGTGCGGCCGCTGATTTTGGCATGGAGCTGCATCGCGACCGGCGGCAGGTGCTCGCGAGCCGGCGGGTCGTGCGGGGATGAATCGCCCCAGACGCGGACCGGGAAGGCGTCGGCGTCGAAGCCCGCGGCCGCGAGCTTCATACGGCCCGTTTCCTCGAAATTGCCGGTGAGCAGGCCCGAGGTCACGCCTTCGACCTTGACGGCCTCAATGAGCTGAGCCGCGCCGTCGAGCGCGTGGGTGCGGTCGCGGGCGAGAGGTTCGAAGTGGCGGATGAAGGCCTCGCGGTACCTGGGTAGGTCGGACCGGGGCTGGCCGTTGGACTCGAGGGCGTCGCCCAGGATGAGCGGGTCGATCCTGCCCGCGAAGTCCACGGCCTCGATTTTGAATGTGTCGCCGTAGAGCTCGCGGCCGGCGGCGGTGAGGCCGTCGGGCCCGGATCGGGGCGATGCGAGCAGGGTGTGGTCGATGTCGAAGAGGATGAGCATGGGGCTGTCAATTCTCGTGGAGGAAGCCGGTCCCGCGGTCCGGGGCAGACGCCCCATCGCAACCGCGCGGTGGGTGGAGACTACGCTGGATCACCTGTGGGCTTTGATGATCTCGACAAGCGGCGTGTGCTGGACGCGACGGATATCGCGGGCCTGATCGGCGAGCACGTCACGCTCAAGTCGAAGGGGCGCGAGTTTGTCTGCCTGTGCCCGTTCCACGACGATCGCAACCCGTCGATGTATGTCGTGCCGCACAAGCAGATGTACCACTGCTTCGTGTGCGGCGCGGGCGGCGACGCGATCACGTTCGCAATGAAGTACCTCTCGCTCTCGTTCCCCGAGGCGCTGGAGATGCTCGCGGAGCGCGCGGGGATCGAGCTCGAGAAGAAGAAGCCCGCGCGGCGGACCGAGACGCCGGGCGGCTACGAAGTCTCGAACCGGGAGCTGATCGAGGCGAACGAGCTGGCGCAGGCGTTCTTCCGGTCGATCCTCGCGCACGAGCAGCACGGGGAAGCCGGGCGTTCAATGATCGAGCGGCGCGGGATCTCGGCGGAGATGGTCGAGGCGTTCGGTATCGGCGCATCGCCCGATCGGTGGGACGGGCTGATCCTGTATGCCAAGCAGCGCGGGATCGCGCCGCAGGTGCTCGCGGCCGCGGGGCTCACGAAGGTGCGCGGCGAGGGCAGCGCGAGCGATTACGGCTCGTGCTACGACGCGCTGCGGAACCGGCTGATCTTCCCGATCCGTGACGAGGCGGGGCGCGTGATCGCGTTCGGCGGGCGGCGGATCAACGACGAGGACGACCCGAAGTATCTCAACAGCCCGGAGACGGGCGTTTTCCACAAGTCGCAGACGCTGTATGGGATCGATGGTGCGAGCAAGGCGATCCGGAGCACGGGCCGTGCGGTGATCGTCGAGGGGTACACCGACGTGGTCGCGTGCCACCAGGGCGGGTTCACGAATGTGGTCGGCACGCTCGGGACGGCGTTGACGGCCGAGCACGCGCGGCGGCTGCGCGGGCGTGCGAAGGAGATCGTGCTGCTGTTCGATGGTGATGAGGCCGGGCAGCGGGCGGCGGACCGGGCGTTCGAGGTGCTGTTCAAGGCGATGATCGATGTGCGGGTGGCGCTGCTCGACAAGGCACAGGGCGCGAAGGACCCGGATGAGTTGCTTAAGTCCGAGGGCGGACCGGAGAAGCTGCAGGCGGTCATCGACAACGCGGAGCACATCCTCGATTTCTGGGCGCGGCGGCTGAAGGTGACGCTCGCCGGCGCGGGGCCCGCGGCGGTCGCGAGCCGGACGCGCGAGGAGGTGGCGCGGCTGCACGATCTCGGGCTGGGGTCGCTGCCTCCGGTCGATCGGCGGGTGCTGCTCGAGCGGCTCTCGGTGGCGACGGGTGTTTCGGAATCCGCGCTGCGCGCGACGACACCCGATCGGCGGCGCGGGCCCTCACCGGCGTTCGGCGAGGCCCAGGACACCCCGCGCCTGGATCCGCGCGACCTGCCGGCGATGTGGCGGTCGGTTCTTGCGACGGCGATGCTGCGGCCCGCGATGGCGGTGCAGCAGGAAGAGCGGCTTCTGCCCATGCTCGAGGCGGCGCAGTTCGAGTTGACCGATCTGCCCGAGGCCCAGCGGCTCGCGCGGGCGATGTACGAGTTGCTTTCTGAGGGCGAGCCGCCCGCGCTGCGCGAGGTGATGCTCCGGGCTCAGGACGACGGGCTGCGGGCCGGGGCGGCGGCGCTGGCGGGGTGGTTCGAGCGGAACGAGGGGTCGAGCCCGCTGGAGCAGGAGGGCGTCCTGCTCGACTGCCTGACGCGGTTTGAGATTCTTCGGGATTCCCAGGATGCCGAAGCCTCGATCGGCGGTCCGGGAATCGACGGACACACCGATACCGGACCGCGTAGTATCCCAAAGACGAATGGGGAGGAAAATCCCCGGATCGGCGTGACCGCGGAGCTTGCTTCTCGCTTAGCGCGAGTGAAGCGGACGCACGGCGATCTGGGGTCGAACCCGGTGGCGAATCCGTTCGGCCGCCGTTCCCCGAGCCGCTCCCGGCCTCTGTCGCCCGATCATCGGGTGTCGCCGGAGGGCGGGTCAGCCGAGCCGCAGGGCCCATCGGACGGGCCCGGGGCGGAGGAGTAAGGCGTGCCCGATTGTGTTCAGATTCGTGCCGCCTTGATGCCTTTCGTGGCCCCGCCGAGATTCGCTTGGCACACTCAAAGCACCATGATTCCCGCGGCGGTGCAGCCGTGGACGCGACAGGAGGTCAGCGCGTGAGCACGATCGACTTGCATCCAGCCCTTTTGGATCTGATCGACCTCTCCCGGCAACGCGGCTGGCTGAGCTACGAGGAACTCAACAACACCCTCCCCGATGAGATGGTGCACCCCGAACGGCTGCACGAGCTGCTGGCCGTCCTCGATGACAACGGGCTCGAGCTCGTCGATGAGCTTGAGTACCGCGCACGGCTCTACCGCGCGACCAAGGCCGGAGACGCCCCGTGGCTCGATACCTCGATCGGCCCGCTGAAGGGTCAGTTCCGGGCGATGTCGGTCTCGGGCGGCGAGCGTGCGGGCGACGCGTCGGTCTTGCAGGTGCGGCTCAACGCCGCCCATCACGGGCCCGTGCAGACGCCCGAGGTAGACGAGTCGCTCGCGCAGGCCGAGCGGGACGTCGCGGAGGCCGAGGCGCTCGACGATGAGACCGTGCAGCGCGATATCGAGACCGCGGTCACCGAGGACGGGAACAGCCGCCGGATCGATGACCCGGTGCGGATGTACCTCTCGCAGATGGGCACGATCCCGCTGCTGACGCGCGAGGAGGAGATCCGGCTCGCGAAGAAGATCGAGACCACGCGGATGATCTTCCGCCGCCGGTGCCTCGAGTCGGACTGGATCCTGACCGAGGCGGTCGCCATGCTGCGGCAGGTGGACGCGGGCGATCTGCCGTTCGACCGGACGATGCGGGTCTCGACCGCGGAAGAGAATCACAAGGAGAAGCTCGCCAAGCGGATCCCGGCGAACCTGCCGACGATCGAGCGGCTGCTCGAGCACAACGCGGCGGACTGCGATGCGCTGCGTGAGCTGGACGGCAAGCGGGCGAAGAAGGACAAGCAGGCGGCCGAGGAGATCGCGCAGCGGATGCTGATGCGGCGGCTCCGCATGGCGGCGCTGACCGAGGAGCTCTGCCTCCGCACGGGCAAGATCGTGCCGATGATGCGGAAGCTGCGGTCGATCGCCCACAAGATGACCGACCTGGTCAAGAAGATCGATGCGGCCTCGAAGCCCAACGCGAACGTGGACCCCGAGGACGTCGCGGTCATGCACGAAGAGCTCGACGGGCTCCGCGAGCTGGTCAAGGAGAGCCCGGACGAACTCGCCGCCCGCATCAAGGCGATCGAGACGGTCTTCTGGGAGTACGAGCAGGCGAAGCGCGACCTCTCGGGCGGCAACCTGCGTCTCGTGGTGTCGATCGCGAAGAAGTACCGCAACCGCGGGCTGTCGTTCCTGGACGTGATCCAGGAGGGCAACACGGGCCTGATGCGCGCGGTCGATAAGTACGAGTACAAGCGCGGCTACAAGTTCAGCACCTACGCGACGTGGTGGATCCGCCAGGCGATCACCCGCGCGATCGCCGACCACGCCCGCACCATCCGCATCCCGGTCCACATGATCGAGACGATGACGAAGCTGCGGAACATCCAGAAGGACGTGCAGCAGGCGACGGGCCAGGAGCCCACGATCGACGAGCTGGCCGAGAAGGCGGGGCTCTCGGTCGAGGAAACCCGGCGCGTGATGAAAATCTCGAAGCACCCGGTGAGCCTCGACCGCCCGGTCGGCGAGAGCGAGGACAGCTACTTCGGCGACTTCATCGAGGACGACCGCCAGGGCAGCCCCTCGGAGACCGCCGCTCAGGAGATGCTGAGCCAGCGGATCGAGTCGGTGCTCAAGACGCTCAGCTACCGCGAACGCGAGATCATCAAGCTCCGCTACGGCATCGGCGACGGCTACACCTACACGCTTGAGGAGGTCGGCCGCATCTTCAAGGTCACGCGCGAGCGTGTGCGCCAGGTCGAGGCGAAGGCGATCCGCAAGCTGCAGCACCCCGTGCGGGCCCGCAAGCTCCAGGGCTTCGTAGACGGCAGCGTATACAAAGAGGTGAAGCCCGAGATCTCGCCCGACATCAAGGGCAGCTGATCTGGCCAGAGATCAGTACTCGTTGGAGTAGAGCTCGAACCCGTACTCATCCGCGCTCACGGTGACCCGCCGTGCGCGGCCGGTGTCCTCGCCGATGTAGTCGCGTGCGGCGAACACGAGAAACGGCATGAGCCGCCGCAGGTCGCGGGTCTGGCTCGTCGCGACGGCCGACAGCTGCCAGAGCGGCTCGGGCTCGTCGGTGCCCGCGATGAAGCCCTCCCACGACCGCGCCTCGATCGCGTCGAGCC
>JBCDKU010000086.1:0-11068 GCA_038746265.1 Planctomycetota bacterium
CGATTCACGTCGTGTCGCCGCCTTTCTTCTTTTTCGTCGATGTGCTTACGGGAATCGGCGTTCCTCGCCCCGCGTCTCGACCTCCATGCGATGCTTCATCCGCTGGTTGGTCTCCCAGGGCTCGCCCTCGATCCACAGCGGCTCCGCGAGCCCGCCTTCCCAGGCGCCGAGCATGCCGAGCAGCTGATGCACGAGCCCCGGGTACTGGTTCGAGAGATCGACGCGCTCATCATCGCTCGCGTTGAGATCAAAGAGCAGCGGGGGGTTGCCCTCCGAGCGGATCAGCTTCCAATCCCCGAAGCGAACAGCCGCCGCGCCGCCGCGCCGCCAGTACAGCGCTCGCGGCTGCAGCTCGCCGATGTCTCCCGCAAGAAGCAAGCGGAGGTCCGCGCCATCCAGCGGGCGATCCGCGGCGACACGCGCCCGCGCCGTCGCCGCCATGGTCGCGCTGAGATCGAGCGTCGAGACCGGTTCGTCGATGCGCGAGCCCGCGGCCGTCACCCCGGGCCAGTTGATCGCCATCGGCACGCGGACGCCGCCTTCCCACTTCGATCCCTTCATGCCGCGGAGGGGCCCGTTGTCCGAGCCGTTGTCGGTCGCGCCGCCGTTGTCGTTGGTGAAGATCACGACGGTGTTGCCCGCGAGCCCGAGCGACTCGATCCGGTCAAGCACGCCGCCCACCGAGCGATCGAGGGCCCGCACCATCGCGGCGTAGGTCCGCCGCTTGTCCGGGCTGCCCTCCGGGACCCAGTCGGCGACCGCGTCAAAGTCCGCGCCGGTCGCGTGCATAGGCCCGTGCGGCGCGGTGTACGAGAGGAACAGGAAAAACGGCTGCTCGGCGTGATCCTCGAGGAAGACCTCGGCTCGCTCGCCCAGCCAATCGGTGAGGTAGAGATCCTCCGGCTCCGGGATGGGCTCGCCGTTCACGCGGAGCGGGCTGCGCGTGCTGTCGGTCGCGAAGTACGACCGCGAGCCTTCGAGGATGCCGTCGAAGACGTCGAAGCCGCGGTCCCGCGGGCGGAGGCCGTCCGCCTTGCCGAGGTGCCACTTGCCGATGATGCCCGTCGCGTAGCCGGCCGACCGCATCAGGTCGGCGATCGTGTCCTCCTCGGGCGACATGCCGAGCCCCGCGGACTCGTCCGAGCCGCCGAGGTTGAACTCATGACCGAACCGCTGCTGGTAGCGGCCGGTTAAGAGACCCGCGCGCGACGGGCTGCAGACCGAGGCGGTGACGTAGGCGTTGGTGAAGCGGGCGCCGCTACGGGCGATCGAGTCGATTCGGGGCGTCGGGAAGCCGTCGAGGCGGTTGAAGCCGAGATCGCGGTAGCCGGCGTCGTCGGAGAGGATCAGGACGAAGTTCGGCGGGCGGTCGTCCTGCGCGATCGCGAGCGGCGACACAAGCGCCATCAGCACGGCAACAAGGCAGATCGGTCTCAAGGCCCTTCCCTCCGGGTGTCGGTGTGGGTGTCGGTGTGCGAGCGGCGAGTCTACCGGTCTGTTTGCCGGCGTTTGATACGCTGGCTAAGACTTCATTGGAGATCTCGATGCCGACCATCACCCGCCGAATCGCTCTCTCGCTCGCCGCCGTGCTGCCGATGTCGCTCGCGAGCGCTCAGGACCTTGCGACGTCCATCGATCGCGACTACCAGCGGCACCTCGCGCCGCTCTTCGAACACTTCCACCGCAACCCCGAGCTCTCGCTCGTCGAGCACAGCACCGCGGCCCGCATGGCGGACGAACTCCGCGCCGCCGGCTTCGAGGTCACTGAGGGCGTGGGCGGGACGGGCGTGGTCGCGATGCTCCGCAACGGTCCCGGGCCCATGGTCATGATGCGGGCCGATATGGACGGGCTTCCCGTTGAGGAGAAATCTGGGCTCGACTATGCGAGCCGCGCGAAGCAGACAGACCCGATCACGGGCAACGAGGTCTTCGTGATGCACGCGTGCGGGCACGACGTGCACATCACGAGCCTCGTCGGCACCGCGCGGCACATGGCCAGCAACAAATCAGACTGGTCCGGCACGCTCATGCTGATCGTCCAGCCCGCCGAGGAGCGCGTCCTCGGCGCCAAGGCGATGAAAGAAGACGGGCTCTGGGAGCGGTTCGGTAAGCCCGATTACGCGCTCGCGTTCCATGTCAACTCGCTGCAGCGCGCGGGCACGGTCAACGTCACCGACGGCAGCCCCTACGCCGGCTCGGACTCCGTGGACATCATCATCCACGGCGTCGGCGCCCACGGCGCCAGCCCGCACCGCGGCAAGGACCCGATCGTGCTCGGTGCGCAGATCGTCCTCGCGATCCAGACGCTCGTCTCGCGCGAGCTGCCGCCGCGCGACCCGGGCGTCGTGACGGTCGGCTCGTTCCACGCGGGCACGAAGCACAACATCATCTCCGACCGCGCCCATCTGCAGCTCACCGTCCGCAACACGAGCCAGGAGACACGGCGGACGCTGCTGCAGGGCATCAAGCGGATCGCCGAGAACATGGGCCGCGTCGCGGGCCTGCCTGAGGACAAGCTCCCCGAGGTCATCTTCAGCCCCGAGTCCGTCCCGCCCACGATCAACGACCCCGCCCTCGCGCGGCGGCTCCGCGCCGCGTGGCAAGACAAGATCGGCGAGCAGTACGTCATCGACGAGCCGACCAAGGGCATGGGCGCCGAGGACTTCCCGTTCTTCTCAACCGACCCGGACATCACCAGCGTCTATTGGTCGATCGGCGGCACACCGCTCGCTGATTTCGAACGCGAAGCCGCGGGCGGCGAGCCCGTCCCGAGCCATCACTCGCCGCTCTTCAAGATCAGCCCCGAGCCCGCGGTGACCCGCGGCGTGGAGTCCACGGTGGTCGCGCTGATGGAGCTGATGGGCAAATAAGCCGCCCGCTCGCTGTCTCCGCGCCGCACCGAGTTACTCGGCTTCGTTGCGTCTTCGGCAAGGGTAGTATGCAGCGACCGTTACGTTGTCGCGAGCTTCCGCAGGGACGTGATCTCCCGGGTCGCGTCTCGATCGGAGACTCTCTTTGTCAGAAGCGTTGCCGCCGACCGTTGAACGACTCCCCGCCCCGGATCTTGTCCAGCCGGGCGAGATCCGCTGGGGCTACGCACGCGTCCTGATCGGGATGCACGCCCTCGCGCTGCTCGCGGCGATCCCGTGGCTCTTCAGCTGGACGGGCCTCATCGCGATGGTGCTCGGCGTCCACGTGTTCGGTCAGGCGATCAACCTCTGCTACCACCGCCTGCTCGCCCACAAGAGCGCCAAGGTGCCCAAGTGGCTCGAGCACGCCTTCGTGATCATGGGGCTGTGCTGCCTCGAGGAGACGCCCGGCAAGTGGGTCGCTATCCACCGCTACCACCACAAGCATTCCGATCACCAGGAAGACCCGCACAGCCCGCTCGTCGCCTTCGCGTGGTCGCACGTGCTGTGGATGGTCGTCGTCAACAAGCGCCTCTACGACCTGACGCTCTACACGCGCTACGCCCCGGATGTTCTCAAGGACCGCTTCTACATGAATCTCGAGAAGCGCCCCAAGTTCGTGCGCCGCGTCTACGTCATCCACGCCCTGATCTACTTCGCCGTTGGACTCGCGATCGGCTGGGCACGGTCCGGTATGCCGATAGAGGGCCTCCAGTTCGGCCTGAGCCTGCTCGTCTGGGGCGTCATCGTCCGCACCGTCGTCGTCTGGCACATCACATGGTCGGTGAACTCGCTCACCCACCTCTTCGGCTACACCAACTACAAGACCGACGACCACAGCCGCAACAACTGGTTCGTCGCGCTGCTGTCCGTGGGCGAGGGGTGGCACAACAACCACCACTCCGACCCGCTCAGCGCCTCCAACCAGCACCGCTGGTGGGAGTTCGACCTCACCTACTACGAGATCAAGCTGCTCGAACGGCTCGGCCTCGCGACCGACGTCATCCCACCGAAGCACATCCGCCACGCGGGACGAAAGACAGAATCACTCGACGAAGCGCCATCAAATCTAGGCTCCTGAGCGAGCGGATCAGTCGCCCCGAGCGGGCCTGTACTTTGGCTCCAGCTTTCCGGCAGCAGACTCAAGCAGATCCGCGGAATCAAAGACCACGCCCGACTTGACCACGATGCTCACCGTGCGCGTCGCGGTGATGTCCTCGGTCGGGTCGCCCGTGATCACGATCATGTCGGCGAGCTTGCCGGGCTCGATCGTGCCCAGCTTGTTCGAGACGTTCAGCGCCCGCGCCCCGTTGATCGTCGCGATCTTGAGCACGTGCGATTCGTCGAGCCCGGCTTTCACCATCGCGTGCATCTCGCGGTGCACCGCAAACCCACCGAGGTACGTCCCCCAGCTCACGTGATCCGTGCCGAGCGTGATGAGCCCGCCCGCATCCGCGAACCGCTTGAGCGTCTTCTTCTTGACCTCGTAGATCTTCTTGAACTGCTCGATCTCCCGCCGCTCGGGCCGCCCCCGCATCCACTGCCGCACCTCGTCCGTGAAGTACCGCGACTCGTCGTGCCACCGGTCGTACACGTCGTCGTCCGCGCCGAAGTAGCCGTACGCCGTCAGCGTCGCGTCGAAGAACACGCCCCGATCGATGAACAAGTCGACGATCTCGCGGAACGCCTCCGAGTCCAGATCCTCGTCTGTCAGATCCTGCAGCGACGCGTACGCCGACCGTGTCGGCGGCAGCAGATCGCCGCCGAGAAAGTGCTCGACCCGATCGATCCCCATCAGGATCGCGTCCTTCGGGTTCACCGAGTTCCGGAACCCCGACCCGAGGTGCCCCGTCACTGTCAGCCCGTGCAGGTGCGCCCGCTCGATGAGCGCCTCGAGCTGCGTCGGGTTGATCCCCTTGGCTTTGAACGCCCTCGCGCCGTTCGCCGCCCAGGTATCAACCCGCTCGTACACCTCGCGCTTCCCCGCGTCCCGCCGCATGAACTGCCCGTAGTACGGTCCCGAGCTGTACACCCGGGGCCCGGCCTGCTCGCCGCGATCGATCCGCCGCCGCATCGCGAGCATGTCATCGGGGTTGTACTCCCCGCCCGGGAACGCGGAGGTCACGCCGTTCGCGAGCATGATCGCCGCGTAGTGCTCGGTCACGTCCTGCCGCGGCGCACCGAGCACGGTCACGTTGAAGTGCGCGTGCAGATCGAAGATCCCGGGCATCACCGTGTACGCGTCGGGCAGCGTGAGCCGCGTCTCGATCTCGGCCGGGATCTCCTCGGCATCGACGACCGCGATCTTCCCGCCGCGCACGATGATCCCGGTATTGGGCCGCAGTTCGTCCGATATCGAATCAAACAGCCGCCCGCCGACGATCACGAGATCCTGAGCAAACGCCCGCCCCGCGAAGATCGAGCACAGGGCGATCAGAAAGACGACAATCTTGTGTGCCATCCGTGCAGGCTACCCGCGCCCCGGAATTTCTCACAAGGGGCGTCACCAACCGGGACCGAACCGCCTTTCTACTGGTAACCGGGGCGACCAACGCCGCGGCAAGCACCAGAGGACACCCAGTGAGCACGATCGGCATGACACAACCAACCGCGGCCAGGCTTGAGTCCTCCGCCCCCGCGGAATCAAGAGCAGACGAACGGTCCCCAGACCGGGGCTTCGACCTCGCGACCCGCGAGGGCTTCGAGGCCTTCTACAGCCGCCACAACGCCTTGGTCCTCGCGTACGTCACGCGCCGTGTCGGCAGCCGCGAGGTCGCCGAGGACCTGACGAGCGAGACGTTCCTCGCCGCCCTCCGGGGCAGGCGGACCTACCGCGACCGGGGCTTCGGCCCGCGGCCGTGGCTGCTGCGGATCGCGTCGAACACCGTTGCGAAGTGGTGGAAGCACCAGGACCGCAAGCCTCGGCCGATCGCCCAGGAGATCGAAGCTGACGCCGTCCCCTCGGACGGACCCGAGCTCGCCGAGGCGCTCCGCCGCTCGCTCGGGCGTCTGCCGCTCAAGAGCCAGATCGTCGTGTCGCTCTTCCACGTGGAGCGGCTCGGCGTCAGAGAAATCGCCTCCGCGATCGGGTGCAAGCCCGACGCCGTCAAAGCACGCCTCGTCCGGGCCCGGACAGCGCTGCGCCGTGAACTCAAGCGAGAAGGAGTCACCCAGTGACCAGCACCACGCCAGCAGACCTCATCGACCGGGCCGCCGGAGCAGCACGCTCCATCACGGACTCACCCGGCACGCACACTGCCGCGGACGATCTGTGGGACACGCACGTCGCCCGCAGCGCCCGCCGCGCGAAGAACCTCCGCCGCAACGCCGCCATCGCGGGGGGCGGCATCCTCCTCTCGAGCGCCGCGCTCGCCGCGGTCGGGCCCGAGCCGGTCTTCAACGCCGCCCGCGAGGTCTTTGCGGCGGTGGGGCTCTACGAGCCAACGCCGGAGCCAACCCCCGAACCGCTCGAAGCAGCGATCGCCGAGCCCGAGCGTGACTCAACAGCCGCCGAGCCGCAGTACACGATCGAGGCGCCGGATGCCGAGCCGGCACGCGAACCCGCGCGTCGTGACGGCGTCGGCATCGCAGACGCACCGCTCCAGAGTTTCGCGGCTCGCCGCAAGCGTGCGGATGCACCGGTTCCCGTGCTCGACGGCTTCGCCGAGAAAGGGATCCAGAGCACCACGCTGCGGTATCCCGAGGGCGATCGTGTTACCGCCGAAGGTGCTTACGAGATGGGCACGTACATCGTCAACCACCTCGACGAGTCGAAGACCAGCTACAAGATCCGGATCGGCAACAAGCCGAAGGACGAGAAGTTCATGTTCTCGTTCGACCTCGCCGATAACGGCGAACTCGAGCTGCAGTTCACCGATTGGAACGAGCCGTTTGATGGGGCGATGCAGATCAACGCCTACGTGTACGAGGTCCGTTTCGAGCCCGCGAAGCTCGCCGGCGACCTGGACGGAGACGGAGATGTCGATAACGCAGACGTCGCCCGCATGGCCCTCGAATTCGGCTCGGTCTGCGAGGACTGCGCCGCTGACATCAACGGCGACGGACGGGTAGACCTGCTCGATCTCTCCAGCCAGATCGAACAGATCGGTGAGGAAGCCCCCGAGCCGCGCGTCGAGCAGCGCGACCCGCCGGCGGCTGAGCCGAGCAAGAACGACAACTGATCGGCCAACTCACGACGACGCATCGCGGTCGGCGGGGGCTTCATCGCTCCCGTCGGCCGCGGTGTCGTTTGTGGTCTCTTGGGTTTCAGCCGGCTTGTCGGGCGTCCGCCAGCTCAGCACAAGCAGCACGCCGATCCCGATGAGCAGCCACAGGTCGGCGACGTTGCTGACCCAGGGCCACACCTCGCTCGCGCCGTTAGGCCAAGTGACACCGAAAGGCAGATCCACGCCGGGCAGCGGGTGGATGAAGTCGCGGACGCATCCGTGCACGAGCCGGTCGTAGAGATTCCCGAGCCCACCCGCGACGAGCAGCCCGATCGAGACGTGCGCGATGTGGTCCTTGGGCCGCGTCCACTTCGCGAAAAGCAGCCAGCCCACGACCAACGCGATAGCCGTGAACGCGATAAAGATCCATCGCTGTCCGGCGCCGAGCCCGAAGACCGCGCCCGGATTGAGAACAAGCGTGAACTCCAGCACGCTCGGTATCGCTGTCACCGGCTCGTGCGGCGGGATCAGCGACTGCAGCGGCTTCGTGGCGAGCACCGCCTCGCGCTCGACCGCAACGGGTTGATCCGCGACGTGCGCGAACGCCGCGTGCTTCGACCACAGGTCGGACGCCGTCCCGAGAACGATCGTGACAAGAAGGAACAGCAGCGCCGCCGGCGACCGCGCGGCCGATCCGCCACTCGCCGCCGCCGAGCTCACCGCCGCGGACCGCCGCGCTCTTGCTCGCGGGCGGCGTCGATCGAGTACCGCGCCCAGGGCAGCTCCGTGAGCCGTTCGATCCGGATCGCGCGGCCCGTCAGCTCGCAGATGCCGTAGGTGCCGGCCTCGATCCGCTCGAGCGCCGCGTCGATCTCCTTGATCAGACGCCGATCGGCATCGGCAAGACCGAGCGAGAGCGACGTGCCGTAGCTGTCCGAGCCCTGCTCCGCGAGGTGCTGCGGCGTGTGGCTCAGACTGCCCGATTCGGACCGCAGCGCCTCGCTCTCGAGCTTCGCGACGTCGCCGAACAGCTCGTTCCGCTTCTTGATGAGGATGTCGCGGAACTTCTTCAGGTCACGCTTGCCGAGCGGCGACTTCTTGAGTCGCTTCTGCTCCTCGCCGTCCGCCGCGCCGTCGCGCGTCGCGGGCCCCGATGGGATGAGCGGCTTCCGCGGTGTCGCGCCCGGGCCCAGCAGGCGGGCCCCGGTCGGCGGGAACTTCGCGACCGGCTTGGACTGCTGCTTCCGACGAGACGTCTTCTTCTTCGAGACGATCGTGATGCCCTTGCGGCCCGACTTCGACGTCTTCGAATCGCCCGCCTTCGGATCGCCGGCCTTCTCGTTCTTCGCCGCGACCTTCTTGCTGTCCGCTTCCTTGCTGTCCGCCTTCTTTGCCGGCGTCGTCTTGGCCGCGGGCTTCTTGGCGGCCGCCTTCTTCGCGGGCGAATTTTTCGACGCCGACTTCGCCGGGCTCTTCTTCGCGGTGGTCTTCTTCGCCGCCGGCTTCTTGGCGACTTTCTTCTTCGCGGCCTTCTTCGAAGCGGCCTTTTTCGCCGTCTTCTTGGCGGCGGTCTTCTTCTTGGCCGTCTTCTTCGAAGCCGCCTTCCTGGTCGCGGGCTTCTTGGCGACCTTCTTTTTGGCCGTCTTCGACGACCCGGCGCGCGACGACGCCGGGGCCTTCTTGGCGGCCTTCTTCTTGGTCTTCTTCTTGGAGCTGGCCTTCTTTGCCACGGGCGAGGGCTCCAACCGATTTGGGGGTATCGGGTTGCGGCCGGCGTCGGCTCGCCGGATCACGCCGCCAACTCGGCCCTACCAAAGACTGATCGGAACGTGTGTGCGCGGCGAAGGATATGGCGGATGCCTGTTCGGGTCAAAGCCCGCTCACGCCGCCGCATCAAATATCACAACTGCCACCGTTTATGGTGGGTGCCCGCTTGGGACTGCCGCCGAACGCTCAACTTTGAGTCGCGACCTCGGCCTGCTCTGTGTACGCCCCGAACTTCCGGAACCGCTCGTACCGGCCCTCGACCAGCTCCTCGGCCGACCGCGTCGTTAGCTCGTCGAGCTGCTCGACGATCCATCGCCGCAGCAGCTCGGCCGCCTGGGACGGATCCCGGTGCGCCCCGCCGAGCGGCTCCTGGACGATGTCGTCCACGACGCCGAGCTTGAGGTTATCGGTCGCGGTCAGGTTCAGGGCGTTGGCTGCGGCGTTGTTGGTTTCCTCGTTCGCCTGCTTCCACAGGATCGCCGCGCAGCCCTCGGGGCTGATCACCGAGTACCACGCGTGCCGCATCATCGCGACGCGGTCGCCGACCGCGATCCCGAGCGCGCCGCCCGAGCCGCCCTCGCCGATGATCACGCTCACGACGGGCACCTTGAGCCGGCTCATCTCGCGCAGGTTCACCGCGATCGCCTCCGCCTGCCCGCGCTCCTCGGCCCCGAGCCCCGGATAGGCGCCGGGCGTGTCCACAAGCGTCACGATCGGCAGCCCGAACTTCTCGGCGAGCTTCATCTTCGCCAGCGCCTTGCGGTAGCCCTCCGGGTGCGCACAGCCGAAGTGGCACTTGAGCTTCTCCTGCGTGTCGCGCCCCTTGTGGTGCGCGACAACGAGGCACTTGTGCGAGCCGATGCGGGCCATGCCTGTGACCAGCGCGGGGTCATCGCCGAACCGGCGGTCGCCGTGCAGCTCGGAGAAATCGCGACAGATCTGCCCGATGTAGTCGCGGCCCTGCGGTCGCAGCGGGTGCCGCGCGACGCGGACGGTGTTCCACGGCGAGAGATCCTCGTAGATCGCCTGCAGCTTCGACTCCCGCTGTGCGCGCAGATCGGCGAGCGAGTCGCCGGCGTTGCCCGCGACGGACGCCTCGACGCCGCCCAGCGCGGGGACTTCGCCGCCCGCGCCGGATTCGATCTCGGAGATGCGGTCCTCGATCGCGCGGACCTCGCGTTCGAACTCGAGCTGGTAGAAGCCTGACATGGACGCCTCCTGACGCTCCGCGGCAACCCGCGGCCGCGGTGCAAGTCGTGCCGCGATGATACCCTGCGCGGCGTGAAAAACTCCACATTGCCCCCATTCGCCGTCGTCGGCGGCGGGAACATGGCGTTCGCCGTGCTCCGCGGCGCGGCCGAGCGCGGCGTGATCGATCTCGAACGCTGCACGGTCGCCGACCCCGACGAGAACCGCCGCTCGACCTACCCCAGAAGCGTCGAGCGGACCGAGGATCTGATCCCCGCGATCGTCGAGGCGGAGTCGGAGCCGGGCGAGACCGCGATCTTCCTTGCCGTCAAACCCCAGAAGCTTGCGGCGGTCGCCGAGCAGCTGCGTCCCGCGCTGCTTGATGCCCCGGGCGATCGGCTTGTGATCTCGATCCTCGCGGGCGTGAACTCGGTGCGCGTGCGCGACGAGCTGGGCAAGCGCGTTCGGGTCGTGCGGGCAATGCCGAACACGCCCGCGCAGGTCGGCCGCGGGATGACCGCGATCTGCGCCGGGGCCGGCGCGATGCGTGGCGACGACGAGACGGCCGCGACGCTGTTCAACGCGATCGGCGAGACCGCGATGATCGAGGAGAGCCTGTTCGATGCCTATACCGCGCTCGCGGGATCGGGGCCCGCGTATGTCTTCTATCTCGCCGAGGCGATGCGGGCCGCGGGAGTCGAGCTGGGGTTTGACAGCGTGACCGCGGACCGCTGCGTGCGGCAGACGATACTCGGCGCGGCCGAGCTGCTCTCGCACTCGGACGACCCGCCCGAGGAGCTGCGCCGGCGGGTGACGAGCCCGGGCGGTGTGACCGCGGCGGTGACGGGTCACTTCGATGCGAAGCAGATGCAGCAGACCATCATCGACGCCATCCGCGCAGGTCGCGATCGTGGTCGCGAGCTCGGGAAGTAGCGCCGCCCTTTCTGGACGAGCCGCGACCGTGAGGGAGCGGTCCGGCGTTGCGTGTGGTTTTGAGCAAACCGCTCCTTGACGGTCGCGGCTCGTTCGACCGCGATC
>JBCDKU010000087.1:0-10951 GCA_038746265.1 Planctomycetota bacterium
CCTGCCCGTGCCCCCCGGCATGACGATCACGACCGACACGTGCGCGAAGTACAACGACGCCGGCAACAAGATGCCCCACGGCCTGATGAACGAGGTCGCCAAGAACATGGCGACGCTCGAAAAGGAGATGGGTAAGAAGTTCGGCGATAAGAAGAGCCCGCTGCTGGTCTCGGTCCGCTCGGGCGCCGCGGTCTCGATGCCGGGCATGATGGACACCGTCCTGAACCTGGGCCTGACCGATGACAGCGTGCAGGCGCTGGCCGAGGCGACGGGCAACCGCCGCTTCGCCTACGACGCGTACCGCCGGCTCATCAACATGTTCGGCGATGTCGTCATGGGCATCGACCACGAGTACTTCGAGGAAGCGTTCGCCGAGATCAAGACGCGGTACCACGCCGCGGATGACACCGATGTGCCCGAGGAGGGACTGGTCGAATTGTGCGAGCGGTACAAGGAGGTCTACCGCAAGCACACGGGCGACGTCTTCCCGCAGAACCCGTTCAAGCAGCTCGAGCTCTCGATCGAAGCGGTCTTCAAGAGCTGGGACAGCCCGCGGGCCAAGAGCTACCGCCGGATCTCGGGCATCACGGGCCTGAACGGCACGGCCGTGAACGTGCAGGCGATGGTCTACGGCAATATGGGCGAGACCTCTGGCACGGGCGTCGCGTTCACGCGGAACCCGTCGACGGGCGAAAACAAATTCTACGGCGAGTTCCTGATCAACGCGCAGGGCGAGGACGTCGTCGCCGGTATCCGAACGCCGCTGCCCGCGATCGAGATGAAGAAGTGGAACAACAAGGTCTACGAGCAGCTGATGCGCATCAAGACCAAGCTCGAGAAGCACTACAAGGACATGCAGGACATCGAGTTCACCATCGAAGATGGCAAGCTCTACATGCTGCAGACGCGGACGGGCAAGCGGACTGGCGCGGCCGCGGTCAAGCTCGCCTGCGACATGGTGAAAGAGAAGCTGATCGACGAGAAGGAGGCACTGCTGCGGATCCCCGCGGGCGACCTGACGCAGCTGCTGCTGCCGCGGTTCGACGAGACCAAGAAGTCGGTGGCGCGCGTGCTCTCGCGCGGTCTGCCGGCGTCGCCCGGTGCCTCGGTCGGCAAGCCGGCGTTCACGGCGGACGAGGCCGTCGAGCGGGCGCACGCGGGCGAGGATGTCATTCTTGTCCGCAAGGAGACCAGCCCCGAGGATGTCGACGGCATGCACTCGGCGGTCGGCATCCTGACCAGCACCGGCGGCATGACCAGCCACGCGGCGGTCGTCGCCCGCGGCTGGGGCAAGTGCTGCGTCGCGGGCGCAGGTGACATCCAGATCGACGCCAAGGCTGGGATGTTCACCGTGGGCGGCCGGAGCTACACCCGAAGCGATGTGATCTCGATCGATGGCTCGACGGGCGAAGTCCTGCACGGCGCTGTGGCGACGATCACGCCCGAGCTCTCGGGCGACTTCGCCAAGATCATGCGCTGGGCCGACAAGCACGCGACCATGGGCGTGCGGACCAACGCCGACACGCCGACCGACGCGCAGCGTGCGCGTGACTTCGGCGCGAAGGGCATCGGCCTGTGCCGGACCGAGCACATGTTCTTCGAGGGCCCGCGGATCAAGGCGATGCGCGAGATGATCGTCGCCGAGACGCTCGAGCAGCGCGAGACGGCGCTCGACAAGCTGCTGCCCTATCAGCGCGACGACTTCATCGGCCTGTTCCGCGCGATGAACGGCCTGCCCGTGACTATCCGCTTGCTTGACCCGCCGCTGCACGAGTTCCTGCCGCACGAGGATGCGGCGGTCGTTGATCTTGCCAAGTCGCTCGGCGTGCCGAAGGAGAAGCTCCAGCAGCGCGTCGCGATGCTGCACGAATTGAACCCGATGCTCGGCCACCGCGGCTGCAGGCTCGCTGTCACCTATCCCGAGATCCTGAGGATGCAGGTCCGGGCGATCGTCGAGGCGGCGATCGAGTGCGTCGGCGAGAAGGTCAAGGCAATGCCGGAGATCATGATCCCGCTCGTCGGCACCGTCCGTGAGCTGGCCATGCTCCGCGGGATCGCCGAGGACACGCTCGCCGAGGTCATGAAGTAGATGGGCTTCAAGAAGCGGCTCGACATCAAGAACGGCACGATGATCGTGATCCCGCGTGCGGCGCTGACCGCCGCCGAGGTCGCCGAGCAGGCCGACTTCTTCAGCTTCGGCACCAACGACCTCACGCAGCTGACGTTCGGCTACTCGCGCGACGACGTCAACACGTTCCTGCCCGACTACATCGAGCAGGGCATCCTCGATGTCGACCCGTTCCAGAGCCTCGACCAGACCGGCGTGGGCGAGCTGGTCCAGTTCGGCTTCGAGCGCGGACGCGGCGCCAACGAGGGCCTGAAGGTCGGCATCTGCGGCGAGCACGGCGGCGACCCGTCGTCGGTCGACTTCTGCCACCGCGTCGGCCTCGACTACGTGAGCTGCTCGCCCTTCCGCGTGCCGATCGCCCGGCTCGCGGCGGCGCAGGCGGCTATTCGTCACGGGTAGCGGCCGTCACGGCAAGCGAACGCACGACGATGTGAAACAACAACGGCCCGCCTCGGTTCGCCCGGGGCGGGCCGATTCTTTCGGTTCTGTTGAGATCGCCTGGTTGCCTACTCGTCGCCGCTGATCGTATCGAGCGTCTCGGTCGCCGAGGCAAAGATCGCTTCGAGGTCATTGCCTTCGGAGCGGAAACGGATGACGCCGTCGGCGTCGATCACAACGACCAGCGGCGCCCGTGTCACGCCGTATGCGAGCAGCGTGTCTCGTGGGTTGATGAGCATCGGCACCTCGCTCAGCCCAGCGTTCGAGAGCAGGTTGAACGCGTTGTCGGGGTTGCGCTCACGCACCGCGAAGGTGATCAGCTCGACCGAGTCGCCACGGCTTTCTTGCGTCGCCTTGAGGAAGTCAATGATGCTGTCCGTGCCGGGCACCCAGCTGGCCCAGAACACGAGCACCGCCGTCTTGCCCGCGAACGCGTCGGAGCTGACCGGATCGCCGAGCATCGTCAGCCCGTCGAAGGCGGGCGCCCGGTTGCCGACGAGGTAGCCGACCGTGCCCTCGCCGTCGGCGGCCGCTTCGAACTCGCGGTCGGCCGGCGCGACAAAGTCTGGCCTGAGGCTCTCCGGCCGGTACGCGACCTCCCAGCCCTGCGGAGCGTCGATCGCGAGCGACTCGACGGCGGGCGCGTCGCCGGTCTCGCCGTAGCTGTACGCGAACCTGTTCTCGAAGCCCGTGACCAGCACGTCGCGGACGAGTCTGGGCAGCCCGTCGGCTCTCCCGATGTAGACGACCTTGTCGCCGGACTCGTTCGGCCGGCCGAACCCGGCACGGACAACGTCGCAGAGTGTCCCGTCGATCAGCTCGGGCTCCATCGCCTCCAGTGTCGGGGCGGCGAGGATGTCCTCGAACGGCTTCTTGAATGGCTCGCCGAAGACGAACTGCACCCCGAACTCCGCCTCGGTGCTCAGTTCGCGCCCGCGCGCCAGCCCGCGGTTCGCCGTGACCTTGGTGCGGTTCTCCTGGTCGAGCCACGAGGCCGTCTGCGGACCGCGCAGCACGACAATCTCGAAGGCATCCTTGCGGCCGATGTCGTCCGCGGTGCCGTCGATGCGGTACACCCACCGGCCCTGGTCATCTTTGGCCGACCGCACGGTGCCCTTCGCGCCGATCGAGATCGAGGCCATCATCGCGAAGTCGGCGGGCAGCTCGTCGGTCTTCTCCATGGTCTTCACGATGTCGAACTGGATCGCCGCGGCCTCTCCGATCGCGGCCTGCGCGGCCTCGAGGATCTCGATAGCCCGTGCGTCCCGGTTCGTCGCGTCGGTCTGGTCGCCCGGCTGCCGATCCGGCGGCGGCATCGACTCCTGGGCCGCCGATGCGAGCGGAAGCCCGGCCAACGCGAGAAGCACGCACACACCACCGGCTCGGTTGATCATCGTCATCGCGGTTGCTCCCGACCGGTCGAAAACCGGAGTTCAAGGTTCGGTGTCGGCCGCTCCCCCCGGCCGACGGCCGGCATGTTAGCGCCGGGCCCATCACTGGGGCCCGCGCGGGCTTACCGCAGCAGCTCGGCCAGCGCCACGCCCGGGTCATCCTGCCGCATGAGCGTCTCGCCGATCAAGACGATCTGCACGCCCGACTGCCGAAGCCTCTTCAGGTCTTCGGGCGTCCGGATACCCGACTCCGAAACGAGCACTCCCCGGTGCTCTTCGACCAAGTCGGCCATCCGCAGCGTGTGCGCGAGGTCGACGGTCATCGCCGACAGATCGCGGTTGTTGATACCGAGCAGGCAGTAGCTCGGATGCGGGAAGCCCACGTGCGGCTTCACCCGCAGCAGGTTCTCGGCCGAGTGCACCTCGAGCAGCACCGTCATTCCGAGCCGCTGGGCCAGGATCATCATGTCGACGATCTGCCCCTCGGTCAGGCACTCGGCGATGAGCAACACCGCGTCCGCCCCCGCCGCCCGGCTCTCCCACAGCTGCCACGTGTCGACGATGAAGTCCTTCCGCAAGACCGGCAGCGGCACCGCCTCACGCACCCGCTCGATGTAGCTCAGATCGCCCGCGAAGAACGGCCCGTCGGTCAGGCAGCTGATCGCCGAGGCGCCCGCCGCGTGATACCGTCTCGCGATGTCCTCGGGCCGAAACGGATCATCCGGTGAAGCAAGCTCCACACCATCGGCGGGGCGATACTCGTCGCGGATCCAGCCGGCGCTCGGGCTCTTGCGCTTGATCTCGGCGATCACGGCCGTGCGATCCGTCGGCGTGTGCCTCGTGACCGCCGCGAAGAAGTTCCGAGGTGGGTCGGCCTGCGCGACCTCGGCCTCGAGCTCGGCCATCGGCTTGGCCGCCTTACGCTCGGCGACCTCTTCCTTCTTCTTCGCAACGATCTCGTCGAGGGCATTGGCCATGGGGGGCATTGTTGCCGCGGCGGCCGGCTCCGTCGCAGCGCAACCGCCAGAACCAGAAGCGGGCACCCCGTTCGTTGCGCTCGGCATCGCGATGCTCGTATCCGCCATCTGCCTCGTGATCCTCTGGAAGCTCGACACCATCCGCCCCGGCTCAATCGCATGTGCCCGACACGCGGGCCCCGAGCCGCGCGCCGCGATCCCGCTCGCGCTCATGGCGTTCGGCGTCTACCTGCTGCCCGCCATCTTCACGGCGATCATGCTGGGCGTGCTCGGCGTCGGCTTCAGCGATGATCCAACGCTCCGGGACAACGGCATCATTGCCGGCCTGACCTACGGCTCGGGAGTCGTCATCGCGATCGTGATCTGCTGGTTCGCCGCGAGGTGGAAGCTGCTTGGGCCCGAGAACCTCCGGCCGCGCATTCGTGATCTCTGGATCGGCGTCGCGGCGCTCGCACTGTCGTACCCGCTGATGCACCTGACCTCGCTCGCCGCGAGCACCCTCTACACCATTACCGGCGGCGCACCCGACTCCCCGCTCCAGCACGGCACGCTCGAGTTGCTCGCCACCGGCGACCGCGCGAGCGTCTGGTGGTTGGCGATCGTCGCGGGTGCCGTGCTCGGCGCGCCGATCCTCGAAGAGGTCGTCTTCCGGGGCCTTCTCCAGCCGGCGATCCGCGCGACGGCCGGCCCGTGGGCCGCGATCCTCATCTCGGGCGCACTGTTCACCATGCTGCACATTCCACGCGGCCCCGACTCGGGCGGCGCGACGTGGCTCGCGATCCCGACCCTGACCGTGCTGGCGCTCGCCCTCGGCATCGCCCGCGAGCGCTCCGGCCGGCTCGGAGTGCCGATCGTCATGCACATCGCGTTCAATGCGCTCAATGTGGGCCTCGCCCTGTTTCTCACGAGCAACGCCTAGGCCACTCCTACGATCGCCGCATGACGACAGACCCCCAACCCGATGCCAAGCACCGCGTCCTCACCGGCGACACGCCCACCGGCCGGCTGCACCTGGGCCACTGGGTCGGCTCGGTCGAGAAGCGCGTGCAGATGCAGGACGGCTACGACTGCTACTTCTTGCTCGCCAACATGCACGCGTTCACGACCCGCGCGACCGAGGCCGCCGAGATCCGGCAGGACACCATCGAGATCGTCAAGGACTGGCTCGCCGCCGGCATCGATCCGGAGCGGTCGACGATCGTGCTGCAAACAGAGATCCCCGCGATCGCCGAGCTGACGTGGTACTTCGCGATGCTGATCCCCTTCAACCGGATCCTGCGGAACCCCACGCTCAAGACCGAGATCGAGACCAAAGGGCTGGGCGAAAAGTACAGCTTCGGCTTCCCGATGTACGCCGTCGGCCAGTGCGCAGACATTCTCGCTTTCAGACCGAAGTACGTGCCCGTTGGTGTTGATCAGGTCGCGCACATCGAGGTCTGCCGCGAGGTCGCGCGGAAGTTCGACCAGGTCTACAACGGCGTTGATCCGCAGGCCGAGGACGGCGACTACGCGAAGCTCGGCGGCACCTTCCCGATCCCCGAGGCGCTCGTGGGTCGCGTCGGTCGGCTCGTCGGCACCGACGGCGACAACAAGATGAGCAAGAGCCTGAACAACGCCGTCTTTCTCAGCGACACGCCCAAGCAGGTCAAGAAGAAGATCAACAGCATGTACCCCGGCCAGAGCCGCGAGCCGGACGAGCCGGGCGACCCCGACATCAACCCCGTGTTCATGTACGCCGAGACGTTCTGTGACGCGGGCGTCGTGCAAGAGATGAAGGACCGCTACCGCAAGGGCGACAACATCGGCGACGGCCACGTCAAGGCGGCTGTCATCGAATCGGTGAACGAGCTGCTCGAGCCCATGCGCGAACGCCGCGCCGCGTACGACGGGCCCGACGGCGAGAAGAAGATCATCGAGATCATCCGCGACGGCACAGCGCGTGCGAACACAGTCGCCGAAGAGACCCTGCACATGGCCAAGCAAGCGATGCACCTTGATTTCGGGGCCCGCTCGCTGCGCTGGGTGTAGCGTCAGTCCCGCTCGGCTTCGATCGCCTCGAGCAGCCGCAACGCCCGCCAGTTGACGAGCGAGCGCACCTCCGCCCGTGTCTCGTCGTCCCGGCCGGTCGTCACGGCCAGGCGACCGAGTTCCTCGGCATACCGGCAGACGTCGGCGATGCCGCCCCGGTGCCGGAGCATCCACGCGTCGTCCGTCGGCGGCCCGAGCGCCAGCTCCTCCATCGGGTCGGCGAGGGTGAGCCCCGCGTCGCGGCCGAGCCGAGCGAGCCTGCCCGCGACGAGCGCCGCCGCGTTCTCGCCGCGGAGTGTCATCAGCCGGCCCGCGCTGCGATCACGGGCGACGGCGTTGCCGCCACGCATCGCGTCGGGCACCAGCTCGTCGATGCCCTCGGTCAGGCCTGCGGCGATCGCTCGCCGCGCTCGCACCGACATCTCAAATCCCGGCCAGGTCATGAGGGTGTCGAGCCTCGTGAATGCCTCCGCGTCGGCGAGCAGCGCGGTGAGATCTGCAACAAGCTGCAGGTCCGCGATGCTCTCCGCGTCGGGGCCGGAGCCGCCCGGCACAGCCCAGCCGCGGAGCCAAACGTCCCGGAGGTCGGTCTGTCTCGCCGACAGATCTCGGCCGCGCTCGCCCATCACGCGCACCGCGGTCTCCGAATCCGCGGCGATCCGATCCAGCATGGCGAGCTGCGAGTCGATCGCCCTAAGCATCTCGAGGGCATCGTCCTGAGCATCTTCATCCGCCGACATCTGCGCAATGCCCAGCAGCCGATCACGAACCAGCGAGACCAGCTCGGTCGGCCCGTCGAGCCCGGCGCCGACCCGGCTGCTCAGCCGCTCGAGCAGCGCGAAGTCTTCGAACAGCCGTCTCTGGGCGGCGACCGTCGCCAGCACACCGGGGTCGGTCTTTCTCGTCGGATCGACCAGCAGATCGAGCGTCTCGTCCCGCGCCGTGACCGTGGCGCTGCGGACGAGCGGCACCAGCCGCCGCCACGCGGGCCGCAGCTCACGCACGATGTGATCGTCGTCGCGGATCGAGCCCCGGGAGACGCTGAGCGCGATCGCGTCCGCGGCGAGCATCGACGCGGGCAGCGCCGCCGCATCGTCGGTCTCGCGGGTCGCGAGCATCTCGGACGCCCGCGCCCGCAGACGGTCCGCCTCGCGGCCGTCTTCGAGCCGATCGAGCGATGTGAGCAGTCTCGCGTGCTGCGCCGCGAGACGCAGCGCGAGCCTCCGCCGCGCGATCGGCAGCTCGAGCGAACCGCCGACGTCGGAGACAAGCCGATTCTTTGCGGGCTCGGGTGTCCACGAGGGAAGCGCCGCAAGGGCGTCGACGGCCTCGGTCAGATCCCGCGCGATCGCCTCGCCGCGGGCCGCGTAGGTTGGCCACGATCGGAGCACCTCGACTTCGTCGGCGACGATGCCGATCGCCGCGACCGCTCTGTCCCCGGCACCGAGCCCGGCAAGCGTCGCGGCGCGAGCGCGCACGTTGTCCTCGGTGACGGCGTCGTTCCCGCAGAACCAACCCGTACCCGGGCGATCGCCGGCAACCGCGGCCAGGGCGACCGCGGCCAACGCCGAGCCGATCTGTTCATCGATGCCCGGCGCCCGCGCGAGTTCACCCCGCGACCATTCGAGATCGAGCGCATCGAAGTCCGTGATCATCGCCGCGAGGATCGCGGGGTCATCCACGGCATCGATCAGCTCGTCGAGCTCTGCCGCACGAGAGCCAAGGGTCATTGCCCACAGCAGGGCGGCGGACCCGTCGTCGCGCTTGGACTCGCCGAGGTCCGCCAGTGACGCCGCCGCGGATCGAAAGGCCGCCTTGGCCCGACCTCGGAGACCTGTGAGTCCATCTTGCGCACCCTCGGTCTCAAGCAGTCGGTCCGACGCGCGCCCGAGGTTTGCGGACAGTTCGATCGCTGCCCGGCCCGCGCCGGCCTCGGGGGCCTCGGGCCCGGAAAGATCGAGAAACTGCGCCTCAGCCGCCCCGCACGCCGCGACCGCGATCACCAGCGTCGGCGTAGACCCGTTCCAGACGTTCAACCATCGTCGCTGCCGAGAATTCATGCAGGCACCACTCCCGTCCTCGCTCAGCGAGTTTACGCCGGAGGCCCGGATCGCCGTGGAGCCGCGCCACCGCGTGTCGCAACGCCGCCGGATCGCCCACGGGCACGAGCAAACCGGTCTCCTCGTGCCGGCACGCCTCACCCGTGCCGTCGGCGTCTGTTGCCACCGGGCACACCCCGGCGAGCAGCGCCTGGGGCACGGTCCGGGGCAGGCCCTCGCGATAGCTCGGATGGGCCAAGACGTCCATCGCCCGGATCAAGCCCGGCACCCGCTCCGGGGGAACCAGCCCGGTCGTCACGATCTGCTCGCTGATCCCGAGGTCCGCCACCCGTCGCATCAGCCGATCACGCCACCAGCCGTCGCCGACCCACAGCAGCTTCCAGTGCGGGTTGGCCCTGAGATCGTCGGCAAGCGCGTCGAGCAGATCGTCATGCCCCTTGTGCTCGGCGAGACGAGCAACGGTGCCGACGACATAGTCGTCCCGGCCCAAGCCAAGCGACGAACGCACGGCATCGCGCGATTCGCTTCCGTCGAACTCAACGAACGGCGCGATGTCCATCCCGCTGCGCACGGTCACGAACTGGTCCGCCGAACCGATACCACGCGCGGCGAACTGCTCGGTCATCGCGTCCGCAACGCTGACGATCGTGTGGCAACGCTTGGCGGCGAACCGCTCGGCCGCGGTGTAGATCCGGTTTTTGATTCGGATCTTGGTTCGCGAGAAAGCGCCACCCTCGACGGGCATAAACGGCGGGCCGTGGATCGTGTGCACGATGGCGGGCACTTGCGCTTTCCACGCCGCCCATCGGCCGAGGATCCCCGCCTTGCTGCTGTGCGTGTGCACGATGTCGGGTCGCACCTCGCGGATCAACCGCTTCAGATCGTGATGAAAGCAGAAGTGGTCCTTGATCGGGTTGATCTCGCGCACCATGTTCGACAGCTCGTGCGTCGTGATGCCCCGGCCGTCATCGGCTTTGAACTCGCGGACACGATCGAGCATCGAGCCCTCTGGTCCGAAGATCGGGCCGAACGCAAGGTGCACATCGTGCCCGAGCCGGGCCTGTCCCTCGCACGAGAGCACGGTGTTCTCCTGCGAGCCGCCAAGGATCAGCCGCGTCGAGATGTGCAGGATGCGCAAGCTCACGCGGGATCATTGGCAAGGCTGCCACCCGGCCTATCGAACCGGAAGAACCGCAGCGACGCGTCGTAGTACTTGTCGGTCACGCGCTCGTCGGCGAAGCCGATCTTGGTCAGCACCCGCTGCGATGCGTGGTTCTCGAGATCTGTCACGGCATAGATCGTGTCTAGCGTCGACACCCGCCAGGCGTGCTCCATCGCCACCATACCGGCCTCCGTCGCGTAGCCGTTCCCCCACGCGCTGGGCCTGAACCGGTATCCAAGCTCAAACTCGGGCTCGGTCCAGTCGATGGGGATGACGCCGCAGTCGCCGATGATATCGCTCGTCTCTGCGACAACAACGGTCCAGAGCGTGAAGCCGTGGGTGGCGAAGCACTCGATGCGTTTCTGGATGGACGCACACACTTCGTCGATGCTGCGCGTCTTGCCGTGGTTGACAAATCGCATGGCCTCGGCATCGCCAAACACCGCCATCAACGGCTCGGCGTCATCGATCCGCGGCTGACGAAGGATCAGGCGTTCGGTGCGGATCTCAACGCCCGTCATACCGCACCCACTCCAGCCTCAGCCCCGTCGGCGGCAGCGTCACGCCCGCACGCCTGCGATCCTTCGACTCGATGATCGCCGGGATATCCCCCGGCTCGATCTTCCCCCGGCCCACCTCCATCAGCGTGCCCGCGACGATCCGAACCATGTTGTACAGGAACCCGCTGCCCGAGACGCGCACGACAAACCGCTGCTCGTCCGCATGTTTTGCCTCCTCTCCCCCGTGGGGGAGAGGGCTGGGGTGAG
>JBCDKU010000088.1:0-10942 GCA_038746265.1 Planctomycetota bacterium
GCACAGGCGTCCCGCCTGGGCAGGGATGTGTCCGCCCCGGCGGGACGCCTGTGCCACGGCTCGAAAGGCACATGGCAGCATTACCCGCGCTCCAGATCGAATCGCTCCGGTACCGCTACCCGGGCAGCCGCGAGGCGGTGGTCGATGTCGCGTCGCTGCGGCTCGACGCGGGCGAGCAGGCGCTGCTCACGGGCGGCAGCGGGTCGGGCAAGTCCACGCTCCTGCATCTGATCGCCGGGCTGACCGAGCCGACGACGGGCACGGTCCGGGTCGCGGGCACCGATATCCACGCGGTGACCGGGGCGGCCCGCGACAAGTTCCGCGGGCAGCGGATCGGGCTGATCTTCCAGACGCACCAGCTGCTCATGGGCTTCAGTGCGCTGGAGAACGTCGAGCTGGCGCTCGCGTTCACGAGCGTCCCGCCGCGTGAGCACACCGACAAGGCAAAGGCGCTGCTCGAGCGGCTCGGCATCGAGCGGATCCACGCCGCGCCGGAAGACCTCTCCGTAGGTCAGCAGCAGCGGGTCGCGGTCGCGCGGGCGCTGGTTGTCGAGCCGGCGCTGGTGCTCGCGGACGAGCCGACGGCGAGCCTCGATCCGGAGAACGCGGTGACGGCTGTGGATCTCATCCAGGAAGTCTGCCGCGAGAAGAAGGCGGCGCTCCTGATGGTCAGCCACGACCCATCGCTCAAGGACCGGTTCGAGACCGTGCACGTGCTCGACCGGCTCGCGGGGGTGAACGCCTGATGGCCGTCAGCGACACCACCATCGTCGTCCGCTCGCTTTTCTCGCGGCTGTTCTCGACGGTCGTGACGGCGATTACCGTCGCGGTCGGTGTTGCACTCGTGTTGGTGCTGCTGAGCATGCAGTCGGCGAACGCCGACGCGTTCAAGCGCGGCACGGGCAACATGCACTACCTGATCACGCGCGACGCGGGTGAGCTCGCGAGCGTGCTTAACGGCATCTACTTCGCCGACGTGCCCAACGCCTCGATCCCGTTCGCCGAGTACGAAGAGCTGCGCGCGGCCTACCCGTTCGCGTGGGCGATCCCCACAGTCATGGGCGACAGCTACCGCGGGCTCCCGGTCATGGGCACCACGTCCGACCTGTTCACGCAGTTCGTGCCGGCGCCGAACACGGCGTTCGAGTTTGCATCAGGCGAGGTGTTCAGCGATACGTTCGAGATCGTCGTCGGTGCAAAAACCGGGCTGGTCATGGGCGACAGCATCTCGTTCACACACGGTGCGCCGAACAGCGGGTCCACCGAGGTGCATGACGAGTACGCGTTCCGCGTCGTGGGTGTCCTCGAGACGACCGCGACGCCGTTTGACCGCGCGATCTTCTGCTCGCTCGAGGCCGCGTGGCTGGTGCACGCCCAAGACCGCCGCGCGGTCGAAGGACTCAGCGGCATCGCGACGCCCGACGACATCACCGACACCGACCGGCAGATCACGGGCGTCTATGCGCGACTCTTCACGCGCGGCGGCGGCAACGCGGCCCCTGCGGCGCTGCAGGCGATCTTCGAGCAGATCCGCCGCGGCGGGCGCTACACGATCGCGCTGCCGGCAGACCAGATCGACAACCTGCTCTCGATCGTCGGCAATATCAACGCCGTGCTCGTCGCCCTCGCTATCGCTGTCCTGATCTCCAGCGGCATCACGCTCATGCTCGCGCTCTACAACACCATGGAGCAGCGGCGGCGGCAGATCGCGGTCCTCCGCGTGCTCGGGGCGAGCCGGCTCCGGATCTTCAACCTCGTGCTCACCGAGTCCGCGGCGTTGGGCCTGATCGGCGCGGCGGCCGGTTTCGTCCTGAGCCTGATTCTCGCGCAGGTCGTGGCGGCCGCGCTGTTCTCGGCGACGGGCGTGGTCGTTTCGCCCGACATCGCGCCCAAGTCGGCCCTGCTCGTGATCTCGGGCGCGGTGCTGCTCGCGATGGTCGGCGGGATCATCCCGGCGGCGACCGCCTACCGAACATCGGTCGTGCAGAACCTGAAACCGCAGGCATGATCGGACGCGGCGGTGACGTGTCGCACAGCCGCGCTCGCTAGTATTGACAGACAGGAAGACCCGAGACCGCCCGGGCGACGCCGTCGAAGCTCCGCGGAGCACACCGGCCGCCGCCCGCGTTTGAAACACTGGAGGTCCCCATGAAGTTGATCTGGGCCATCGTCGCGTTGCTCTTCGGTTCGACCGGTGTGGTGTTCTTCGCCGACTCCGGCGCGGACAACGCCGGCGGCACGGCCGCCATCACGCAGACGACCAGCAGCACGGCCGCCGTGACCACGCCCCGGCCGCGGACCCCGACGCCGGCGCTCGAGATCACGCCCGATCCGATGGCCGAGCCGGTCGCGACCGAGCCCGAGATCACGATCACCGACGTGACGATGGAGCAGACCAACCCGGTCGAGATGACCGAGGACATGCAGGTCGTTGATGGATCGGACCTGCCCAACATGAGCATCTTCGAGGCGACGGCGCCCACCGCTGAGAACGTCCAGGCAGAGGCCGAGCAGCCGGCGGCGGAGGGGACCATCCCCTCGCAGGTCGCCGACGCGCTGGCCGACCCGGATGCCGCGATCGGCAGCTACCTCGGCAAGTCGCAGGCGGCCCCGAAGACCGAAGCCGAAGTCGTCACCGACGTCGACGCCGAGCCCAGCCCGGAGGAGATCGCCGCGGCGGCACCCGAGCAGGGCGAGGCCGAGGTGATCGAGGCGTGGGCCGAGACCGAAGCCGATGTTGCGGCCGAGGCGATCGCCGAGACCGAGAAGAAGGTCGCGGGCGCGTTCGTCCTCAACGATGACGGCTCGCTGCAAATCGGCGAGAAGTGGACGATCACCGGCGCGGGCACGAAGGAGAGCCCGTACCTCGTGCCGTGGGACCTGCTCGTCTCGGCCTCGTCGAGCTACGAGCCGCGGCTCGGGCTGGAAGAGATCCCGGCATGGGCCAAGCACATGGACGGTAAGGTCGTCACGCTCGCGGGCTACCTGCTGCTCCCGATGGGTGGCGGGGCGGCTCAGGACATCCTCGCGATGCGGAACCAGTGGGACGGCTGCTGCATCGGCACGCCGCCGACGCCGTATGACGCCGTCGAGGTCCGGCTCAGCGAGTCGATCGACACGTTCTCGACGCCCGGCCTGACCAGCTACGGCTCGGTCACAGGCACCTTCAAGACCGACCCCTACGTCGTCAACGGCTGGCTGCTGGGTATGTACCTGATGGACAACGCCTACATCGGCGACGCCCGCGACGTGGACGTGCCTTGACTGGGACCCCGGAGCAGGAAACGATCCCCGCGATGAACACCACCGCCCGAGCCCATCACCGGCATGCCCATCACGCCCAGTCGTGAGCCGGTGATTCTGCGGACGGACCGTACCCCGATCTGACCCCGCGACGCCGGCACCGCCCGGCGTCGCGTTGTTTTTAGAGCTCTCACAAGACAACAGCTCGCACAACCCGAGTCCCCGATCCCCGATCCCAGTTCGTTCCTCAGTCCCAGGTCCCCACACCATGAGCACCACCGATACCGCCAGCCTCGTCCACCTCGCCCTGCCCAAGGGCCGGATGCACGAGAACATCGTGGATCTGTTCCGCGGCGCGGGGATCAAGCTCCGCACGTCGTCCCGCGGCTACCGCCCGACGCTGAGCATCCCGGGCTTCGAGGCGAAGATCCTGAAGCCCCAGAACATCGTCACGATGCTCGCCGCCGGCACGCGCGACGTGGGCTTCGCGGGCGCGGACTGGGTCGCCGAGCTTGATCCCGAGATCAAGGCGCAGAAGGGTGAGCTGGTTGAACTGCTCGATACCAACATGGACCCCGTGCGGATCGTGGCGGCCGCGCCGCGCGAGTTCCTCGTCGATGGCAAGCTGCCGTCCGACCGGACCATCCGCGTCGCGGGCGAGATGCAGCGGCTCGCGACGGAGTGGATCGCCGACCGCGGCCTGAACGCGACGTTCGTGAGGACGTACGGCGCGACCGAGGTCTTCCCGCCCGAGGACGCGGACTGCATCATCGACATCACGCAGACCGGCGCGACGCTCGAGGCGAACAACCTCGAGATCGTCGATCAGCTGATGACCAGCTCGACGCGGATGTACGCCTCGTCGGCCGCGCTCGAGAACCCGGAGAAGAAGGCCCGTATCGACGACCTTGTCATGCTCGTCAAAAGCGTGCTCGACGCGCGCGACCGCTCCATGATCGAAGTGAACGTCTCGGCCGAGGACCTCGCGGGGCTCGTCGAGGCGCTGCCGTGCATGCGTGAGCCAACAGTGAGCGCGCTCAACGAGGGCCGGGGGCACGCGGTGCGTGTCGCGGCGCCGAGGAAGGACCTGCCCAAGCTCATCCCGCTGATCAAGACGAAGGGCGGCACCGACATCGTCGTGACGCCCATCCAGCAGGTGGTGCCGTGATGCCGACGAACACTGATGTCAGGCTCCCCGCGGCGTCGAGCCGGCTCGACAACGTCGCGCTGTACGTCCCGCCCGCGCCGGATCCCTCGATCCGCCTCAAGCTCGACATGAACGAGGGCCCCGAGCCCCCAGCCGCGCTCGTCGAGCTCGCGCGGTCGATCGAGCCGACGGTGATCAACCAGTACCCGTACCAAGCCGATCTTGAAGCGAAGATCGCGCAGCTGCACGGTGTCGAGGCGTCGCGCGTCGTGTGCGGCGCGGGGCTCGACGACATCCTCTGCCGGCTGGCGCAGGCGTACGCCGAGCCGGGCCGCCGCGTGGTGATCTCGCGCCCGACGTTCGCGATGATCAACCATTACCTCGAGCTGTCGAAGTGCGACGTCGCCGAGGCGGACTGGTGGGAGGGCGGCATCCCGATCGAGCAGACACTCGAGGCGATCAACGACGAGACGGTGATGGTCTTTGCCGTCACGCCCAACAACCCGACGGGCCTCGTCGCGTCGCCCGAGGATCTCCGCCGGCTGTCCGATCGGCTCGCCGAGGTCGGCGGCCTGCTGTGCGTCGATACCGCCTACGGCGAGTTCGCCGACCGCGACCTGACCGAGGCCGTCCTCGCCCTGCCGAACGCGTGCCTGCTCAAGACCTTCTCCAAGGCGTGGGGCATGGCGGGGCTCCGCGTGGGCTACGGCATCTGCCCCGATCCTGTCGCGCACGAGCTCCGCAAGCTGGGCCAGCCCTTCCCGGTCACGTCCGCGTCGGCCGCGATCGCCCTGCGCTGGCTCGACGAGGGACGCGATCACGTCCGCCGCACCGTTGATCGCGTGCGGCACGAGCGATCCGCGATGGCCGAGCTGATCAAAAAGCTCGGCGGCGAGCCCCTGCCGGGCCAGGCGAACTTCGTGCTCTCGCGATTCGAGTCCACCGAGCGGGCCGCGTGGTTCGCCGACTCGCTCCGCAAGCGAGGCGTCGCGACGCGGCGGTACACCCGCCCCGAGCAGCTCAACGCCTGCGTCCGCATCACCTGCCCCGGAAGCCATGACGCCTTCGAGCAGCTCGCCCTCGAACTCAAGGAGCTCGCGTTGTGAGCAACAGAACCGCCAGCATCAAGCGCGCGACCGGCGAGACGAGGATCTCGTGCGAGCTGAATCTCGACGGCACGGGCGCGACCTCCGTCGCGACCGGCATCGGCTTCCTCGACCACATGCTCCACGCGCTTGCGAAGCACGCGCGGTTTGATCTCGTCATCGAATGCGAGGGCGACCTGTACGTCGATGACCACCACACCGCCGAGGACTGCGCGATCGCGCTGGGCCAGGCGCTCGACGAGGCTCTCCGTGACCGCACGGGCATCGAGCGCTTCGCGTCGGCCTACGCCCCGCTCGACGAGGCGTTGGGCCGCGCGGTCGTGGATCTGGTCTCGCGTCCGCACGCGACGGTCGAGCTGCCGCTCGTGCACCAGAAGGTGGGCGACATGTCGTGCGAGATGATCCCGCACGTGTTCGAGTCGATCGCGCTCAACGGCCGCTTCACGCTGCACGTCGATCTGATCCGCGGTCGCAACGATCATCACCGCATCGAGGCGTGCTTCAAGGCGCTCGCGCTGGCGCTGCGCCACGCCGTCCGCGCGACGGGCGACGACGCCGCGCCCTCGACGAAGGGTGTGATGTGATGGCCGAGCGCCGTCCCGTTCACATCGTCCGCGTCGGCGCCGCGAACCTCGCATCGGTTGTCGCGTGCGTCGAGCGGATGGGCTGTGAGCCGATCCCGACGCGCGATCCCGAGCTGATCCGCAGCGCCGAGCGCGTGATCTTCCCGGGTGTCGGCAGCTTCGCGTCGGTCGCGGAGCGCCTCCACGACCTGGGTGTCGTCGAGCCGCTCCGCGACCGCATGAACGCTGGCCGGCCCACGCTCTCGATCTGCCTCGGCATGCAGCTGCTTGCGCGGCACAGCGACGAGGGTGTCGGCGTCGAGGGCCTGGGCGTTGTCGAGTCCCGCATCACGCGCTTCGAGCCGCCGCCGGGCGAGCACCTCCGCATCCCGCAGTTCGGCTGGAACGCCGTCCGCCCGCAGCCCAGCTGCCGCTTCATCGAGCCGGGCTTCGCATACTTTGCCAACAGCTACCGCATGACCGATGTCCCCGACGGCTGGTCCGCGGCGACCGCCGACCACGGCGGAACCTTCATCGCCGCGATCGAACGCGACGGCGTCCTCGCGACGCAGTTCCACCCGGAGCTCTCGGGTCCGTGGGGTCGGCGTCTGCTGCAGCGATGGCTTGAGCAGACCGACGCCGCGCCGTCGATCGCCGCCGATTCGCCGGAGCGCACCGACGTCATGCCGCGCGTGATCCCGTGCCTCGATGTGAAGGACGGCCGCGTTGTGAAGGGCGTGAAGTTCCAGGGCCTCCGCGACGCGGGCGACCCCGTCGAACGCGCCGCGGCCTACGAGGCGCAGGGCGCGGACGAGCTTGTGATCCTCGATGTCTCGGCGACGCCCGAGGGCCGCGCGAACGCGGCGCACACGGTTGACGCCGTCCGCAAGGTGTTGTCGATCCCGCTGACCGTGGGCGGCGGCATCCGCGCGATCGAGGACGCCCAGCGTTTGCTCGACGCGGGCGCGGACAAGGTGGGCGTCAACACCGCCGCCGTTGATCGACCGGAGCTCGTCTCCGAGCTTGCCGCGACGTTCGGTGTGCAGTGCACGGTCGTTGCTGTCGATGCCGCGCACCGCGACGAGTCGGACCCGTCCAGGGGCTGGGAGGTCGTGACGCGCTCGGGAACGAACCGCACGGGCATCGACGCCGTGAATTGGTGCGCCGAGGTCGAGCGCCGCGGCGCGGGGGAGATCCTGCTCACGAGCTGGGACCGCGACGGCACCCGCACGGGGTACGACCTCGACCTGCTCCGCGCTGTCACCGACGCCGTCGCGCTGCCGGTGATCGCGTCGGGCGGCGTCAACACGCCCGAGCACCTCGCCGAGGGCATCCACGCCGGCGCGACGGGCGTGCTCGCCGCGAGCATCTTCCACGACGCGGACTGGACAGTGGACACCGTGAAACAAGCGATGGAATCGCACATCGACACGCCGCTCCGCCACGAAGTGATCCCCAGCCCATGATCATCCCCTCTGTTGATCTCCAGAACGGTCACGCCGTCCAGCTCGAGCGCGGCAAGGACCTCAAGATCGACGCGGGCGACCCGCGCCCGATCGCGACGAAGTTTGGTCGTGTCGGCGAGATTGCCGTGATCGATCTCGACGCCGCGATGGGTACGGGCTCAAACGCCGACACGATTACCGACCTGCTCAGGCTCGCGCCGTGCCGCGTCGGCGGCGGCATCCGCGACGTGGACACCGCGATCAAGTGGCTCGACGCCGGCGCCCGCAAGGTCATCCTCGGCACCGCCGCCACGCCCGCGATCCTGCGCGAGCTGCCGCGCGACCGCATCATCGCCGCGCTCGACGCCGAGCACGGCGAAGTCGTGACGCACGGCTGGAAGACGAAGTCGGGCCGGAGCCTCGAGGACGCGATCAAAGAGCTCGCCGAATACGTGGGCGGCTTCCTGATCACGTTCGTCGAGAACGAAGGCACGATGACCGGGCTCGATACCGCCCGCGCCGAACAGCTCCGCGACCTCGCGGGCGAGCGTGTCAAGCTCACCGTCGCGGGAGGTGTCAAGGACGCCGAAGAAATCGGTAAGCTCGACGCCCTCGGCATCGACGCCCAGATCGGCATGGCGCTCTACTCGGGCAGGTTCGGTCTCGCGGATGCCGTCGCGTCGTGCCTGACGACCGACCGCGACGACGGTCTCTGGCCCACGATTGCCTGCGACGAGCACGGCCGCGCGATCGGCTTTGCCTACAGCAACCTCGAATCGCTGAACGCCGCGCTCGAAGAGGGAATCGGCGCGTATCACTCGCGCCGCCGGGGACTCTGGCGCAAGGGCGCGACGTCGGGCGATACGCAGGAGCTGGTCTCGGTCCGCGCCGACTGCGACCGCGATGCCCTCCGCTTCGTCGTGAAGCAAGCGGGGGACGGCTTCTGCCACCTCAAGTCCTGGTCCTGCTTCGGCGAGGACGACGGTCTCCCGCGCCTCGCCCGCCGCCTGCTGGATCCTGCCACCCGGGCCGCTCCCGGCAGCTACACCGCACGGCTCTTCAGCGACGACGATCTGCTCGACAAGAAGATCGCCGAGGAAGCCCAGGAACTCATCGACTTCCGCGACCGCGACAACCTCATCCACGAAGCCGCGGACCTCTTGTACTTCACCCTCGTCAAGCTCGCGAAGAACGGTGTCGCGCTGAGCGAGATCGAACGCCACCTCGACCGCAAGGCCCTCAAGGTCACCCGCCGCAAGGGTGATGCGAAGCCGAATGCCTAGTGCCTAGTTAGTGCCGAGTGCCCAATGCCGCTCCTGAAAACCGTTCAACCCCAAGACGTCACCGCCTCCCGCACCGACCCGCTCGATGAGACGACCATCGAGCAGGCCCGCGCGATCATGAACGACGTCCGCGGCCGCGGCGAGGCCGCCGTCCGGGAGCACGCCGAGCGGCTCGGCGATATCCAGCCGGGCGGCACGCTGACGATCGACATCCCCGAGCTCAACGCCGCGCTCGAGCGTCTCGAGCCCACGCAGCGAGCGCATCTCCAGACCGCCGCCGACGACATCCGCGCGTTCGCCGAGGGCCAGCGCCGCGCGCTGCACGATTTCGAGATGCCCGTCCCCGGCGCACCGGGCTCGCGCATGGGGCACGAGCTCGCGCCCGTCGAACGCGCCGGCTGCTACGCGCCGGGCGGCCGCTACCCGCTTCCTTCGAGCGTCCTGATGACCGCGGTCACCGCCCGAGCAGCGGGCGTCGAACGCGTCTGGCTCGCGAGCCCGCGCCCGACCGACGTCACGCTCGCCGCCGCGGCGATCGCGGGCGTCGGCGGCCTCCTCGCGATCGGCGGCGCGCAGGCGATCGCCGCCATGGTCTACGGCTGCGGCCCGATCGAGCCCGTGGACGCCGTCGTCGGGCCCGGCAACCGCTGGGTCACCGCCGCCAAGCAGCTCGTCGCGGGCCGCGTCGCGATCGACATGCTCGCGGGCCCGTCCGAGGTCCTCGTCATCGCCGATGAGACGGCAGATGCCGCCACCCTCGCCGCCGACCTGCTCGCCCAGGCCGAGCACGACGACGACGCCGCGTGCTACCTCGTCACCACATCACACGAACTCATCGAGCGCGTCAACGCCGAGCTCGAAGCGCAGCTCAACGACCTGCCGACCGCCGACACCGCACGCAACGCGCTGAACAACTCGTTCGCCGTCGCGTGCGATTCGATCGACGACGCGATCGCGGTCTCTGATCAGCTCGCGCCCGAGCACCTCGAGATCCAGACACGCGACGCCCGCGGTGTCGCCTCACGATGCAAGCACTACGGCGCCGTCTTTATCGGCGAGGGCGCCGCCGAGGCTGTCGGCGACTACGGCATCGGCCCCAATCACACTCTCCCGACCGGCGGGACCGCCCGCTCCTCCGCGGGCCTGAGCGTGATGACCTTCCTCCGCATGCGGACCTTCCTCGATATCCCCGAGCCCGCCGAGCGGTCGGTCTACGAGCGCACCGCCGCCCTCGCCCGCATGGAGGGCCTCGAGGCCCACGCCAGAAGCGCCGAACGCCGCCTCAAGTAACTTCACAGCTCCTTGCTTGCTCGTCGGGTGCCACTGGCGGCTCGCCCGCCAGTGCCCGCGTGCCCCATCCCCGCAAGAAACCACCAATTCCCAGAAAAACCACAAACCCCGCTGGCACAAACAGATCCGTGGTTCACCCTTTCAAGACAGGCGCGTCCGCAGCGCCAGCACCGATCCACCGAGAGGAGAGAGAAGGATGAACCGCACGATCACCGCCGCCGCCCTCGCCGCCACGGCCTTCACCGCCGGCGCTCAGGTCACCTCGACGTTCGATACCGACGCCGACGGCTGGTCCACCATCAACGACACCTCGAGCTTCGGCTTCGACGCCCTTGTCGGCAACCCCGCCGGCTCGATCGTGGGCGTGGACCGCGCCTCGGGCGCGATCTGGTACTTCGCCGCCCCGAGCAAGTTCCTCGGCAACCAGTCCGCGGCCCTCGGCGGCACCCTCTCCTGGGACATCCTGGGCCTTACCGGCAGCCAGTCCCTCGGCGGCACGAACGCCGATGTCTTCCTGTCCTCGGGCGGCACCCTCATCGGCATCGACCTGGGCTTCAACCCCAACACCACCGACTTCACCAACTACTCCGTCGATCTGAGCTTCGACGCCGGCTGGGAGTTCGTCAGCAGCACCAACGGCAACACGAACGGCAACGCCGTGGACGCCGCGACCTTCGCCTCCGTCCTCGCCAACCTCGACGGCCTGTTCATCCGCGGCGAGTACACCACCGGCTCCGACTCGTCCGCGCTCGACAACGTCGTCCTCACCCCGGCCCCCGCCGGCGCGATGGCCTTCGCGGGCGTCGGCCTCCTCGCCGCCCGCCGCCGCCGCTAAGCGGGGCCAAGATCCACTTGCAAAACGAGC
>JBCDKU010000089.1:0-10777 GCA_038746265.1 Planctomycetota bacterium
CGACGGTGCGCACGACATGGAGACCCGCTGCCGCGAGGCGGACCTCTCGAAGAACCCGGCCGCGATGCTCGCGACGCTGCTCGTGTACCTCGGCACGGGCTGCTATCGCGAGGGCGGGCCAGCTGAGAAATGGGCCAAGCCCAACCATGTGATGATGCCCTACTGCAACGCGCTGTACCTGTGCGCGGACTGGTACCGGCAGCTCTGGGCAGAGTCGCTCGGCAAGCGGTACTCGCTCGACGGTCCCGATGGCAAACAGGAAGTCTTCGCGGGCTTCACGCCCATCAAGGCGCTCGGCGCGACCGACCAGCACTCGCAGGTCCAGCTCTACCGCGAGGGACCCAACGACAAGGTCTTCTGCCTGATCGAGGTCGAGGACTTCGGCGCGACGGGTGAGGCCGTCACGATGCCGACCGGGCTTGGAATCGATGCGCTCCAGTACCTCGAGGGCCAGAAGATGTCGAAGCTGCTCAACGCTGAGAAGCGGGCGACGGAATACGCGCTGGTCGAGTCGGAACGGCCCAACCTGACGATCAAATTCCCGCGTGTGGACGCCCGCCACGTCGGCGAGTTCATGATGCTCTGGCAGGTCGCGACCGCCTACGCGGGCCTGATGCTGAACGTGGACGCCTACGACCAGCCAGCGGTGGAGACGGGGAAGAAGGCAACGTTTGGGTTGATGGGACGGGAGGGGTTTGGGGAGTGGGAGGAGAAGGTGGCGAGCAAGCTGTCGTGAGTAAGGACTACGTTCGCGGGGATCGCACGCTCGATGTTTCCGTCCTATTCAAAGGACTGAGACTGACATCCTTCCGTGTACAACCGAATCTGATAGAACTTGAGTTCGACAACACTGGGGTAGGGATAGACATTCTCGACGGCGAGGTCATTGTCACGGATCGTCACGGGCGACTGCGACGCATGGTCCATTGGGACCTCAAGGCGGTCGATGCCCTCCGAGATCTTCTCGATACCGTCGTCACGTCAGCTTTACTCGGCGAAGACCTCGAACTGCTTCTGGTCTTCGAAGACGGGAAGAAGCTGGAGCTTTCATTCGGTGGCACGCCGGAGAGCTACCACATTCATGCCCACGGGAAAGTCTATGTCTATTGACGATCAAGCCGGGTGCCACTGGCGGTCTCTGCCGCCAGTGTGACTCTGGAACGTCCATGGGCTTCACACTGGCGATAAGATCGCCAGTGGCACGTTTGTGATCAGTTCTCGCGGGCCTTGGCGTTGGCCTTCCGCTGGCCGCGGTGGCCCGCTTTCTTCTTGCCGCGGGGCTTGCCGGCGCCGCCGCCGGGCTTCTCGCCTGTCGAGGACACGACCGGCTTGTTGCTCGGCTTGCGGCGGCGCGGCTTCTTGCGGGGCTTGCGGTGCTCGCCGGCGTCGCCTCCCCGGTCGTCGCGGCCCTCTCCTCCCAGACGCTTGCCGGTGAGCTTCTCGATCGCGCGGAGGTAGGCCCGCTCGGTCGGGTCGCAGAAGCTGACCGCGATACCCTCGGCGCCGTTGCGGCCCGTGCGGCCGATGCGGTGGACGTAGGCCTCGGGCTCGTTGGGCAGGTTGAAGTTGAAGACGTGGCTCACGCCGTCCACGTCGAGGCCGCGGGCAGCGACGTCGGTCGCGACGAGCACGCGTGAGCGGCCGTGGCGGAAGGCGTCGAGCGCACGGTCGCGCTGGTTCTGGTTCTTGTTGCCGTGGATCGCGACGGCGGTGACGCCCGCCTTGCCGAGCTTTTTGGCGACCTTGTCCGCGCCGTGCTTGGTGCGGGTGAAGACCACGGCCCGCGTGACGGTGTCGTCGCCCAGCATCATCTCGAGCAGCGGCTGCTTCTGGTCGCCCTCGACCATGTGCACCTCCTGCTTGATCTTGAGCTTCTCTTTCTTCTTGCCCGCGATCTCGACGCGCACCGGGTCCTTCAGCAGCGACTGCGCGAGCTGCTCGATCTCCTTCGCGAGCGTCGCGGAGAACATCAGCGTCTGGCGGTCCTTCGGGCACTCGGCCGCGATCTCACGGATGGGCTTGATGAAGCCCATGTCGAGCATGCGGTCGGCCTCGTCGAGCACGAGCACCTCGATCGCGCTCAGATCGACGTAGCCCTGGTCCATCAGGTCCTGCAGGCGGCCCGGTGTCGCGACGATCACGTCCACGCCCGCCTTGAGCTTGCGGACCTGCTGGTACTGGCGGACGCCGCCGTACACGGTGCAGCCCGAGAGCCCGGTGTGCCGTGCGTAGCCGCTGGCGCTCTGGGCGATCTGCGTCGCGAGCTCGCGTGTGGGCGACAGGATCAGCGCGCGGGGCAGCACCATGCCTCGGCGCTTGGTGTTGGGCTTGGCGTTCATGAGCCGATCGAGCAGCGGCAGCGCGAAGGCCGCGGTCTTGCCCGTGCCGGTCTGCGCGAGCCCGAGGACGTCGCGGCCCTGCATCGCGGGCGGGATCGCCGTGGACTGGATGGGTGTCGGGAGGTCGTAGCCGTCTTCGGCGATGGCTTCGAGGATGGGCCGGGAGAGGCCGAGCGATTCAAAGGACTGGATCAAGAAGGTCTCCGTGCCCGCGCGCTCGGTCAGCGCGTGGGCTGATTGTGTTTGGGCGTCCTGCCCATGCATATCGGGATGCATACGGGAAGAAGTGCCGGTCTGCGTGAGCGTCTAGGGCACCCTGCCCCGGACGCTGCCAGCAGATTCTCCGTGCCGGGATCCAGAACGATCCACGGCGGCGAGGCTACCGGCTTGCTGTGAATACTAGACCGACCGGATCTCGGATCTACCTCAGCTGAATTCGATCCAAACCGAACAGATCGCACCTCGTCTTTGCTCCAACCACACTGAGAACGCTCCGTAGTCGCGACGGAAGCCACCGAGTTCGGGCAAGAAGCCCGGCGGGACATGCGACTGTGACGATCCGATGGCATAGCCGTCGAACGCAACCTGCCCAGCGAAGGGAAGGCGTGGTTCATACTCCACCCCGCGGGTCGCAAAGACAAGAACGAGGCCTGTGATTGTGCTTCGCCTCACATCTTGGTGGAGAAATACGCCTGATTTGTCGAACGCAAAACGCTTTGAGAACGGGTGACTACGTCCGTAGGCCTTGTCTGAGACCCATTCTCGAGGACTGTCGCCGATCAGCTCCTCATACCTCGCGATAGAGGTCGAGTGATCAACGTGGTTGCCGTTGACAAGGACACCCGCTCGGTCGTTGATCTCAGTGACCTCAACAACCACGGCAGTGCCTTCACCTCTGGCAGGCCCGAATGCCAAATGCCGAGTGCCGAATGCCCCGGCACCTCAGCTCCGCCCGTACACCGGCACCAACGCCCCGCGTGTCGCGCGGTTCGCGGGCGAGACGAGGAACGCGATCGTCTCGGCGATCTCGTCGGGCTTGGGCCAGGCGTCGTGGTCGGCGTCGGGCATCGCCTCGCGGTTGGCGGCGGTGTCCACGACCGACGGGGCGATCGCGTTGACCCAGATGTCGTCGTTCGCGAGCTCGGAGCCCAGCGACTGCGTGATCGAGGCGACCGCACCCTTGCTCGCGGAGTAGGCGACCATGTTCGCGCCGGCTTCTCGGACCAGCGCGACGCGGGCCGTGACGTTGAGGATGCGACCGCGGCCGAACTCGCTCGGCTCGTTGTGCTTCATGTGGCGGGCCGCCTCGAGGCAGGAGAGGTAGCACGTCTTGGCGTTCATCGCCATCATCTTGTCGAAGACCTCGGGGTCGGTCGCGTCGATGCCGCCCATCGAGAAGCCGCCCGCCACGTGGATCGAGGCCCAGAGCGGTCCGCGCTCGGCGACCGCCCGGGCGTAGAACGTCTGGCACCGCACGGGCTCGGTCAGGTCCACGCCCTCGACGCAGCGAACGCAGTCGGCGTCGCACCAGTCGTAATCGGACATCTCGTGGTGGTGGAAGACGGGGACCGTGACGTTCGCGCCGGCTTCAACAAGCCGCGAGACCACGGCGGCGCCGAGCCCGCCCGTGCCGCCCGTGACGACGCAGTGCTTGTCCTTGAGTCCGAGGCCGTCGGTGATGGCGGTCATGCGGTGAATCCCTTTTCTTCTCGCTCGGAGCCGTTGCCGTAGACTCTGCCTGCCGGCCGCGTGCCGGCGGTGAAGGAGTCTGCCCGATGCCACTGTATGAGTATCGCTGCGAGCAGGACGGGACGGTCCTTGAGCTGCGTCGGTCGATGGCCGATGCGGACAAGCCGGTCCCGGACCCCGAGTACCGCGGGCGGACCTTCCGGCGGGTGTTGTCCGGTTTCCAGGCGAAATCGAGCACACCCGCGGCGTCCTCGCTGCCCCAGGCGTGCTGCCCGTGCGGCCAGGCGGCGAGCCGGTGCCCCTCGATGAACTGAGGCGCATCTTCGACATCCGGGAGCGCAACCGGGCCTATTTGTGCGCCGTCGCCGCGCACGCGCAGGGTCGGTGCGCAGGAACACGCGCCGGACGTGCGGGATCCGCTTTGGCACGCTGGTTGTGAATGGTTCCGCGAGAGGACATCTCGCTCGCGACGCGGGCGTCACCCGGGGCGGAGTCCCCGGACGACCGCGGCGCGGGATGCTCGGGCACGGAGGCCCGGGCGGCGTCGATCGCAGGGCGGCCAAGGACGGCCGGGACCCGCGGCGACCAGTCGGCGTGCGGCAGGGAGGCCGCGCGACATCAGATGGGTATCGCTGCGCGAAAGGAGTTCGAGCGGTGTACTACGGTATCCAGCTCTCGGCCTCGGGCGTGCTCGCGTCGTCTTATAAGGCGGACGTGCTCGCGAACAACCTGGCCAACGCGAACACCGTCGGGTTCAAGCCCGACGACGTGTTCATGCGGCAGCGCGACACCGTCCGCAACGAGGACGGCGTGCGCCACATCCCCTCGAACGCGCTGCTCGAATCGCTGGGCGGCGGCGTTCACGCTGCGCCGAACCGCGCGAACTTTGCGCAGGGCGCCATCGACAAGACCGGCAACGAGTTCGACCTCGCGATCCGCGGGCAGGGCTTCCTCGTCGTGAGAGATAGCTCCGACGGCTCGACCGACGCTCTGCGGCTCACCCGCGACGGGCGGCTGACGCGCGGCGCGAACGGGCAACTCACGCACGTGACCACGGGCCTGCCCGTGCTCGACGTGAACGGCACGCCGATCTCGCTCCCCGCGAAGGGATCATTCACCGTTGATCGGGAGGGCCTCGTCCGCGTGGACGGAGCCCCGATCACACGGCTCGAGTTCGTGGACGTGCCCGACCGGGACCGCCTGAAGCGGATCGGCGGGACGCTCTACCAGCCGACGCGGGACCAGCTGCAGAACGCCTCCCCGGCTCCGGGCATGATCGAGCAGGGCGCGGTCGAGGCCTCGGGCGTGAACCCGATCCGCGCAATGATGCGGGTGACGAAGGCGACGAAGGCGGTCGGGACCAACACCAACATGATCCGCAGCCACGACAGGATGCTGGAGCAGGCGATCAACACCTTTGCCCGACTCCGCTGATCGGCCGCGCTGATGCCGCGCCTCTCTGACGGGCACGCGGTTCGCTGATCCCCCACTGACACACCAGACCGACACCACGCGGCGGGCGGATGCGTTCCTTGCCCGCCGACGGAGATAGACGATGGCCAGCATTGCTCTTCGATCCGCCGCCTCGGGCCTGAGCGCCCTGAACACGCGGCTCGACGTGATCGCGAACAACCTCGCGAACGCCAACACCGCCGGCTTCAAGGCGAGCCGCGCGAACTTCCAAGATCTCTTCTACATCGAGCGGCGGCTGCCGGGCGTCGAGAACGCCAACGGCGACCAGAGCCCGACCGGGCTCTCGGTGGGTCTGGGCGTGGAGGTCTCGGGCACGCAGCTCAACTTCGAGCAGGGCTCGCCCATCCAGACGGGCCGTGAGCTCGACCTCTACATCGCGGGCCGCGGGTTCTTCCAGGTGGATATCGAGGACGATCAGGGCAACGGCATCGGGTATTCGCGTGCGGGCAACTTCGCGATCAACGCCGAGGGCGACCTTGTCCTCGCGACCGACTCGGGCCGGCGTCTCGAGCCCAACATCAATATCCCGCAGGACGCCCGGAACATCACGATCAGCGCGGACGGCATTATCGGCGGCAACGTCGCCGGCAACGCGGAGTTCGTGGAGTTCGGACAGCTGCAACTCGCGGACTTCATCAACCCCGCGGGCCTGCGGCAGATCGGCGAGAACCTGTACGTCGAGTCCGGCGCGTCTGGTCAGCCTCTACCGGCACAGCCCGGCACCGAGGGCCTCGGCACGATCGTGCAGGGCACGCTCGAGGCATCGAACGTCGATCCGACGCGGGAGCTCATTGAGCTGATCCGCACGCAGCGGTCGTTCGAGCTCAACAGCCAGGTCATCCGCGCCGCGGATGAGGCACTCCAGCAGATCGGTCAGCTCCGCCGGTAATCGGCGACGGAGGTACGGGTCCCGTGCGCATTATCTGCGTCCTCATCACGCTCGCGGTCGCCTCGGCGTGCCTCGCCGACACGATCCGCCTGCACCCGACCGCCCGCGTGGCGGAGGGGACGGACGTGGTGCTGCGGGACATCGCGGCCCTCGACGGCGCGGCCGCGGTCGCGCTGGGCGGGGTCGTGGTCCTGCCCGCCTCCGAGCGGTCGTCGCACTGGGCGACCATGGAGGCGGGCGAGATCCGTCGGCAGCTGAACGAGTCTGGCCGTGTAAATTGGGGCCGGCTCGAGCTGCACGGTCGTGCGGTGCGGGTCGCGCCGGGCATGCCCGAGAAGCCGGACAAGAAGACCACACCGGCAGCAGATGCGGCGGATGAAGCGAAGAACGACGTCAGCGGGCCGGGAGCGCCGACGGTGCGCGATCTGATCGCGCCGCGGATCGCGACGATGCTGGCGGACGCCGAACTTGAGACGCGGATCCGGTTCGAGGCACGGGACGCCAACCTGCTCGATGTCGAGATCCTCGGTCGGCACGTCGAGCTCAAGCCGGTCGCGCTCGCCGAGACAACCCCGATCCGGGTGATTGTCTACGAGGGCGATCTGATCGTGGCGAGCGGGACGGTCCGCGTGGGCGTGCAGGTCCGGCGCACGGTGGTCACGACCACAACGAATGTGCGCCGCGGCGAGGTCCTCGCGCAGAATCATGTCGGTGTCGCGCAGCGCTGGGTCGGTCCTGAGATCCGGCCCGCGACCTCCGCGGAATCGCTCGGCTCGCTCGCCCGGAGCCAGATCCCGGCGGGGACGCTCATCACCGCGGATCACCTCCGCTCGGTCACGCTTGTCCATCGGGGCGAGCAGGTCCGGGTGCGGTACCTGGCGCGGGGTGTCTCGCTCGAGGGCGACGCGGTCGCGCTCGAGGACGGATCGGCCGGCGATCGGATCGGGATCCGGCTCGGCGATTCGCGCACGAGGCTGGTCGGTCGGGTCAGCGGACCCGGGCTGGTGATCGTGGCGGCGGCACAAGCAGCGAAGGAAGGGAATCGATGATGTTCGGATCGCGTGTGGTGGCGGCGGGTCTCGCGGTATCGGCATTCGGGCACGCGGCGTGCGCGCAGAGCCTGTTCCTGAAGCAGGACCCAATCGCGATCAATGCGGATGGATCGCCCGACCGGTACGCGGATCTGCGGGCGTCGAGCTTCATCTACTTCGAGCCGCCCGAGCCCCGTGCGTTCGCGATCCACGACATCGTGTACATCATCATCGATGAGAACACGAGGTCCCAGAACTTCGATCGGATGGAGACGCGGAAGCAGATCATCAACAACATCGAGCTCGGGGCGCTCGTCAGTCTCTCGCAGCTTCTCGAAGCACAACTCCGCGCGGGTAATATCGATAACCTCAGCCTGCTCGAGCTCCAGCAGCAGAACGATTTCCGCAGCCAGGGTCGATTCGATCAGGATCGCCGCCTGAACGCCCGGATCTCAGCCGAAGTGATCGATGTCAAGCCGAACGGCAACCTGGTGCTCGAGGCCCGCAGCGTTGTGGATCAGGACGGCGAGAAGCGGACGGTGACATTGACCGGCGTCGCCCGCGGGATCGACGTGACGCAGCAGAACACGATCCTGTCGAACCAGCTCGCGAACCTGAACATCTCCTCCACAAGCGAGGGCGAGCTGCGGAACGCGACCAAGAAGGGCATCATCACGAAGGTGCTCGAGACGCTGTTCAACTTCTAGGGTGACCCGGGCCCCTCCGTGCTCTTTCGGCATGTCCGTTGCGTCCAGCAGGGCATGACGACCACTCGACGGACGATCTCACGAATCGGCGCAGCGTGTGCGGTGCTCCTGATCGCGGCTCTTGCGCGGGGCACGGACGTGCGCGATGTCACGCGATTCCGCGGGCAGGGCGACAGCGTCATCCACGGCTGGGGCATCGTGACGGGCCTGAACGGCACGGGCGATTCGGGCCAGGAGGCTCTTGTTGCACGGCCGCTCGCGCAGGCGCTGACCGGGCTCGGGCAGCCGGTCGGTGATCTCGCCGAGCTGGCGGCGGCGAACGCGGTCGCGATCGTCTACGTCACGGCGACGATCCCCTCGACGGGTGCGATCGAGAACGACAACCTCGACGTTCGGATCTCGACGATCAACTCGGCGCAGAGCCTCGAGGGCGGCGAGCTGATGATGACGCCGCTCGTGAGCCCGGACACGCTCGCGCAGGCGCGGTACGCGATCGCCCAGGGGCCGATCCGGATCCCGAATCGGGACAACCCACGGGTCGGCGTGGTCTCGGGCGGCGCCCGGATCACGCGGACGATCGACACGACGCCCGACATCGTGGACGTCTTCGATCTCGTCGTGGATCGGTCGTACACGGGTTTCAGCGCGGTGAGCCACATCGCGCAGCAGATCAACGACGCGTACTTCCTCACGACCGACCCCACCACCGACAAGATCGCGCGGGCGCTCGACGAGCGGACGATCCGGATCTACGTCCCCGAGGTCGAGCGGGAGGATCCCGCGTCGTTCGTGGACTCGGTGCTCAGCACGACGATCGTCGCCTCGCAGCTCGGCGTGCCGGCGACGATCCGGGCTTACCGGGCGACCGGCGCGATCGTGGTGACGGGTGACGTACGGATCGAGCCGACGGTGATCACGCACAACGACCTGGTGATCACGACGACGCTGCCTCCGCCGCTGCCGACGCCCGAGGCGCCGATCGTCAACCGCGAGAACTGGACGTCGCTCGAGACCGGTGCGACCGAGACCGAGCTGACGCGGATCCAGGAGCTGCTCGCGGCGTTCGAGCGGCTCGACCTGCCGGCCCGCGATCAGATCGAGATCCTGGAGATGCTCGACGAGTCGGGCAAGATCCACGGGAAGCTCATCGTTGAGGGGGTCGGGCGATGAGTCTGGGCACCTTTGGCGGCGGTTCGCTCGGCGGACTCGGGCGAGCCGGGGCGATCACGACGTTGACGCCCGGGCTTGCTGGCGGGCCGACCGTAGATGCGCAGCGGGACTTTGCGGACGTGCTGGGTATTTCGAACCGGACGCCTTCCAAGCCGGACCAGACGGCGGAAGAGCAGGCGCACGACACGGCCGAGCGGTTTATTGCTTCGACGTTCATCAAGCCGCTGCTGGATTCGTTCAGCGAGCTCTCCGACCCAGCCCCGCCCTTCCAACGGACTGAGGCGGACAAGCAGTTCGGCTCGATGCTGAACGGAACGGTTGCGCTCGAGGTGGTTCGCTCGACCAAGTGGTCGATCGTTGATGATGTGGCAAGCGACTTGCTGAGGTCTTCCCGATCGGGTCCGGTCGTCGCCGGATCCACGCAGGAGGACGCGGCATGACCACTGAACGCCCGGCGCACCCTGTTGTTCCCGTGCTCGATGAGATGATCGACGCGCACGAGCAGCTGCTGATGCTCTTCGAGGAGCACAAGACGGCGATCCGGTTTGCCAACGGGGCCGCCCTCGACGAACTCGGGCAGCGGGAGCAGGCGATCTTTGAACGCATCGGCACGCTCGATGCGCGGCGGCGGTCGCTCATGTCCGTACGCGGCAAGAGCGATCCGGCGATGACGGTCACGCAGCTCTCGGCGGCGTCGCCCGAGCCTGCGAGGACGCAGCTCGCCGAACGGGCGCGGAAGCTGCGTGAGCTGATTGCGCGGGCGCAATCGGCGCACGTCGCAATCAAGGCGGCGAGCGAGTCGCTGCTCATGCACCTGCGGGGTGTGGTGCAGCAGGTCGGGGCGCGGCTGAGCCACGCCGGGACGTACGGGCGGGACGGCGCGGTGCGGAACACCTCGCAGGTCATGACCGGGCTGGACGTGCAGAGCTAACGGGCGGGTTCCCTGATCGCGGCGGAGCCGCGGGGGTCTTCGATGGGGCTGACAAGCACACTGAATATCGGCGCGACGGCGCTCAGTGCGAGCCAGGTCGCGATCCAGACGGCCGGCAATAACCTCGCGAACGCGGCCACGGAGGGCTACTCGCGTCAGACCGTCTCGCTCGCGCCGATCCGGGGCGATCAGGCGGGCTCGATCGTGCTCGGCCGGGGCGTGGGCGTCACGGGCGTGACGCGGCAGATCGACGAGGCGGTGCTGTCACGGCTCCGCGCGAGCCTTTCAGAAGAAGCGAGCACAGGCGAGACGGCGAGCGTCCTAGGGCAGCTCGAGACGATTCTCAACGAGCTGACCGATTCTGATTTCTCGACGCAGCTGCAGACTTTCTTTGGTGCGTGGTCGGACGCGGCGAATCTGATTACTGATGGTACGGGCGTGGTCGGCAAGGCCGAGGAGGCCGCGGCGTTCATCCGCGGGCTCCGCAACGATCTCGCGCAGCTCACGGTGCTGGTGGATCAGTCTAACAACGACCGGGTGGTGCAGGC
>JBCDKU010000090.1:0-10757 GCA_038746265.1 Planctomycetota bacterium
CGCGACCTCCCGTGGGTTAAAGCGCTGTGGTCGGTCATCGAAAACGCCTCGATCTCCGCGGCACCCAAGGACGAGTCCCTCGACCTGCTCGACGCCCGCGGCAACCCGAGCGAGGCGCTCGAGGGCAAGGGCGACGGCCCGACCGCCGCCCGCATGCTGCTCCGCGCCGCACGCCGCACGATGGCGACCGATATCCACGTCGAGCCAAAGAACGAGGACAACGCCCAGATCCGAATGCGCGTGGACGGCCAGATGATCTGGGTTGCGGAGATGCCCAAGAAGTCCTACGAGCTCGCGGCGGGCCTCGTCAAGACCGCCTGCGAGATGAAGCAGGCCGCCCGCGACTCGATCCAAGAGGGCCACTTCACGTCGCGCTTCAACGGCAAACGCGTCGAGTACCGCGTCAGCTTCACGCCGTCTGTGTACGGCCAGAAGATGGTCATCCGCGTGCTCGATCAGTTCAACGTCCCGACCTCGCTGGGCGATCTGGGCCTCATCGGCTACATGCGCGACAAGCTCGAGAGCGTGACCCAGCTCGACGCGGGCATGCTGCTCGTCTGCGGCCCGACCGGCTCGGGCAAGACCACCACGCTCTACAACGGTCTCCGCGAGATCGACCGCGACTCCCGCAATGTGATCACGATCGAGGACCCCGTCGAGTACCAGCTCGAGGGCGTCACGCAGATGCCCGTGGACGAGCGGACCGGCAAGGGCTTCAGCAACCTGCTCCGCAGCGTGCTCCGCCAGGATCCCGACGTGATCCTGCTGGGCGAGATCCGCGACGAGGACACCGCCCGCACCGCGATGCAGGCCGCCATGACGGGTCACCTCGTCTTCTCGACCGTCCACTCCAAGGACACGGTGTCGGCGGTCTACCGCCTGCTTGATCTCAAGGTCGAGCCCTACCTCGTCGCGAACTCCGTTTCGCTCCTGCTCGCCCAGCGGCTCGTGCGTCAGCTCTGCCCGACGTGCGCCCGCGACGTCCCGGTCACGCCGGGCCTCGTGAACCGCATGGGCAGGTACGGGCGGGGCGTGACGAAGGTGAAAGCCGCAGTCGGCTGCAAGCACTGCCTCAAGACCGGCTACCGCGGACGCCACGGCCTCTTCGAGCTGCTCGAGGTCACCGACGAGCTCCGCGACGTCATCCTGGGCGAGGCCAGCATCCAGGCGATGCGCAAGGCGATCTCGAACAACCACTTCACCACGCTGGGTGAATTCGGCTGGAAGCTCGTCTCCGAGGGCATCACGAGCGTCGAGGAAGTCGAGCGCGTCGCGGGGGCCGGCTAGGTCTTACTGCCGGGCGAGATCGAACACCTCGACCTTGTCGCCGCCGCCGTGCGGGTCGTCGAGCGTAATGACGAGACGCTTGCCGCCGACGCGCTCAAAGACGACGCGGGTCGGGTAGTCCTTCTCGGGCATCTCGAAGACCGCCCGCGTGTTCTCCGTTCCGGTCAGCGTGAAGGTCTCGGCACGCCGCCCTCCCGGGTAAGGTGTGTAGGTCGGCGTCTCCCGCGTGAGGTCCAGAACCTCGAACTCATAGAACGACTCCTGCTCGCCGCGCGTGTGCCGGCTGTAGCCCACCACGCGGCCGTCGCCGGTGAGGCCGTAATGCGCGGTGAACACCCCGCCCCACATCTCGCCCGACCACGTCCCAGCGATCCACGCAAGATCGGGAGCGGGCTTGGGTTTCTCCGGTGCGGGCAGCGCGGCCAGAGAGAAAGCCGAGACGACAAGTACGAGCGTGAGCGCGAGCCGCGCGGGGGTGCGTGTGTTCATGCGTGTGTTCATGCGTGTGTTCATGCGTGTGTTCATGCGTGTGTTCATGTGGGCATCGTGCCGCGCACGCGCGTCTGCGTCTTGAACAATCGCGACTGAATCCGAATGTCAGTTCGCGTCGGCGCCGACGAGGCAGGCATCGAAAGGTGTCCGCTCGGCGAGGTACGCCCCGGGCGTCACGCCCGCGAGCTGCCCGAACTCGCGGGTCAGGTGGGGCTGATCCGCGAAGCCGTGCCGAGCCGCGAGCCCGCTGAGCGAGACACCGCCCCGTTCCAGATCGGCGATCACCCGCCGGATGCGCGCGATGCGGAGGAACCGCTTCGGTGTGAGGCCGACGTGCGACCGGAAGGCTCGCTCGACGGTGCGCCGGTTCGCGCCGATCCGGTGCGCGATCTGATCGATGCTCAGAGTGTCACCACGTTCCGCGGCATCGACGGCCTCTCGGGCAAGCCACGCGCCCGGGTCCGTGGGCCGGCGGCTCATCGCGCTGTCCAGAACACCGGACGCCCGAAGACACCGCTCAGCAAACGCTCCCGATGCAACGGCATCGCGCAGGGCAAACGCAAGCGGCCGGTCAACGTCGGAGGCATCAAGATCGAGATCGGTCACCGTGTGCGCCGCGATGCCCGTCAGTGAAGCCAAACCGTGCGGCTCGAACCGGATGCCAAAGAGATCAACGCGCCCCGTCGAAGCGATCCGGATCGCGGACGGCAGTTGGCCGACGAGCAGCGTGCCCGCTTGGCGGTGCTTGCCGTGGTCTCGGATCCGATCGAACGGATCGGCGAGGTTGAAGATCAGCTCGGGGCAACCGTCGGGGACGATCCGCTCGGGCTCCGCGAGACCCGCCGATCGCATCATCCAGAACCGCAGTACGACAGCGCGGACCGGCCCAATCGGGATCTGCTCACGGTACGTCAGCACACGACCAGCGTACCGGGCGTGTTATCAGATCCCGCAGGAGGTCTTGCCGCGCTTCTCGAGGTACTTCTGGTGGTATTCCTCTGCGCGGTAGAACGGGGCCATCGGCTCGATGGTCGTGACAACGGGCTTGTCCCATTTCCCTGACTCGTCCTCCGCCCGGATCGTGACCTCGGCCGCTTCACGCTGCGCGTCGTCAGTCGGGAAGATCGCGGAGCGGTACTGGGTGCCGATGTCGGGACCCTGCCGGTTGAGCTGGGTGGGCTTGTGGTTGCCGAAGAAGACCTTCAGCAGATCCTCGAAGGTGACCCGGCTCGGATCGAACGTGACCTTGACCGTCTCGGCGTGCCCGGTCTCGGTGCGGCAGACGTCCTCGTAGCTCGGGTTCTCGGTCCGGCCGCCCATGTAGCCGACCTCGGTCGCGGTGACGCCCTCGGTCATGCTGAACGCCATCTCGACGCCCCAGAAGCAGCCTGCGGCGAAGTAGGCGGTGTTGGTCGGGCTCGTCTCGGTCATCGGTGGATCCCTCCGGCGGGACAGACAGCCGTCCCGCTCGATTCAACTCTATGAACGCTCGCCGGCCGCCCCGTGTTCCGTATCGGGAATCTCGGGCGGTGTCAGGCCGAGCAATTTCATATCGGACCATGCCCCGAACGCCCGTCTCCACGACCGGATCAGCTCGGGATTCACGTCCACGCTGAGGACCTGTTCGTCGCCGCCGAGCTCGCCGATGACCTCGCCCTTTGGATCGACCGCGATCGTGCCGCCCGCGTAGTCGAGGTGGGGGTCCGATCCGCAGCGGTTGACCGCGACGACGTACGCCTGGTTCTCGATCGCCCGGGCGATCGCGAGGGCCCGCCAGTGACCGGCTCGTGCCGCGGGCCAGTTCGCGCCGATCGCGAAGACCTCCGCCCCGCGGCTCAGCCCCATCCGGAACAGCTCCGGGAACCGCAGGTCGTAGCAGACAGCAGGACACACGCGCAAAGCGTTGTTGCCCGACACCCAATCGAAAAGCGCAATCTCATCACCACCCCGGAACGCCTCGGGCTCGCGGCCGAACGAGAAGGGGTGGATCTTCGCGTAGTCCGCGAGCCGGGCGTGCCCGGGTCCCCAGACGGTCGCGTGGTTGGTGGCTTTGTCGCAGTCGCACGACCTGACGGTGCGTCCACCCTGAACGGTGACGCCCAGATCATCCGCCAGCTCAGCGAGATAGGTATCGGTCTCGCCCCGGCGGTCGGCGGTGACTTCCGTATTCAGACTAAATCCCGAATCGAACATCTCCGGAAGGAGGACCAGATCCCCTTCTTCGATGGGCGCTGCGCGAAGCAATCGGTCACACCGCGCGAAGTTTTCGCGACGGTCCTCCCATGCGAGGTTCATCTGAACCAAGTGGGCCTTCATGGCCGAACAATAGGCCTCCGCGGCTCGAACTCAGGACGGGCGAATCGCCGCGGCAGAATCGAGCGAAAGGCGCACGGCACATGCACGCAACCGCAGACCTGCCCACCGGAATGACCATGCAATCTGGGATCGAGGACCGCTCCAATGACGGCGGGTTCGATGCCCAGCGAGACGCCACCGTGACGGACGAGAAAGCCAACAAGACGCTGGTCCTCGCGAGCACCAGCCCGCGCCGCCGCGAGCTGCTCGCGGACGCCGGCTACAGCTTCGAGGCGATCAACGCGGGCGTGGACGACGGCGAGCTCTGCCCGGGTCTGGAAACCGAGCCCAACGCATGGGTTGCCGCGCTTGCATACCTCAAGGCCCGCGCCGGAGCGGACCACTGGATCGAACGCGCGGGCGACGCCCCGGCTCTGGTGATCGGGGCCGACACCGTCTGCGTGAAGCACGGCAACCTGCTCGGTCAGCCGAAGGACCGCGACGAGGCGGGGCGCATGATCCGCCAGCTGTCGGGTGGTGCCCACCGCGTCGTGACGGGCGTCGCGATGCTCGACACCTCGGAGAGCTGCCGGACCGTCTTCGTCGATGACGCCCACGTCACGGTCGGCGAGATCTCGGACGACGAGATCGAGTCCTACCTCGATTCGGAAGCCTGGCGCGGCAAGGCCGGGGCGTACAACCTCGCCGAGCGCGTCGAGGCGGGCTGGCCCATCACCTGCGAGGGCGACCCGACGACGGTCATGGGACTCCCCATGAAGCGGCTCGGTGAGATCCTTCCGTAAGCGGGTGTGAGAACGTGCCTCCCTCGCGGGTGTGTTCTCTTTACGAGCCCCCAGCGCGAGCTGGGGGAGACGCAAGTTCGTTCACGCTTGACGTTTCCATTCCCCCAGCTCACGCTGGGGGCTCGTTCACGCGTGACACTTATGCGCGTCCGGCGAGCCATCCGGGCAAGGGCTTCGGACGCCCGTCCGCGCCCACGCACGCAAGCTCGGTCGTCGCGATCGCGCACACGCCGTCGATAGGCGTAGCCGGATCACTCGGGTCGGGCGCACCACCCATGCGCTCGACGAGCGCGATCTCGTAGCGGTGCCGGATCCGGATCGCCCCCGCGGGCTCGACCTTGGCGCGGATCTCGAGCAGGTCGTCGTACCGCACGGGCCGGCGGTACTTCACCTCGAGCTTCGTGATCACCAGGAAGATCCCGCGCGATTCGAGGTCCGCGTACGTGATCCCGGTGGGCCGCAGGATCTCGGTCCGGGCTTCTTCCATCCAGATGATGTAGCTCGAGTGGTGCGCCACCCGGAACGGATCGCACTCGGCGTACCGCACGCGCACCGGGTGCGTGTACTCGGTCTGGGGCAGGATCTCGGGCGGGGTGTCGGCGTCAGGCATCGCGAGCGACCCTAGCCGATCACCCGGTCGATTGCATCGCCGCCGCGAGCGCGTTCATGCTCGCGAGGATCGCGGGTGTGAGCCGTTCCCGCTCGGCGTCGTCCGCGTTGTCGTGCCGGCGCAGGAGCTCGAACTGGATCAGGTTCAGGACGTCGGTCCACGGGTTTCGGGCGGCGATCGCGTCCTGGATCACCGGGACGTTGTCGAGCAGCTTTGCCTGCCCCGTGATCTTGAGGACGGCCTCGCGGGCGTGCCCGTACTCCGCGGCGATGCGGCCGTGGAACGCCTCGCCGTGCGGGGCGGCGAGCCCATAGCGGGCCGCGATCGGGAGGCGGGCGCGGGCCATCTCCTGCTGGGCGTTGTCGATGATCGCGGTAAGCGCGGGCCAGCTCCGGTAGGCGTCCTTGAAGAGCCCGAGTTCCGCGTCGCCCAGCGAGCCGACGGCGGTGCCGAGCCCGAACCAGCTCGGCACGAGGTAGCGCGTCTGGATCCAGCTGAAGACCCACGGGATCGCGCGGATCTTGCTGAACTCGAGCGAGCCGCCGCCGCGCGAGACGGGCCGCGACGCGATCGGCAGCCCGCCGACGTGCCGCACGGGCGTGGCGTTGCTGAACCAGGGCCAGAAGTCCGGATCATCGATGAGCGCGCGGTAGGTCCGCATCGCGTCCTTCGCGAGCTTGCCCGCGAGCTTCTCGGCGTCGCTGCCCGCGTGCGGGTCGTTGGGTTCCTGGCTCGTCGAGAGCATGACCGCGTGCAGGATCTGCTCGAGGTGCCGGCCCGCGATCTCGGGCATCGCGTAGCGGAAGGAGATCACCTCGCCCTGCTCGGTGAAGCGGATGCGCCCGTTGGTCGATTCGGGCGGGGCCGCGAGGATCGCGCGGTTCGCTCGGCCGCCGCCGCGCCCGACCGTGCCACCACGGCCGTGGAAGAGCCGGAAGGTGACGCCGTGCTCGCGGCAGGCACCGGCGATCTCGCGCTGCGCGACGTGCAGCGCGGACTTGGCCATGAGGAACCCACCGTCCTTGTTCGAGTCGGAATAGCCCAGCATGATCTCTTGGAACGCCGTCCCGTGCACCGCCTCGCGGGCGGCGAGCTGGCGGCGGTAGGCGTCGCTCGTGAACATCTCGCGCAGGAGCGACGGCGCGCGCTCGAGGTCGTCGATTGTCTCGAACAGCGGCACGACGTCCAGATCCGACTCGGCTTTACCGTCGGGCAGGAGCCGCAGAAGCCCGGCCTGCTTCATGAGGATGAGCACCTCGAGCAGGTCGCTCACCGCGTCGGTCATCGAGATGATGTACGACTCGACCGCCTCGGGCTCGCGCGAGACGGCGTCGCGCACGACGCGCATCACGCCGAGCACCTCGGTGGTCTCGGGGCTCAGGTCCGCGGATTCCGAGACGAGCGGGCGCGCGTTCTTGAGTTCCTTCGAGAGCGTCTCGATACGGCTTGCCTCGTCGAGCGATGAGTAATCGGCGTGTACGCCGGCCCGCGCGAGCAGCTCGGTGACGGCGGCTTCGTGCATCCGCGAGTGCTGGCGGACGTCGAGCGTCGCGAGGTGCAGGCCGAACGCCTTGACGCGCATCCGGATTGCGGCGAGGCGCCCACGGCTCGCGACCTCGCCCAGCCCGATGCCGCGGAGGATGCCGTCGATCTCGTCGAGGTCGCGCGAGAGGTCAGCCGACGTGTACGTCTCGCAGCGGAGCAGGCGGCCCCGGATCTGCATCACACGCACACGAATCGGCTCGAACCGCGCATGCTCGAGGAAGCTGTCGCCCGTGTCGTCGATGAACTCGGTGCCCTCGTCCTCGACCTTCCGGATGAACGCCGCGGGGATGTCGGCTCGGCGGGTCGAGATGCTCAGCTCGTGCCGCAGCGCGATGAGTTCGGCCGCGAACTTCTCGATCGCCGCCGACCGCATCATGCCGAGCGCCTTCCGCGTGATCTCGGCCGTGACGTTGGGGTTGCCGTCGCGGTCGCCCGCGATCCAGGTGCGGTAGCGCAGCGGTGCGCGGTCGAGCGGCGTGAACGAATCGCCGTGCACCGTGCGGGCCGCATCCTCGAGCTGGCGGACCAGCTCGGGCAGCGCGTCCCAGACCGTGCCCGTGAGATAGAACAGCCCGTTGTTGACCTCGTCGATGACGTTGAGCCGACGCGCGCGGACGTCGTCGGTGACGAGCAGGAGTCCGATCGTGCGGCGGAGATCCGATTCGATCGCGTCCTGCTCGACGGGCGTGGGGTCGGTGCGCCGCAGCCGGTGCAGCGCGCTCGAGATCTCCTGCTGCTTGTAGAGCACGGTCCGCCGCCGCGTCTCGGTCGGGTGCGCCGTGAACGTGGGCGAGACGTGGATCGAGCCGAGCAGCTCGCGGAGCTTCGGGCCGTCGATGCCGTGGTCAGCGAGCGACTTGACCGCGTCGAGCAGCGACTCGGCCCGCGGCGCGTCGAGCGAGGCGTCCCGCTCCCGATCGCGGTTGATCCGGGCGATCGAGAGCTGCTCTGCTTTGTTCAGAAGGTGAAACCGCGCGGTCGAGTACCGCAGCACGCCCATCAGCTCGCCCGCGGACATCGACGCGACCCGTTGCGCCGCCGCGTCGCGGTCGGCGTGATCGTGGGCGTCGCCCGCGGAGCGGCAGAGCTCGGAGAGCTCCTTCGCGGCGTCGCGGCCGGCGGCCTGGTCACCGACGCAGACGTCGTCAAGGGTGCGGGTGAGCAGGTCGAAGTCGTTGAGATCGGCGGGGTGCATATCCAAACGGTACAGCGCCGCCGGGCCCCGCGATCACCCGCTCTTGCTATCCCCGCGTGCGAAAATACTCGCGACGTAGTTCAGCACGTCCGTGGCCGAGACGTCGTTGTAGCCGAACTGCTTGATGAGCCGCTGCTTGACGATGTCGATCTTCTGCTGCGTCTCGTCGTCCACGACGCTCGAGACGAGGTTCTTGAGCTTGATCGTGTCGCGCGAGTCCTCGAAGAGCTTCAGCTCGAGCGCCTTGTACAGCCGCGCGTTGGTGTTGTACTCGAACTTCTTACCGTCGAGTGCGAGGGCACCGATGTAGTTCATGATCTCCTGGCGGAAATCGTCCTTGCGGCTGTCGGGGATATCGATCTTCTCCTCGATCGCCCGCATGAGCCGCTCGTCCGGCTCCTCGTCGCGCCCGGTGTACTTGTTCTTGACACGCTCCTTCTGCGTGTACGCCCGGACGTTCTCGATGTAGTTCGCGCACAGCCGCTTGATCGCGTCCTCGTCGGCGCTGATCGCCCGCTGCACCTCGGCCTTGATGATGTCCTCGTATTCCTCTTTCACGATGCTCAGGTGCTCGCGGTACGCCTTCTTGAGCTCCTCGTCGTTGAGCAGCGAGTGGTGGCTCAGACCGCGCTCGAGCTCGTTGATGACCATGAAGGGGTTGACGGTCCGCTCCTCGATCGCCTGCGGGCTGACGAGGGCGTTGGAGATCTTGTCCTGGACGTAGCGGGGGCTGATGCCGTTCATGCCCTCGCGCGGGGCCTCTTCCTTGAGCTCCTTGACCGAGTCCTCGGTGAAGCCCGGGATGGACTTGCCGTTATAGAGCTTCATCTTCTGCAGCAGGGTCAGGCCGGCTTTCTTGGGCTCCTCAAGCCGCGTGAGCACCGCCCACATCGCCGCGACCTCGAGCGTGTGCGGCGCGATGTGGACGTTGCGGACGCGCTCGGGTCCGAAGTCCTTCTGGTAGATCTTGATCTCTTCTTCGAGGCGGATGTTGTAGGGGATATCGATCTTGATGGTTCGATCGCGGAACGCCTCCATCATCTCGTTGGACTGCAGCCTCTTGTACTCGGGCTCGTTGGTGTGCCCGAGGATGACCTCGTCGATGTAGGTCTGCGCGAACTTCTTGGGCTTGATCGTGTGCTCTTGGGACGCGCCGAGCAGGTCGTAGAGGAACGCCACGTCGAGCTTGAGCACCTCGATGAACTCGCATATGCCGCGGTTGGCGATGTTGAGCTCACCGTCGAAGTTAAACGCCCGCGGGTCGCTGTCGCTGCCGTACTGCGCGATCTTGCGGTAGTTGATGTCGCCCGTGAGCTCCGTTGAATCCTGGTTTTTCTCGTCCTTGGGCTGGAAGGTGCCAACGCCCACGCGGTCCTTCTCCGACAGCACGATGCGGCGGACCTCGACGTGGTCCATGACCCGCTTCCAGTCGCCGTCGTAGAACTTCATCAGGTCCTCGAAGATCTTGCGGCTGAACGGATCGGGCTCGCCGTACATGCGGAGCTTGCCGTTGTGGTGCTCGGGCGTGTAGCTCGCGTTGAAACGCTCGAACAGCGCGTCCCGCGCCGCCCGCGGCACTAGGATCACCGGGTCCTCGTGCATCGGGCTCGGGAACTCGTGCGTCCGTGCGGCGTTGCGGGGCTGCTCGCCCGGCGAGACCTCGCAGTGCTCGTCGAGCAGCCAGCTGAACGAGTAGATCGCGCCCTCGGGCGTCCTGCTGTAGGCCTCGAGGCCCTTCTTCAGGAGCCTTGCGATCGTGGACTTGCTGGAGCCCACCGGCCCGTGCAGCAGCAGGATGCGCTTGTCGGTGCCGTAGCCCTCGGCCGCGGACCGGAAGAAATCGACGAGCTGCATGAGCGCCTGATCGAGCCCGTAGATCCCGTCGGTGCCGTCGCCAAACGGGTCGCTGAAGAAGTGGTAGCGGGTGGTGTCCTTCTTGAACCGCTTGTACCGTTGCCAGCCGTGGCTGAGGATCGCCTCGTACGTCCGCTGGTAGGCGTTGCGCAGGACCGACGGGTTCTCGTCGCAGATCTTGAGGTAATCCCAGAACGACCCCGTCCAGTGGTGGTCCTGGAAGCTCTGGCGGTCGAGCTTGGACTCGATCAGCCCGAGCAGCTCGTCCGGGCCCTGGTGGTCGTTGGTGGTGGTCGAGATCTCGACGGCGTCTCGGTCGGTGAAATCACTCATGGCGGCGCCTTCCCTGGCAGTCATCCGGTGCGGCAGCACAACGCCGCGCACGGTGAACTCCCGCGGCGGGGCCCGATGGACCGCGCCCGAGGCAGGGATGCGCCCTCCCGACTCAGACCCCTTTCGGCGATTTGATCGGACGGGCCTTCGAATCGAGGGCCGCGAAACGCCCGCCGGGCACCCTTGATTCGGCCCGGACAACCCCTCTTCCACCAAGTTCATACGGACAACGGTTCCCAAAGGGTTCGCCCGCGGTCCGGATTCTCGATGGGTCATGCGCACGCTCACAATCGCGCGGTCAGGCGATCGGCGGTCAACCGGGCAACTAGAGTCGTCCCATGTC
>JBCDKU010000091.1:0-10636 GCA_038746265.1 Planctomycetota bacterium
AAAAACACTCGTGCTTCGACCAACTACATCCCCAGCAAGCGTTCTAAATCCCGTATCCACTTGCCCCGGTCCATCGAAGACCGTGGCATGGGCGTGGTATGTTGTGATCGATTCAACAAACACACGACCGGGAGCCACGAGCGTTGCAAATAGCTGATCATTGAGTGAGCCCGCCAATGGAGCATTGAAGACCTCAAAGACTTCCGGCTCGTCAAGGCGATCCGAGACAGCCTCGAGTTGAGACTGAAGCTCAGCTAGATCCGGCGACGTATCCGCCACTCCCCCCACTGGCGGCTCCAGCGGGCCAAGCTGTGTCATCGCGATCATGCCGAGCGTGCTGGTGGCGAGGGCGCCGACGGCGATCCATGCGAAGCGGTTCTGCCTTTGGGTGTCCATGACCTCTCCTCTGGGAATCAGGTATCTGCCCAGAGTAGACTGAAGGAATCGCGGTACAATAGGGAACCGACATGAGAACGCCGTCCATGCGCGCCAACATGCGTCACATGAACGGTTTAGAAACGAAACTCATTATTGAGCTTTTTGAATTTAGCTGGGCGACCCATACCCCGTGGCCGCGCGCCATGTCGCCATCTGGCCGATGTGGTACTCGGGGTGCTGGGCCATGATGTAGTGCATGCCGTCGGCGATGGTCGGGAACGCGGCGCGGAAGCCCTCGTGCGGGAGGTCGGCGGCGAGCACGTCGTCTGACAGGCCCTCGAACGCCGCGATGAGCTGCTCGCTCGACTTCTCAAGGGCCGCCATCGCCTCGTCCTTCTTGGGGTACCTCGCGCGGTCGGCCTCGGGCTTCGAGCCGCCGTCGGTGGTTTCGGTCCAGGCGTCGGGGACGTCGCACTCGATGCCCATCATGCCGAGGGCGAATTTGTTCGCCATCGCCAGGTGCGGGATGACCCAGGCGGGGTGCTTGGCGTGGGCGTGCGGGAGCTTGGCGCAGTCATCGCACGGGATGTCGGCCGTGAGCTTCTTAGCGGTCTCGATGTTGCGCCGGAGCGTCTTGACGGTCAGCTGCTTCATGGTGGGCGGGGTGGCCATGGGTGTCTTTCTCCTTCGCCGCGGTCGGGCGGTTGGTCAGCCGTTGTCCTGCGTGAGCTCGTCGTACACCGCCGCGTTCGCGCGGCCGCGGATCTGGCCGAAGCCCAGCCCGTCCTGGAAGCCGAATGTCGCTTCGACGACCTCATCACGCGACGCGCCGGCGTCGATCTTCTTCTGCACCTCCTCGAGCAGGTTCTCGAGGTAGGACCGCTGGGCACGAACGATTTCGACGCCGCCTTTCTTCCCGTGACCGGGAATAACGATCGTGTCGGCGTCGCACATCGACTCGATCAACTCCAGGCTCTTGACCCACGAGCGGGCCGAGGCCCCGCCGTTGCGGTCGATGAAGGGGTTGAGGCCCGCGAAGATCAGGTCGCCGGCGTGGATGATGTTCTTCTCGGGGCAGTGGACGATCAGGTCGTTGTCGGTGTGACCGGGCCCTTGGTGCGCGAGCCGCACCTCGAGCCCGCCAACGTCGAGCGTCGTGCCCGACTTCGGCACGGCGTTCTCCGGCACCCAGCTCGTCGCGTCGTAGGTGTGCAGCTTTGCGCGGACGCTGGCGGCGTAGCGGACGAGGGACTCGGCGAGGCGGCCCGCGATTTCTTCGCCGTTATCAATCTGGCGGCGGTACGAGCGGAACTGGTTCTCGACCCGCGGGATCAGGGCCTCGTGGCCGTAGGACCGGCCCTCGCCGACAAACGTGACGTTGCCGCCCGTGTGGTCACCGTGGTGGTGCGTGTTCACGAAGTGAACGGTCTTGCCGCCGACGATCTCGGCGTCGTGGCGGATCGCCGCGGAGTACGCGGTGTACTTCGCGTCGATCACGAGGACGTTGCCGTCGCCGCCCGCGAGCACAACGACGTTGCCGCCCCAGTCGGTGCGCTGATCGCTGATGTACGCCCCGTCCCGCGGGTTCTCCCACGGCAGGACGGGCTCATCGCGGCGCGAGCGATCACTGATCGCCCAAGCCGGCAGGGCCGCGGTGGCGGCAACACCGGCAGACATCGCTAGAAATCGACGACGATCGATCGGATCCACGGCAACACCCTCCCTCGCGGCGGTGTGCCGCGCTCAGGTCGGCAGAAGCGTACCGCAAGGGAGGCGAGCCGTGGCTCGGCCGGTGTTGAACCGATTCTCAGCCGGCGCTGTCGTAGTAGAAGCGCTCGTGGGTGATCTTGCCGTCCTTCCAGCGGGTCGCGGAGACCTGCTCGAGGACGACCTCGTCGCCGCCGACGCTGGTGAAGCGCATCTGGCTCTCGATCAGGACGGCCTGCTTTGCCTCGTCGATGCCGACGGCGAGAACGTCGAAGGCGTGGAAGTCCTTGACGTTGGCGAGAAACTCCTTCTCGCGCTCGATGTTCGCCGCGAGGCCCACGCAGGGGTCCTTGGCGTTCTCCTGCATCTTGACGTCGTCGGCGTAGAACTCGTCCATCGCCTCAAGAATCTTGCCGGTCTGGATGTACTCGATCAGCCCGTTCACGCGGTCCTGCAAAGCGGTCATGCTGCGTCCTCCTGTGGGGTGAATGACGTACGTGACCAATTATCTGTTACGACAATTATTGTGTCAACAAATGTCGGTAGTATTTCCCGATCGGTGTTTATTCGGATCCGCGCAGCCCGGCACGGATCCGGTCGAGGAGCCCGATCAGCTCGGTTACCTCTTCGGCGGAGAGTCCCGTGAACTGCTCGCGGTGCACCGCGTCGATCTCAGGCGTGAGCCGTTCGGCGAGGTCGAGGCCCGCTTCGGTCGGCGCGACGAGGACGACCCGGCGATCCTCGTTGCTGCGGCGGCGCTCGACGAGGCCCGCCCGCTCGAGGCGGTCGATGAGCCGGGTCATGTCGGGCTCGCGGCTGAGCATGTGCTCGCCGATCCGCTGGGTGGCAAGGCCGCAGAAGTCCTCGCCGGCTTCCAGAGCGTGGCCGCGCAGTATTCTCAAGATGTTGTAGAGCGGCTCGGAGAGCTTGTGCTCCTTGAGGACCCTGTCGATCGGCTCGGAGAGCAGCGACAGCGTGCGTACGAGGGAGACGTACGCCTCCTGGGCTGGCAGGACGAACGGGGACCGCTTGCCGATCTCGCCGGCCAAGCCTGCCATCTTCGCGGTTGTTTCCTGCGGGGTTCCGTCCGGCTCGCGGGTCAAGCTGTACCCCCTTCTACGTCTGGGTTTAATCCTACCAGTAGCGGGGTCTACGTGCTCGGCTCACGCCGATTCGCTCGGCTTTCTTGGCCGATCTACCATCGAGTTCGCAGCACACACGCCGCCGTGAGTGGCCGGCGACGGAGATCAGGCAGATGGCAACCAAAGCGAACGAACTCAGGGGCGGGATGGCGATCAATCTCGACGGCAAGCTCTATGTCGTCGTGAAGATCGAGCACACCAAGCCCGGCAAGGGCCCCGCCTACATCCAAGCCAAGATGCGGGCGGTGGACGGCAGCGGCATCGCCGACAAGCGGTTCAACGGCTCGGACGCCATCGACGCGGCGACGCTCGACCGCCGCGAGATGGAGTACCTGTACTCCGACGGTGACGGCGCGACCTTCATGGATCTGGAGGATTACGACCAGTCGGTGCTGCCCGAGACGCTGCTGGGCGATGCCCTGAGCTACCTCGCGCCGAACACGTCCTGCACGGTGATGTTCCACGAAAGCAAGCCCGTGACGATCGAGCTGCCGGCCGCGGTCGAGCTCGAGATCACCGACACCACGCCTCAGGTCAAGGGCGCGACCGCGACCAACCAGCTCAAGGAAGCGACCTGCGAGACCGGGCTCAACGTCCGCGTGCCCCCGTTCATCGAGATCGGCGAGAAAGTCAAGATCTCGACCGCGGACGCGTCGTACATCTCCCGCGCGAAGGAATGAGCGAGCGAGCTTGATCGCCCGAACGGTCAGGACGATCTGTTGGTGCGCACTCGCGGTGGCGCTCGCCGCCGGGATTCTGCTCGCGCTGGTGCTCTCGCCCACGCTTGTGGGCGACGGGCTGCGCGATCGGATCGGCGGGCAGCTGCTGCGGATCGTGAACTCGCACACCGTCCCGCAGTTCGCGTTTGAGACGCTCGACTACACCGCCCCCACCACCGTCACGCTCGGCAACGCGACGATGACCGCCCCGGACGGCTTCAGGATTATCGAGGTCGGGACGCTCGAGGTCACGCTTTCGGAACAGCCCATCGAGGGCGAGCCGCTGCACATCGCGCGGATCAGAGCCGTGGACGGCGTGGTCCGGCTGCAGATCGCCGAGGGCGGCGGACTCCGCGGCTTTGAGCCGTTCGTGAAGCCCTCGCTCGCGGAGGGCGAGGATGAGCTCGCGGACGATGAGAAGTTCAGCGAGACGCTCGAGCTTGAGAAGATCGTGCTGGAGAACATCGACCTGGAGTACAGCTCGGGGCCGGATCAGCCGCCGATGCAGCTCGATGACATCCAGATCGACTGGGATATCGCCCGCACGCCTGAGCCCGGCGAGGACGGGGCACCGGGCGGCGACGGCTGGTACGCGATCGACCTCGAGGCGGGCCGCGAGCCGGGGTCCGAGATCGCGCTCGACGGCCGCATCAATCTCGACGACAACACCGCGTGGGTGAGGTCGCTGGCGTGGTCGCTCGCGCTGGACTCGGACGCGGTCGCGTCGCTGCCGTCATCGCTGCAGGAGTTCGCGACGACGCGGGGTCTCGCGGGCCGGGCGACGTTCAACGCCTCGGGGACCTTCCCGCTCACCGACCCTCTGTCAGGCTCGCTCGACGGCTCGCTCGAGGTTGAGGGGCTCACCGCGGATGTCGGCGGCACGCCGCTGGCGGTGAAGATGTTCCGCTCGACGGCCGTCACCGAGGCAGGGGATCTGGTGCTCAAGACGATCTCGATGGGCGCGTTCAGCGGGAGCATCAACGGCGACGGCCGGCTCGGCTTCCGGACCGAATCGCAACGCGGCAACCTCTCACTGATCCTGAAGGATCTCGATCTCGGCGAGATCCGCGCCCTTGCCGCGAGCTCGCGCGAGAGCGGACGCTCATCGGGCGGTGTGCAGGGGAAGCTCTCCGGGAGCGTGCGGACGTCGTTCGCGCTCGACGATCCGCGGCGTTCGCTGGGAGGGGACGCCGAGCTGCGTATCCGCGAGGGGCGGCTGCTGCAGCTGCCGATCATCAGCTCGCTCGCCGAGGCGATGGATATCGGCCTGCAGCGCGACGGCAACACGACCTCGGATCACACCGCCGACATCACCGCGCAGCTGACACCCTCGGCCGCGGTGATCACCAAGGGCAACGTCGTCACGAACGTGCTCGCGGCCCGAGGCACGGGGCCGATCGAGTGGACCGGGGCGCTGGACCTCTCGGTCAACGCGGGCCCGCTGGAACGGCTGCAGGAGGGGCTCGGCGTGATCGGCGACCTCTTCGGCAAGCTCACCGACTCGCTGCTCAAGTACCGCGTCCGCGGCACGGTGGAAGATCCGAAGGTGTCCGTAACCCCGCTCGGGGTTTCGGGGTGACGGCCGGCCCGCGGCTCATCCTGATCGGCCTGCGCGCCAGCGGCAAGAGCACCCTCGGAGCAATGCTCGCGGATCGGATCGGGGCGACGTTCGTTGATCTAGACGATCGCACCGCCGGCGCGCTGAACGCGGCGAGCTGCGCGGAAGCCCTCAAGGAACGTGGGGAGCAGCGCTTCCGCGCTGTTGAGGCCGAGACGCTCAAGTCCGCTCTTGCCGAGACGGGCACGATCCTCGCGCTGGGCGGCGGCACGCCGACCGCGCCGGGCGCCGCAGAGTTGCTGCGCGAGTCAGACTCACCGGTCGCCTACCTGCATGCCTCGCCGGCCGATCTCGCGGCCCGTCTCGAACGGACCGACATCGACTCACGCCCCTCGCTCACCGGCAGAGGCACGGTCGAGGAGATCGCGGAGCTTTACGGCGAGCGCGATCCGCTCTACCGCGAACTCGCGGCGCGGGTGATCGAGACCGCTGATCTTGATCTGGATCGGATCCTCGGCGAGCTCGAATCGATGCTCGCTTAGCCTGCGTCGGCCTCTTTGACCGCCCGGCAGAACGCCTCGATCTTCGCAAGATCTTTCACGCCCGGCTCGGACTCCACGCCCGACGAGACGTCCACCGCCCACGGCTTGACCGCGGCGATCGCGTCGGCGACGTTCGCTGGAACGAGACCGCCCGCGAGGAAGACCGGTTTCGCGAAGGCGGCCCGCTCGAGTGCCTGGGCGAGCTGGGACCAATCGAAAGTCGTCCCGGTGCCGCCGTCGGAGCCGTCAACGAGGATCGCGCTGACCGCGTCGAGCCCGGCGAAGCGTTCGAGCTTCACGTCGATGGTCTTCGGGTCGAACTTGAAGCCCTTGACCAGCCCGCCGCCGTACTCGGCGAGCAGGGCGTCCGTCTCGTTTCCGTGGGGCTGCCAGATCTCGCAGGGGCAGGCCTGGACGGCCTCGTAGAAGGTCTCTTCGTCGAAATCGCGGATCACGGCGGCCGAGGTGACGCCGGGCGGGAGGGTGGCCATGATCTCCGCGGCCGCGCCCGGATCGATGAAGCGCGGCGAGCCCTCGACGAAAACGAAGCCGACCAGATCAGCGCCGCAAGCCGCGGCATGGAGGGCGGATTCCTTCGTCGAGAGCCCGCAGATCTTCACGCGCGTGCGAATGCGGAGGGCGGTCATCAGGCCGTCTCCTTGAGCCGCGAGAGGGCGGCCTCGTGCTCCGCGGCGGCTGCGGCGCGGTGGTCGTCATCGGCAAGCTGTGCGGCGGCTGCCTTGAAGAGCGGGGCCGCGCGGCGTGGGTCGTCGAGCGCATGGGCGTAGATGCGCCCGAGCAGCAGGCGGATCTCCGGCGCGTCGCGGTCGGTCGGGTAGGCGTCGAGGAAGCGTGCGAACGCGCCGGCGGCCTCGGCGTTTTTCTCAGAGGAGATCAGGTGCGCCGCGAGGCGGTACTGCGCATCGCGGCTCAGCGTCGCGGAGAGCGGGTGCTTCTCGAGGAGATCGCCGTAGAGCTCCGCGGCGTCGTCGAGACGACCATCCGAGACCGCGGACGACACGGCCGCCCGTGCTTCTGCCGCGTGTTTGGACTCGACGGACAGGCCGCCCTCCGAATCGCCCCGGCTGGCGCGGCGGGCGTTGTCCTGCATCACGCGGTTGATCTTTCGCTGCGAGACGCGACTCGCCGCGCGGAAGTCTTGCTTGCGTTTCTGATGGCGGGCGAGGTTGAACAGGTCGTACTGCTCGCGCTTGAGCAGGCCCGAACCGAGGAGGATGAGTGAGAGACCGCCGCCGAAGGCGTACCCACCGAGGTGGGCGCCCACCGCGACGTTTCCCGCGCCGACACCCAGCCCGATCAAGTCCTTGGCGATCGCGAGGCCGATGAAGAACCACGACGGGACCATGTACACGCCCACGATAACCAGGATGATGAGCGTACGGATACGGGTCAGCGGGAAGAGCACGAGGTAGGCACCGGTGACCGCCGAGATCGCGCCCGACGCACCGATGACGGGGTTGGGCTGCAGGACCGTGTGCAGCACGCCCGCCGCGACGGCCCCGACAACATAGAACACCGAGAAGCCAACGCGACCGAATCGGTCCTCCACGCTGGGCCCGAAAACCCAAAGGATCACGATGTTCCCGACGATGTGCAGGATGTCGCCCAGCCCGCCATCGGCGTGCAGGAACGCATAGGTCACGAAGGTCCACAATCCCGTGCCGCGAGCGAGTATGAAGTGCCGGACGGCCTCACCCGAGTCCGTCCCGCCGGCAGCGAGTTGCAGCCCGTAGGCCACGATCAGCAGCACGATCAGTGTCCGCGTCACGACGGGCGTGCGGCGGAGCGAGCGGTCTGTCCCGAGCGGGATGAACACGCCCGGATGCTAGTGAGGCGGCGGGCGCGGGGCGAAGAACGCTGTTTCGACGGACGCCCGACGCTCGCGCGGTCAGCGCGTATCATCGCCCGAGCGGGCACCGGCTCGTCCCGTCGCTTCAAGAGATCACGCACCAGAGACGTTGGGGATCCACATGGCCGACTTCGCAAAGGGTTTGGAAGGTGTCATCGCGGCAGAGACCGAGATGTCGTTCATCGACGGCCAGAAGGGCGTCCTCGAGTACGTGGGCGTGCCGATCGGCGAACTCGCCGAGCACAGCACGTTCGAGGAAACCGTGTTTCTGCTCTGGAACAAGAAGCTCCCGACGCAGGCGGAACTCGACCAGTTCACCAAGGACCTCCGGGCCCGCTACGAGCTGCCCGCGGGTCTCGCGGACAGGATCGCCAGCCTGCCCAAGGACGCCGAGCCCATGCACGTGCTCCGCACGATGGTCTCCGCGCTCGGCATGTACGACGCGGACCCCAACGCGAACGATGTTGAGTCGGCCCGCGCGAAGGCGCTGAACATCTTGGGCTACTCGCCCGCGATCGTCGCCGCCTTCGACCGCCACCGCCGCGGGCTGGCCCCGATCGCGCCGGACACCTCGCTGAGCTTTGCCGCGAACTTCCTCTACATGCTCAACGGCGAGAAGCCGACCGAGACCATGGAGCGGGCGTTCGACATCTGCATGATCCTGCACGCCGATCACGGGCTCAACAACTCGACGTTCACCGCCCGTGTCGTAATCTCGACGCTCTCCGATGTGTACTCGGCGCTGAGCGCCGCCGTCGGCTCGCTCCGAGGCCCGCTTCACGGCGGCGCCAACGAGGGCGTCATGAAGATGCTCAACGATATCCCGTCGGTTGAGGACGCTGAGGCGCACATCATGGGGATGATCGAGCGCAAAGACAAGATCATGGGATTCGGTCACCGCGTCTACAAGACCAAGGACCCGCGGGCGTTCGCGCTGCAGGGCCTTGCCGAGCAGCTCGCGAAGGACACGGGACAGGAAGACCTCTACGCCAAGAGCCACAAGATCGAGACGGTCATGGAGCGCGAGCTCGGCGCGAAGGGCATCTACCCCAACGTCGATTTCTACAGCGCGACCACGTACCACTGCATCGGGCTCAAGCTCGACCTGTTCACCCCGATGTTCGCGCTCTCGCGTCTGGGCGGCTGGTCGGGCCACGTGATCGAGCAGCTCGCGGACAACCGACTGTTCCGCCCGAAGGCCCAGTACGTCGGCCCGCACGAGAAGCCCTACGTCAAGATCGGCGACCGCTAAACGCGGCCCTCGACACCATCGAACACAAACAAGCCCCTCGCGCGAGCGAGGGGTTTTTCATTGGCCGAGCGATCTCAATCGACTACGGGTTCGCGTCCGCTACGGGGACAAGCACGCGCTCAAGCCCGAGCCGGTTCGCGATCGCGCCGAGGATCTCAGCTGCGATTGTCCGGTCGGCCGCGCTGACGGACACCCCCGTCCCCGTGGGGCTAAGTTCTGATTCCACGCGGACCTTCTTCGCGAACGCCGCCGTCCGCCCGCTCGCGATGACGAGCCCGCGCTCGGCCGTCCGGTCGCTGCGCGTGATCGTGTAGCCCCGGCGTTCAAGCTCCATCTCGGCGGCGATCAGCACCGCCGGCACCGCGATGTCGGCCGGGAACTCGGTCGCCTCGCCCTGCCGCGTCGCCTCGGTGAAGTCCACGCCCCGGCGTTGGATGAGGTCCTGCCCGTCATCGCGCATGAGAAGCGAGCATCCGCCGCCGCCGAGCAGGCAGAGTCCCGAGATCACAATGGCGTGACACCGTCGATCCATTTGCCGGTGTCGAGATCGTCCGCGCTGAGCCGCCCCCGCCACTCTTCGAGCGCGCGGCGGAGGATCGGGTCCAGCTCGAGCGCAGGACTCGCCTGCTCAGCGGACAAATCGAGCACTGGCTCGGGAGTCGGTTCCGGCTCAGGTCTTGCCGGCACCTCCGGCAGTTCGATCTGAAGCCGTTCGCCCCAAGCCGAGGGTGTGCCGCCTGCGGCGTCCTTGGGTTTGGGCTTCTTCGCGGGCTTCGGGGGTGGCGTGGGCTTGGTTGGCGGTTCCGGCGGCGGTTCCGCGATCCCGAACTCGCGCAGCCAGTGCGCGACCGAGTACGGATCCAGCGGCACCTCGTGAACGAACGCCGGCAGCTTCTGCCTGGGCGGGGCGTACTCATCCTCGACGAGTTGCTGCAGGAACACCTCCCTTGTGATCGAGTCCGCGCCGTTCTTCCGGGCTGCTTTGCGGAGTCGGCGGTCGCTCGAGACGACGTCGAGCGTGCCGCCGTGCCCGTAGCGATCGATCAGGCGCTCGATGAGGTCGTCGGCTTCTTCTTCCCGCCCCGAGAACAGCACTCGGGCCCGGCCCATGCGGAGCCCGCTCGATCCGGTTCCGGTGCCACCGTCGCAGACCAGCGTCAGCTCGCGGCGGCTGTAGCGGCTCCGCCCGATGAGCCGGACGAGTCCCGGCACGTCAAGGCCCGCGAGCCGCGGGGGCAGGATCCCCGTCTGGTGCAGCACGTTGTATGCATCGATCACCAGCACAGGGTCTCCCTGGCACACGGGCGTCGGATCAGGGAACCGACCCGAACAAGCCTCCGACGAAATCATCGTACGGATGGCCCCGGGGCTTGATCCGGCCCGCCGGCGGCGCTTTCATTGCGGCCCGACCCCGCGCACCGGCATGGGGTGGTGCTGTTGGTCTACTTACTCCAAAGAGGCGGTTGAT
>JBCDKU010000092.1:0-10613 GCA_038746265.1 Planctomycetota bacterium
GCCAAGATCGGGTACAGCCCGCCCAGCGGCCTCGGGCGGCGCTACTGCTGCACGCGCGACGGTGACGGCATCGACCCGCTCGGCTTCCCGATGGAGGGCTGGGCCGAGGGCGACATGCACGGCGCATACGAGGTCGTGATGCCGCTCGACGGGCTCGACCAGGCGGTCGCGGGGTTCGTGGGATGGGGTCTGGGGTTCAGCGTGCCGGTGGTGATCATCGGCGGGCTGATCTTCCGCTTCGTGCTCCGGAACCAAGTGGGTGGCCCGCTCGCCAACACCGTGAACCGGATGCGCGAGATCGCCGAGGGAGACGGCGACCTCACCCAGCGGCTGCCCGAGAAGTCTAAGGATGAGATCGGCGACCTTGCCCGCGCGTTTAACGGCTTTGTTGGCAAGATCCATGACGTCATCGCGGCCGTCGTCCGTGACTCGACCGAGATGGCCAACCAAAGCACCAGCCTGGTCGCATCGGGCAAGCAGACATCGTCGCAGCTCAATGCAAGTCAGATGGAGGGCCAGCAGATCTCAGCGGCGGCGCAGGAACTCGCCGCGTCGGCCACTGAGGTCTCGCAGCGCTCGACCCACGCTCAAGAGCACTCGGTCCGATCCGGTCAGCTCGCCGGAGAGGGAGGATCGAGCGTCGAGCAGCTCGTGCAGGAGGTCGAAGGCATCTCCGAGGCTGTCTCAGAAGCGGGCGAGACGATCGAGCGGCTCGCCGGGCGATCGTCCGATATCGGCTCGGTCATTGACGTCATCAACGAAATCGCTGATCAGACAAATCTGCTCGCACTCAACGCGGCGATCGAAGCTGCTCGAGCGGGTGAGCACGGGCGAGGATTCGCCGTGGTCTCCGACGAGGTCCGAAAGCTCGCCGACCGAACGACCGCCGCTACTGAGGACATCTCGGGTTTGGTCAAGGCGATCCAGGAGGAAGCCAACTCCGCCAAGGAGCGCATGACGTCAAGTATGGATCTCGTCACATCAGGTCGCGCGAAAGCCTCGAGCGCGGGCGAAGGCTTGTCCGCAATCCTCGAGAGCACGTCTGGTGTCCGCGAATCGGTGGACTCGATCGCGGCCGCCGCCGAGCAGCAGGCCGCCGCGAGCGATCAGGTCTCAGAGTCGATCTTGAAGGTGGTGAAGACCATGACCGACGCGGCCACGACGAGCGACAAGCTGTCCGCGGCGCTGGAGTCACTCTCGGGCAAGGCGACACGGATGCGTGGCGAGATGAACCGCTTCAAGCTCCGGGACGACCGTGAGAACGGGACCGGAGCGGGCAGCTAGCGCTCGGCCCCAACACAGAGCAGCAAAGGATCGAACCTTGAGCCACCGTGCGGTGTCCCGCCGCACGGTGGCTTTCTCTTTTCGTCGCGGGCGGCTGATCTTGAGCTCGGCATTGACTCGCGGTCTACCCCGCTAATTCGGGGTGACTCGATGTGGGCCGCACCGATCGGGTATTTCGGATCGAGTTCTCTTGAACTCCTCATATCTGCAGGACGATGTCCGCTTTTGGCACTAACGCCGAAACAGGGGCATTCGTTATGAGCATCTGGTCATTCGTCACTCGCAGCTTGGCAGCGAAGGTCATTGCTGTCGCCATTTTCGTTGCCTTGGGCGTCGCAATCATCAACGGCACGACCTTCGTCTCTGGATATCGCGAAGCGGCGATGGAGACCCTCGAGGAGAAGGCCGCCGCGTTCACCGCGGTCGCGGATGAGGCCAAGAACCATGCCGCCAAGCTCACCAAGAGCGGCGCTTACGACACCGAGAAGCTGCTCGCCGAGCTCGAGGAGATCCGCGCGGACGGCGGGTCCTACATCGAGGCGGGGATCTTTGACTCCATCCCCGTGATCGTCGGGCTCGAGGCCGCGAAGGCCGCCGGCGAGCGCGAGGGCATCGACTTCCGCGTGCCGGCGCTCGAGCCCCGCAACCCCTCGAACGATCCGATGCGCGACGAGGTCTCGGGGACGTTCCGCCGGGAGATGCTGCTGGAACTCAAGCAGCGCGTCGCGTCTGGAGACGAGTCGCAGATCTCGCGTGTGAACAGCGCCACGAACGAGCTCCACGTCATGCGTCCGATCGTTCTCGGCGAGAGCTGCATGATGTGCCACGGCCAGCCGGGCCACCCCGTGGGCGACCCCGATGGCGACGGCATCGATCGGCTCGGCTTCCCGATGGAGCAATGGGCCGTCGGCGATATGCACGGCGCCTACGAGGTCGTCATGCCGCTTGCGCCGGTCAACACCGCCGTCGCGGGCTTCCTCGGCCGCGGCGCAGCGGTGACCGTGCCGCTGCTGATCGCCGCGGGCGTCGGGCTTGTCTGGCTGATGAGGCGGCTCGTGACCAAGCCCCTCGCCCGCATCACCGATGAGCTCACGCAGGTCGCCATGGGCGACGGCGATCTCAGCAGGCGCCTGCCGACCGACCGCAAGGATGAACTCGGTTCTGTCTCCGATGCATTCAACACGCTGCTCGAGAAGTTCCAGAAGATCATCGCCGCGATGATCGAGACGACCCAAGACGTCTCGGGCAAGGCGAGCGCGGTCGCCGAAGAGAGCCGAAGCTCGGCCGAGACGCTGCGTTCACGCGAGCGCACCGCGGAGGAGATCGCGGGCGCCGCCGAGGAGCTCGCACGATCGGCCGAGGAAGTTTCGACGCGGTCGGAAACCGCGAAGTCCGCGGCCGCCGACGCGGGCAAGGTCGCGCAAGAGGGCGGCGAGACCGTTGAGCGGCTCATCGTCGAGGTGAGCCAGATCTCCGAAACCATCGGTGTTGCCGCGAAGGAGATGACCTCGCTCGCGGAGCGCAGCAACGAGATCGGGACCGTTGTCAGCGTCATCAACGAGATCGCCGAGCAGACCAACCTGCTCGCGCTCAACGCCGCCATTGAAGCGGCCCGCGCGGGCGAGCACGGGCGGGGCTTCGCGGTCGTCGCCGACGAGGTCCGCAAGCTCGCCGACCGCACGACCGGCGCGACCGAGCAGATCGAGGAGCTGATCCGCGCGATCCAGGCCGACACCGAGCGCGCCGAGTCGCAGATCGACCGCGGCAAGGAGGCGGTGACCTCGGGCGAGCAGCGCGCCGGCGAAGCCTCAGACGGCCTGCGCTCGATCATGACCGCGGCCACGACTGTGGACGGCGAGGTCGATCAGATCGTGATCTCGAGCCGTGAGCAGACCACGACGAGCCAGGAAGTCTCGGGCTCGATCCTGCAGATCACCGAGACGCTGCGCGAGGCCGCGGCCGCCGGAGCCGGGCTCGCCGAGCGGATCGCCGAGCTCGAACGCGACGCGACCGAGCTGGGCGGGCTCGCCGAGCGGTTCAACCTCCGCATCGGCCGCACCGAAACAGACTGACCGCCCGCGCGGGGCGGCGTCCATACGCTCCGGGCATGGCGATTCAGCGAGTCACATTCGAAGGCGGGACCGGCGCGGAGCTCGCCGCGCGACTTGACATGCTGCAGGACCAGCCGCACGCGATCTGCCTCTTCGCGCACTGCTTCACCTGCGGCAAGGACATCGCCGCCGCCACGCGGATCGCGCGCGGGCTCGTGGACGCGGGCTACGGCGTGCTCCGCTTCGACTTCACGGGGCTGGGTCACTCCGAGGGCGAGTTCGCCTCGACCAACTTCTCAAGCAACGTCGAGGACCTCCTCGCCGCCGCGGCGTGGCTCCGCGAGCATCACGCGGCACCCGGACTTCTTGTGGGCCACAGCTTGGGCGGAGCGGCCGTGCTCGCGGCGGCGCCTCGGATCGACGAATGCCGCGCGGTCGCGACCATCGGCGCACCGTCCGAGCCCTCGCACGTCGAGCACCTGTTCGGTCCGCACACGCCCGAGATCGAATCCAGGGGCGAGGTCAGCCTCGAGCTCGCGGGCAGGCCCTTCACCATCCGCAACCAGTTCCTTGAAGACATCCGCGCGACCAACCTCAGGAACAGGCTCGGTCAGCTCGGCCGCGCGCTCATGGTCATGCACAGCCCGGTGGACAGCACCGTCGGCATCGATAACGCCGAGGAGATCTACGTCGCCGCGCAGCATCCCAAGTCGTTCGTCTCGCTCGACCGCGCCGACCACATGCTCTCAAACAAAGAAGACGCCGAGTTCGCGGCGTCCGTCCTCGGCGCGTGGGCAGCTCGGTATGTCTCGAGTGATTAGCCCCGCCGGCGACGCGAAGCCGCGAGACCAAAGCCGGCGAACGCCGCCGCGGTCGCCGGGGCGGGCAGGTTCACGCTCGGCTCGGGCGGCGCGACAAAGGTGCCGTTGAAGTTCGCGCCGATCGCGAGGTCGCGCTGCGTCGCGACGGAGCCGACGAGCCGCGCGTTCTGACCGATGTCCGCCGAGCCCGCGACGATGTTCGCGGTGAGCCGCGCGTTGTTGCCGGTCTCGAGACGACCGAGCACCGTGAGCTGCACGCTGTTCTCACCGATCGACGAGATCGTGAACTGGTTGCCGCCCAGCAGATCCTCGGAGACCACGATCGAGACATCGCCCGCGGTCGTGTCGGCGACGATCGCGAGGTTGTTGCGGCCGATGATGCTCTCGAAGACGTACACGCCCTCGGAGAGCGAAAGCGTGACGTTGTTCTGGACCTGCAGCGCGCCGAACGTGTTCGCGACGAGGTGCACGTTCTGGTTGTTGCTGATCCGGAGATCGGGCCCCTGATCGCTCGGGATGGGCGGCATCGCGATCGGGTCGAACGCCGCCACGCGGTCGGCCGCGCCGACGAGCTGGCTGTTGCGGCCGAGCCTGTACTCGTTGAGATAGCTGATGTCGCCGTAGACGCGGGCGTTCTGGTCGAGCCGGACCGACGACGCGCCGATGCCGCCCGTGATGTTCGCATTCTGCCGGACCCGCAGGTCACCGCCCGCGAACAGCAGCGCCTGCGACGCGCCAACGACCTGCGCATCCGCCGCGGACGCGGACAACAGCACCAAGCCGAGCGGAACAAGTTGAGCGGTCAGGCGTGCGATCACAGCTCTCCAGACTCAGAACGGTACGTCCGAAATCTCCCGTAGGTTCGTCCAGATCCTCCGGGCGGTGCACCCCGAACGGCCTGCGGACACCGAGGGCCCGGCCACCGCCCCGCGCAACCCGCACGCAGCGCTCTAAAGTCGTCCGATATGCCGTACGACGACCATGTGGACCCGGAAGGCCCGTCCGCCAGCGACCTCGAGCGCTTCGGCTCGGAGTTCAGGACCTGCCCCGAGTGCGGCTCCGAGGTCTACGACCAGGCCGACATCTGCCAGGCCTGTGGGCACGTCTTCGCGCAGCCCGGCGGGGGGCTCCCGCTCTGGGCGGTCATCGCGGCGATCGTCGTGCTCGCGGCGTTCGGGCTGGTGTTCGTCTTCTGAGCCGAGCCGCTACTCGTCGATGCCGAGATCGGTCTTGGTGAACAGCGCCTCGAACCGGAGCCCCGCGCCCTCGACGTTCTCGCGAGCGCCCTCCTGCCGATCGATCGTGCAGATCACCGCCGCCACCGACATCTCCTCGGCACGCAGCACCGAGACCGCCTCGAGCGCCTGGCCCGCGGTGGTCGCGACGTCCTCGACGAAGATCACCGTCTCGCCCGCGTTACGGACGCCCTCGAGCTGCTGCGCGGTGCCGTAGTCCTTCTTGGCGTTGCGGACGAACAGGCAGGGCTTGCCGGTCGCGAGCGCCGCCACCGTCACGAGCGGGATGCCGCCCAGCTCCGCCCCGGCGAGGCGATCGACCGGCTTGCCCAGGTCAGCCTCGACCGCGGCGATCCGCCGGGCCAGAAGCTCGCCGAGCGGGCCCAGCACCTCGGGGCGGGTCGTGAAGCGGTACTTGTCGAGGTAGTAGCTGCTCTTTCGCCCCGAACGGAGGGTGAACTCGCCCCGCAAGAGGGCGGCGTCCGCGATCCGCTGGGCGAGCTGTTCGTGCGTGAGTTCCGGCGTGGTCGTGCGCTCCATGGCGGTCAGCGTACGCCCCGGCAGGGTCGCGCCGCGTGGGGTCGGCGGGGCCCGGAGTTGCCTGCAACAATGCGGCGGGAGTCCGAAGCTCGAGGAGGCTTGCTATGCGTCGCCGTTCGATGTTCTCTGCTGCTGTGATCGCGCTCGCCAGCACGTCGGTGAGCTTGGGTCAGGTCATCACGCCGCCGCCGGGCCCGCCGCCCGCCAAGCCCGAGTTCACGCCCCCGCCGCGCCGCACGCCCTCGCCCGCGCAGAACGTGGATCCCGCCGAGATCGAGCGGGTCGTCCGCGAGGCACGGCAGGCCCGCCAGCCGCAGATCGACGCCGAATCGCTCGAACTCGCCGGGCTCGAGAAGCCGCTCGGCGCGGGCGACGACTACGAGGGCCCGGTCCCGCTCTACGAGGAGAACCTGCACTACATCGCCCTCGAGCGCAACCCGCTCATCGACGAGGACCAGCGCGCCGTCATCGAGCATCAGGTCCGCCTGCGGTTCGCCAGCCTGCAGGACCGCGCGGTCGAGAACCTGCAGACCGTGATCGACATCGAGGGCGGGCTCATCGACGAGGTCAGCTTCGATGACTTCGAGACGCTCGCCGTGATCAGCCGCTCGCTGCAGGAATTGATCCTGCAGTCGTTCCTCACCGATGACCTGCTCCGCGCCCGCGCGATCGATATCGAGGAGGCCGCGGTCAACCGCGAGCTGCTCCGCCGCTACCAGGTCGCGATGGGCGGCTCGGACCCGGCCCAAGCGACCGACATGTTCCGCGTGATGATGATGGACGCCGCCCGTGAGAGCCTCGACGCCTTCGACGCTCTGCTCTTCGAAGGCACGACGCGCTGGGACGCGGTCTTCGCAGAAATCGAAGACGGCGAGATCCCGGGCGACGTCGAGACCCAGATCCGCGCGGTCGCAACGGCCGAGGGCGACATCGGCACGCTCGACCTCGCCGCCCGTCGGGACATCGCCAACCGCATCAAGCTGATCTGGCGCAGCCTCTCGCTCGAGGACAAGAAGACGCTCTCCAGCGCGATCCTCGCGACCCGCAGCGAGCCCACCGCGACGATCATCCCGCCGCTCGACCTCACCTACCCCGGCAAGGTCACGATGACCACCGAAGAGATCCTCGAGAAGCAGAAGGTCGAAGCCGGCAACAACTAACGAGGCGCTCGCGCACGCGAGGGATCAGACCTGTCAGACAATAAACGTCTGCACCGCCCACGCGGCAAGCCCGATCGACCCGCCGAACACGCCGCCCCAGACCACAAGCCAGCCCAGGTAGTCCTTGATCATCCGCTGGACGATCGCTTTGACCTGCGCGGGCGTGAGCTCCGCGACGCGCTCGTCGATGATCGACGCGATCTGTGCGCGCACCTCGTGGGTCGTGTCCCCGTCGGAGGTCGCGCCCGAGACGAAGCCCTTGGCCTGCTCGATGAAGGGCTCCTTGAGCGGCTCGAGCGCCGAAGCGCCGCCGATCATCCCGAGCATCCCGCCCAGGTTCGAGTTGAGCACGACCCCCTTGACGCGCTCCCACGCGTCGTCGAAGTCGATGCCGCCGCCGGTCGAGCCGAGGTCCTCCAGCACGCGGCGGACGTGGGCCTCATCGAAGAACTGGTCGAGGATGAGGTCGCGAATCTCGGAGCGGATCTCCTCGAACCGCGCCTGCACCACGCCCGAGCCATAGAGCCCCGGGATCTTCTCGAAGAGCATGTGGACCGCGATCCAGTTCGTGACCGCGCCCGAGAGCGCGAACATGCCGAACGTGAAGACCGCGTCGCCCGCGGGCCCCTCGATGAGCAGCCCCGCCGCCGTGACCGCCGCCGACACGATGGTCGTCAGCGCCGACTTATCGGGCAGGATCCGGACCGAACGCTCTTGGCCGCCGAGCGATGTCGGCAGCATGGGGGTGGTGATCTGTGACACGCACCGACCTCCGGCGGTTTACCCGCGGTGCTTCATCCCGGCATCCGGAGATCAACCCGAATCGCTCGGATCGGTCCGGATTAGGGGACGCCGATCACCCCTCCGGCCGCATCAGCGGGAAGAGCACCACGTCCCTGATCGTCTTCTCACCCGTCAGGATCATCGCGAGCCGATCGATCCCGAGACCCATGCCGCCCGCGGGGGGCATGCCGACCTTGAGGGCGCGGATGAAGTCCTCGTCGAAGTTGCGGAAGGTCGATTCCTCGTCGTCGATGCCCGCGAGCTGCTCGCGGAACCGCGCCGCCTGGACGTCGGGGTCGTTCAGCTCGGTGTAGTGGGGGGCAAGCTCCATGCCGGCGAGAAACAGGTCCGCCCGCTCAGCGAACTCCGGCTCCGCCTTCGACGCCTTCGTCAGCGGACTGATCGCGGCCGGGTAGTGCGTGATGAAGGTTGGCTGGGCCGGGTCGAGCGTCGACTCGGCGACTTCCTCAAACAGCTCGTTGATGACGAACACATCATCGATCTCAACGCCCTTGTCGTTGGTCGTCTTGATGCCTCGCTTCGCGGCCTCGTCGCGGGCCCGGGCGGTATCGCTCATTGGGAAGCCCAGCGTCTGCTCAAAGAGGTCCGCATAGCGCACCCGCCGGAAGGGCGGCCCGAAGTCGATCCTCAGATCGCCCCAGGGCAGGACGGGACCGTTCGGATCGACGCCCTCCTCGCCCGCGCGCAGCTCTGCGGTGAACCGCGCGAGCCCGCGCGTCAGCCGCTCAGTCATGTCCATGACCGTCGTCCAGTCGCCGTGCGCGTGGTAGAGCTCGAGCATCGTGAACTCGGGGTTGTGCTGCTTGTCGAGCCCCTCGTTGCGGAAGTTGCGGTTGATCTCGAACACCCGCGGCATGCCGCCGACCAGCAGCCGCTTGAGGTACAGCTCCGGCGCGATCCGCAGGAACAGCTCGATGTCGAGCGCGTTCATGTGCGTCACGAACGGACGCGCCGCGGCCCCGCCCGCCTGCGCCTGCAGCATGGGCGTCTCGACCTCGACGTACTCCCACGACTCCAGCATCCGCCGCATCTCGCTGACGATCCTGCACCGCAGCTGGAACGTCCTGAGCGTCTCGGGCGTCGCCCAGAGATCGAGGTACCGCTGGCGGTACCGCGTCTCGACGTTCGTCAGACCCGCGCGCTTCTCGGGCGGCGGCACCAGGCACTTGCCCGCGGGCCGCAGCGAGGACGCCCACACCGTGACCTCGCCCGCCTTGGTCCGCATGAGCGGGCCCTCGGCCACCACCAGATCACCCAGGTCGGTCTTCTTCGCGACACCGAACCCCAGCTCGTCGCAGTCCCGCTTGCTCACCGCGATCTGGAAGGTCTCGCGCGTGTCGTCGCGGAGGTTCATCCAGACCAGCTTGCCGTTATCCCGATGCAGCACCACCCGCCCCGCGATCCGCACCCGCGGCCGATCATCGACGAGCGCGGGATAGTCCGATTCGGGGGCGTCCGGGTGGTCCTTCTTGAAGACCCGCCGGGCGGCGTCGGACTCCTGGTTCGCCAGGTCGGCTGCCTGGTCGTACGCCGCGGCCGCGGCCGCGAGCGTGTGCAGTTCCCCGGCGATCCCGCCATAGGGATCGAGCCCGAGGTCGGCGACCGCGTCGCGGTTCGCCCGCCGCTGTGCCTCGAGCTCGTGGATCTCGTCCTTGGTGTGCTCTTGCGTGGATTCGGTCGTGGAGGTGGTTTCGTCGCTCACGCGGCGATGGTACACCCCACAAACTTCGCTCACGGCGACGCCGTGAACGCCGTGATGTACGCGAACAGGTCTGAAATATTCACTACGCCATTGCCGTCAAAGTCAGTCCTCGCGTCCGCCGGCGACATCGTGAAGGCCATGATGAACGCGAACAGGTCGGAGATATCGACGATGTTGTTGAGATCGAAGTCGAGCGGGTTGATCGGGCCTCGTGTCGCCGTGAGCAACGCGTCGTCAGGTACAAAGTTACGGCTACCCTGATTTATACCGCCGAGTTGGAGTTCGAAGACGCTGCCGTCTCTGAGCACGGCTTCAAGTTCCGAGCCAGAGCGTTGAAGGATCTCGGTTGATACATGAGGGGCCAACGGGACGACCTCGCCGTCAATCAGCAGCTGACTGACGAAGAGATGCACCTCACCGCCCCGCGTTGCGGAGAACCCGCCGAAGACAGATCCAGCCTCGGCTTTGGGTTGATCGAAACGGCCACCAGAGATCTGAACCGCTGCATTCCCACCAACGAAAAACTCTTGGATGTGCCCTCCGGAGATCTCGGCGTAGGCGCGCTTGAAGACTAAGCCGATGTCGGGGCCGAATTCATCGACTCCGCTCAGCTCGGCGCCTGCGAGAAATCCCCCGGTCATCATCAGCTCGGCGCCGCCGTAGATTGTGAGATATCGACCGATCATGCCGCCGTTCATCGCCACGCTGGTCCCCTCATGGGCCCAGAACTGCTCACCGATCGTGCCCGCGTCCACGATCACCATCGAATCGACCACCTCGAGATGATCACCCGCGCTGCCGCCTTCAAACATCAGCGAGGCACCGACCACCCCGAAGCCGTACGGGAGACTCGCGTCTCCCCGGAGGATGAGCGTCTGGCCAGAGCGGAGTCCACGCAGGCCCACCGGTCCCGAGTCTGAGGTCATGGGTTCGGTCACCGCGGGGTCCAGCGGCACCCGCTCGACAAAGATCCGATTACCCAAGCCATCGCCCACGGTGCGCGGGAAGATCACGAC
>JBCDKU010000093.1:0-9928 GCA_038746265.1 Planctomycetota bacterium
GCAGGGCGTCGGTCGCGGTCGGCGGCGGGACGGCGAGAGGCTTGCTCGAGGCCAGGATGAAGCTCCACGGGCTCGGGTAGGTCGGCACGCAGCTCGACAGGCTCAAGCCTTGGTCGAAGACGTCCGCGAGCGTGCGGCGGAGGCGGGCGTGCAGGTGCAGCTCGGGCGGGCTGACCGAGCCGGACTGCACGACGAGGATGCCGTGGGGCGCGAGGACCGATTTGAGATCCTCGAAGTACTCCTTCGTGAAGAGCTGGTAGCTGGGCCCGTCCTCGATCGGGTCGGACAGGTCGGAGATGATGAGGTCCCAGCCGCCCTCGGGCTTGGTCGCGGGGTCGGCGACGTAGGTGAGCGCGTTGTCGATCACGATCTCGGCGCGGGGGTCGTCGAAGCAGCCGCGGTGCATGTCGCCCAGGTGCTCCTTGCAGGCGTCCACGACTTGGCCGTCGAGATCAACCATCGCGGCCCGCTCGATGGACGTCCAGCGGAGGACCTCGCGGAGGGTCGCGCCCTCTCCGCCGCCCAGGATGAGCGCGGTCTTAGGTGGGCGTCCGGCTTCTGCGAGCAGCGTGCACGCGGGCTGGACGAGGGGCTCGTGGTAGAGGAACTCGTCGCCCGTGCAGGACTGCCACTTGCCGTCGAGGACGAGGGCCTTGCCGTAGTTGCCGGTCTCGACGATCTGCATCGCCTGCCACTCGGTCTCCTCAGCGGCGAGCACGCGGGTGACGCCGTGGAGGTAGATGTCCCAGGGGCTGAAGTACTCGGAGATCCAGAGGTCGGCGGCGGTGTCGGATCCGGGCATGGCGTCGGTGCTCCTCGTAGAGTTGAGCGGTCGGAGTCGAGCAAGGAGCGTAGTAGGCGTGCGCGAATCGGAGCTGCTGGAGCACATCTATTCGAGGTCGCGGGACCTCGCGGCGTCGTTCGACGAGGTCGTCGTCGGGCCCGGGGACGACTGCGCGGTCGTGCGGTCGCCCAGCGGGGACGAGCTGCTGATCACCGTCGATCAGGTGGTCGAGGGTCGGCACTTCGAGGCGGGGACCGGGCTCGACCTGATCGCGCGGAAGGCGGTCGCCCGGTCGATCAGCGACATCGCGGCGATGGGCGGCAGGCCGTCCTGGGGAATGGCGACCGCGGTCCTGCCCGAGGGATACGCCGAGAGCGACCAGCTGTTCGACGCGATGGCGAGCTGGGCCCGGCACTGGGGCGCACCGCTCATCGGGGGCGACATCGTGAAAGCTCACGGCCCGCTCGCGCTGACGGTGACCGTCGCGGGCCGGATGGATGCGGGCGTGAAGCCGATGCTGCGGTCGGGGATCCAGCCGGGCGACGAGGTCTGGCTCACGGGCCCGATCGGCGGGAGCTTCGACTCCGGTCGGCACCTGACGTTCGAGCCGCGGGTCGAGCAGGGCGTCGAGGCCGCGGCGTCGGGACGGGTGTCGGCGGCGATCGATCTGTCGGACGGGCTGGGCCGCGACGGCGCTCGGTGCGCCGTGCTCTCGGGTGTGGTCGTTGAGATTGAATCGTCGGCCGTCCCGCTGCACGACGATGTCGAGGACTGGAAGCGGGCGTTCGGCGAGGGCGAGGATCACGAGCTGCTGCTGTTCGGCAAGGCCGACGGCGAGAAGGTGATCGGTCGCGCACGGGCGTGCGGCGAGGGCGAGCACCCCGGCGCGGTGATCGTCGATGACGACGGCTGGCGGCACGACGCCCGTGACCTGGGATGGGATCACTGATGGAGATCGAGCGCGAACTCGCAGGCCTCGGGGACACCGCCAAGCTCGGCAGCGAGCTGGCCGCGGTGCTGCGCGCGGGCGATGTCGTGCTGCTTGACGGCCCGCTCGGCGCGGGGAAGACGACGCTCGTGCGATCGATCGTTGAATCTTTCGGCGGCGACGCGGTCTCGAGCCCGACGTTTGTCGTGGTCAACGAGTACGAAACCGAGCCGGTCGTGATGCACGTCGATGCCTACCGCCTCGACGGTGGCGATGATGAGGAGCTCGCGTTGCTCGGGTGGGACCGCGTCGTGAGCGATGAGACGGTCGCGCTGATCGAGTGGGGCGAGCGGATCGCGGATCTGATCGAGGGCGAGGCCGCGACGATCGGGCTCGAGCACGCGGGCGAGACCGAGCGGCGGGTGACGATCCGGCTTCCGGAATCGTGGGGCGAGCGCGCGGGCATCGGGGTGCTTCTGGGCCGGACCGAGACCACCTGCCGCGTGACGGGCGTGCGGGTCTCGCCCGACAACCCGCACTGGCCCTTCGCGGACGAGCGTGCGAAGCTCGCCGACCTGCACAGGTGGTTCAGCGAGAACTACACGATCTCGCGGCCCATGACAGAGGCGGACCTCGAGCAAGGCGAATAGCGGGCCGGCCGAGTAGCCTGCGGCGATGGGGAACGGACTACTCGTGCTGGGGCAGGACAGCATGGTCGAGCGCGTCGGCCTGTGGGAGCTGTTCGAGCAATCGATCGACATCTTCACGATCGTGCTGCTCGGCGGCTCGCTCGTCGCGGCCGCCGTGATCGTGCGGTGCGTGCTGGACGTCCGATCGAGCACGATCCTCCCGCAGGCGTCGATCGATCGGGCCGACGAACTGCTCGAGAACAAACGGCTCGGCGAGTTGGCAACGTTCGCGCGCGAGGACGAGAGCTTCGTCGGCGCCGTGCTCACGCCGGCGCTCGCGGCGCGGGAGTCGGGCGAGATGTCCATCCGTGAAGCCGCGGAGATCGCGGCGAGCGCCGAGACCGCGCGGCACTTTCGGAAGATCGAACTGCTGAGCCTGATCGGCAACCTCGGCCCGCTCGTCGGGCTCGCGGGCACGGTCTGGGGCATGATCCTGGCGTTCACGAGCCTCGGCGCCACCGGCGGCCAGGCAGGCCCCGCGGAGCTCTCGATCGGCATCAGCAAGGCGCTGTTCCACACGCTGCTCGGGCTCGTGCTTGCGGTGCCGTGCCTGTTTGTGTTCGGCATCTACCGGGCGGCGGTCGATCGCATCTGCACGCGCGGCATCGCCGAGACCTCCCGGATGGTGGACCGCGTCGTGCAGATCGAGAAAGCCAAGTGAGACGCGGCGCCGCGATGGCCGCGCTCGCCCGCGCGAAGGCGTCGTCGGGCGGCGAGCGGATCAACGTCACACCGCTGATCGACGTGGTGATGGTGCTGATCATTTTCTTCCTGATCGTCGGGAATCTCGTGCTCGAACGCCGGGGTGGTGTGGACCTGCCCGGGTCTGTCACGGGCGAACTCGAAGAAGCCGGAGCCGAGCCCGTGATCGTCGCGTTGCGCGTCGAGGGCGAGGTCGCGGTCGATGGTGTCGTGATCGATGCGGATCAACTACAGACGCTGCTCGTGTCGTCGGGCATCGATCGAGGCAGGACTATCCAAATCCGCGCGGCCCGGTCGCTGCCGTTTGCTTCCGTTCGGCCCGTGCTGGACGCCTGCCGTGCCGCCGGCGCGGAGCGTGTCGAGCTCGCCGCGACGGCGCTAGAGGGTGCGCCGTGAGCTTCCGCCGCCGCGACGCGCGGGCGATCTATGAGCAGCACGCCGGGCCCAATATGACGCCCATGGTGGACGTCGTGATGGTCATCCTGATCTTCTTTATGGCGTCGACGACGCTGCTCGGACCGGAGGTGCTCCTGCGCGCCCAGCTCGCGGCCGCGGAGACCGAAACCGCGAGCGGCTCGGCCCGGCTCGCGCCGCCGACGTTCATGGTGAAGCTGGTGGCCTCGGGCGGCACGGTCGCGGTCGAGGGCATGGGATTGCGTCGAGCGCCGCTCGATCGCCTCGCGAGCGCGGCCGCGACGGCGCGCGAGCAGCTCGGGTCCTTCGCGTCGGGCGTGGAGTCGCCCGTCGTGATCGAGGCGGAGGACGAGGTGCCCTACGAGGCGGTAATCGCGGCGCAGGACATCCTCCGGCGAGCGGGGTTTGAGCAGGTCGGGATCCGGTAGCGCCTCGCTCTACGAGCCCCCAGCGTGAGCTGGGGAAAAAGCAAGCCCGCCCCGCAATCAAACACCGACTGACGCTTGGACGTCTCGTGCCAGTTCTCAAACCCCAGCTCACGCTGGGGGCTCGTGCCCGCGCGCACGATCAAACGCAATCACGCCTTCGGCTTCGCAAAGATCTGAAGCCGATGCCCCTCGGGGTCGAGGCCGCGCTCGGCACAAATCCGGTCCCTGAGCTCGATCAACTCTGGGACGTCGATCGCCTCAACGCTCCCCGAATCGACATCGATCAGCAGCGCGCCCGAGTTCTTGCCGTAGATGAGTTGGTAGTGCGACTGCTCGCGGTCGAACGGGATCCGCTCGACGATGCCCGCGTCCTCGAGGAGCTTGAGCGTGCGGTAGACGGTCGCCTTCGAGACGCGGAAGCCCTCGCCCTTGACTTCTTCGAGCAGCTGCTCGGCCTCGAACAGCCCGTCGAGGCTGATGATCGTGTCGAGGATCCGGGCCCGCTCGGGCGTGTACTTCTGCCCGTCGGCCTTGAGGTGGCGGCGGAAGACAGCGCACAGCGGCTCGATGATCTCGAGCGGCTCGTCCGGGGTCGTCGATGGCGGGTCGAGCTGCACACCAGATGGTACGTCGCCCGGCGATAGCATCGCCGCGTGCGGGCCTCGACCTCGATCCAACTCGATCGCCGCGTGATCCTCGGGTGGGCGATCCCGGCGGGTGTCCTGCTCGTCGCGACCGCGGTGCTCGCGTCGATCGGCGGATCGGGCGGCCCGGGATTCGGTGTGCCGCCCGTGATCCTGGGCGTCGTGAGCGGGGCCGCGATGGCGCTCCCGTGGTTCGGGGCGGCGTTCGGGTACGGCCGGGCGCTCGGCGGCTGGCTGCTCGGGCGCGAGCCGTCGCGATCCGCGGCTCGGTTCGCTGTGGGTCTCTCGGTGATGCTGACCCTCGGTCACCTTGTCGGTGTCGCGGGGCTCTTGAACCCGATCGCCGCGTGGGCGGTGGTCTTACTCGGGCTCGGTCTCGGCGCACCGGCACTGTGGGAGCTTCGAGCACCGACGCGCGTTCAGGGTCCGGGCGTCATTGGGCTGCGGAGCGTCGCCGCCTTGGGCCTGGCGATCGGGATCGTCGCGGCGAGCAACCCGCCCGCGTGGCTCTGGGACAGCGAGTTCGGCGGCTACGACGCGCTGAGTTACCACCTGCAGCTCCCGCGCGAGTGGCTCGCCTCGGGCGGTGTCTGGCCGTCGGAGCACAACGTCTACTCCTACCTGCCGTCGTATCTGGAATCCACGTTCGCGATGCTCGGCGCGCTGACGCTCGCGCCCGTCGGCGAGGGCGACCTGCTCGTCGGCAACGGCTGGCGGATCATCGGTCTCCAGCAGTTCCACCTCTCGTTCATCCTCGTGACCGCGTGGTTCTGCGGCGTCGCGACGTCGCGGCTCGTCCGCGGCCGCGCACGCGCAATCGCGGGAACCGGCGTCGGAACACTGGTCATGACGACGCCCTGGCTGCTCGTTGTCGGCTCGCTCGCGTACAACGAGCTCGCGCTGACCGCGATGATCGCCGGCGCGATCGTGATCGCGATCGACCGCCGCACTGGGCCCGGACGGCCCGGACGGTGCGGCGGCGTGACGGGCTGGGTCGTGGGCGTCGCGTGCGGGCTCAAGCCGACCGCCTTGCTGCTTGCTGCGCCGGTGGTGGGGGGCCTGCTGCTCGCGCGTGGCACGATGAAGTCCTGGCCCAAACTCGTCGGCGTCGGGATCGTCGGAGGCACGCTCGCGCTCTCGCCCTGGCTCGTCCGCAACACCATCGCCTCGGGCAACCCGGTCTTTCCCTTCGCTGCGGAGATCCTCGGCGAGGGCCACTGGACGCCCGAGCAGCACGCCCGCTGGGAACGCGGCCATACCTTCAACGGCGGCATGAGCATGCGGCTGCGACGGCTCGTGTGGACCGATCCCGACGCCAGCGAGCGCGCGGACACCGTCGAACGCCATCGCGGCATGTCGAACCCGCAGTGGGGGATCCTGTGGCCCGTCGGCGGCGCCGCGCTGATCGTGGGGGTCGTGATGACCCGTTCACGCCGCACCGCGATCACACTCGGTCTCGGTGTCCTCGCGTGCCTGTTCGCGTGGCTCAAATTCACACACCTGCAGAGCCGCTTCCTGATCCCGGTCGCGGTTCCGGTTGTGCTTGTTATCGGTGTCGCCGCGGCATCGATCCGCAAACCAAGACCGATCCCTTTCGTTGCGTTGCTCACCGTCGCGCTCGCGCAGCTCGGCTTCGCGGTCCCGATCTTCCTCGGCCAGCGCGATGACCGGCCCAACCTCCTCCTCCCCGTCGGGCCGTCGTTCGTCACGGGCGAGGACCTGCCCACGGCGATGATCGCGCAGGCCCCCGAACGCTACATCAACCGCCGCCTCACGCCGGACGATCGCGTGCTGCTGCTCGGCGACGCCTGGCCCACGTACTTCGAGACAACGCCGATCTATGCGACCACATGGGATCGTCAGCCGCTCGCGGTGGTGATCGGCGAGCCCGTTGAGCGGTGGTCGGCGCTGCTCCGCGAACTCGGTGCGACCCACGTGCTCGTGAACCGAGCCGAGATCGCACGGCTCACCGACTCGGGCTTCTGGGACGAACGGCTCACGCTCGGCACCATCGAGCCCTGGCTCGGCACGCTGGGACGCCCGGTCCGGGACTGGCCCGAAGCCGACCGCGTGCTCTACGCCCTGCCGCGCTCGCCGCGGTGATAACCTTGCCCGTGAAGGTCGGACTTGCCCCCATCAACCCAACCGTCGGCGACTTCGAAGGCAACGCCCAGCGCTGCCTCGAGGCTATCCGTCGCTGCGCCGAGCAGGGCGCGGACGTCGTCGTCCTCCCCGAGCTCGTGACCGCCGGCTACCCGCCCCGTGACTTGCTCTTTCGTGACGATTTCATCGAGGGCTGCGACGCCTGCGCCCAGATGATCGCGGCGAGCGCACCCAAGGGCGTCGCCGTCGCGGTCGGTCTGCCGCAGCGCGTCAGCGCCGAGGACCGCCGCCTCCACAACGCCCTCCGCCTCTACCAAGACGGCAAGCTCGTCGCGAGCTATGCCAAGCGCCTCCTCCCGACCTACGACGTCTTCGATGAGGACCGCTACTTCGTCGCGGGCAACGCCCCCGTTGTGGCCGAGGGATTCGAGTATGCGATCGGCTTGTCCGTCTGCGAGGACGCCTGGCACGGCGAGGACGCCGGCGTCGAGAACCGCTACGAGGGCCGCCCGGACCCGATCGCCGAGCTTGCGTCAAACGGTGCGAAGCTCATCGTCAACCCGTCCGCGAGCCCGTTCGTCGCCGGCAAGCAGCCTCGGCAGCGCGACGTCCTCGCGCGGATGGCCGCGACGCACGGCGCGTTCATTGCTGCGGTCAACCAGCTCGGCGCCAACGACGACGTGATCTTCGACGGCGTCTGCCGTCTCTACCGGCCCGACGACACGCTCGTCGCCGCGACCGAGCCCTTCTCGGGGGAATCGATCGTCGTCGATCTCGAAGACGCGGCGTCCGCAAACGCGGTCGATGATCCTGCTTCGATGCGCGAGCGCGAGGATCTCGTCTTCCAAGCGCTCGTGCTGGGCGTCCGCGATTACTTCCGCAAGACCGGCTTCCGCCGCGCTCTGATCGGCATCTCGGGCGGCATCGATTCCGCTCTGACCGCGACCATCGCGACCGCGGCTCTCGGCAAGGCCAACGTCATAGGCGTCGCGATGCCGACGAAGTTCTCGAGCGAGCACTCGCTCGAGGACGCCCGCGAGCTCGCGACACGGCTCGGGATTGAGCTGCTGGAAGTCCCGATCGAAACCGGTGTCGAGGGTCTGCGCGGCATGACAGCGTCGGCGCTCGCCGAGCTGCACCAGCCGGGCCTCGGCGAGCAGTCGCCCGACCTCGCCGACGAGAACCTCCAGAGCCGCCTCCGCGGCACGCTGCTGATGACGCTGAGCAACCGCCTCGGCGCGCTCGTGCTCACGACGGGCAACAAGTCCGAGTACGCCGTCGGCTACTGCACGCTCTACGGCGACATGAACGGCGCGCTCGCCGTCCTGTGCGACGTGCCGAAGACCCTCGTGTACGACGTCGCGCGCTGGACCAACGCGAACGCATCGGCTGCCGGCTTCGAGCGTTCACCGATCCCCGAGCGCACCATCACGAAGCCGCCGAGCGCCGAGCTCCGCCCGGGCCAGCTCGACGTCGACTCGCTCCCCGACTACGACGTCCTCGACGAGATCGTCGATCGCCATGTCGATAGCCGTCAGTCGCCCGACCGGATCACGTCCGAAACCGGATTCGACGCGGCCCTCGTCCGGCGGATCTGCCGCTTGATCGACATCAACGAGTACAAGCGCCGGCAAGCCGCCATCGGACTCAAGGTCACCCAGACCGCGTTCGGACCCGGGCGTCGGATTCCTGTCGCGCGGTCGTAGCTCAACAGCGATTCAGCTGCTGCCCTCGCGCATCCGATCGAGCCCTGCGGGGAACGGGTACGACGCGAACACGCCGACGTGCCCCTTCTCCCACATCGACGGGCTCGGGTATACATCGCCCCGGAAGCCCGACTCGTGCATCCCACGAAGCACCGACTCGAAGCTCGGCTCGTCGTCGTTGCCCGGCGACTGCACGAGGCGGTTCGAGCGGGCCCCAAGAAAGCTCACCGAACACACCGGCAGCCGCTCCGCGCGGCCCGCGAGCATCTTCGAGATCGTGCCGAAGCCGGCCGCGAGGTCGTCGAGCGTGAAGAACGACTGCCCGCTCGGCCGCAGCAGCGCGAAGATCATCAGCCGATCGAGGTCGTACTTCAGCACGTACGGCTGCTTGTCGTGGGCCGCGTGCACGCCGACCGACTGCTGAAACATCTTCGCGTAGCTCGTCACACCGGCGGCCGTCCACTGGCTCGAGGGCACGCGCTCGACGAGCTGGGCGATGATGCCGCTCTCGTTGTCTTCCTCGTTCACGCCGCAGATCACCGCGCGGTAGCGGCCGCCCACGACGTCGGCGAGCATGCTCTGGCCCCACAGGATCCGGATGTTCCCGCTCGGGTCGGGCTCGCGGCGGCCCGAAGGCAGGAGGCTGACCTGGCTCTGCTCCGTGTCGGCCTCGAGGAGGGCACCGGCATCGCCGTCGTAGATTCTGACCTGGTCGTCTGACATGTTCATGGGCTCCTCATCGGCAGGAACGCATGCCGGAGTGTGAAGGTAGCAGACCCGTGCGTCGCCGACAGGGGGAATGAAGACGGCAGCGGGGGGGAGACTGGAGGCTGCGTGGTTCAAAAAAGAAAAGACCCCGGAGAGGTTTACCTCACCGGGGTCAAACGTCGGCGATGACCTACTTTCCCGCAGGGCAGTATCATCGGCGGCTTGGGCTTAACTGCTGTGTTCGGAATGGGAACAGGTGTGACCCCAAGCCTATGGTCACCGACAAACCGGGCGTAACCGCTCTCGCGGCCAGCACGGTCGTTTGGATCTCCAAAGACCGAAGAACGACGTAGCAAATCTGGTAAACCTTGCGGCTCTCACCATCGCCGCGCCTCTCGGGCACGGCTCTCAATCGACCAGAGCCTCGCAGCGTTGTCGGGTGTCGCACCAAATCCGGAACGATTTGATTCGATCACGACGGCTGGCAGGGGTGGTCATGCCTTCGACCGTTAGTACCGCTCCGCTGAGGGCCTCTCAACCCTTACACCTGCGGCCTATCAACCGGGTGGTCTACCCGGGGTCTCTCGCAATGCAACCAAACCTTATCTCCAGGGGGGCTTCCCGCTTAGATGCCTTCAGCGGTTATCCCTGCCCAACGTAGCTACCCTGCGGTGCACCGAGCGGTGCAACAGGATCACCAGGGGTTGGTCCAACCCAGTCCTCTCGTACTAAGGTTGACTCCTGTCAAGTTTGGAACGCCCACGGCAGATAGGGACCGACCTGGCTCACGCCGGTCTGAACCCAGCTCGCGTACCGCTTTAA
>JBCDKU010000094.1:0-9697 GCA_038746265.1 Planctomycetota bacterium
ACCCAGCCCGAGGCGGCGTCGATCGGGAAGACGGCGCCGCTCAGGAGCCAGCCGGGCATGAGCCCGAGGTTGAGCACGCCGTGGAAGCCGCGCTGGGAGTCGATCGCCCAGGCGAGCGCGAGGCTGATGCCGCCGATGGCGACCGAGCCGAGCGCGAGGGCCGCGACGGTGGCGAGCACGCCCGGTGTGAAGTCGATGCGGCCGAACAGGGCGCCGGTGATCAGGATGAGCGTCGCGGGGAGAAGGCTCAGAATCAGCGCGGAGAGCAGGCGGGCGGCCGCGATGGATGCGGGCGATGCGGGGCTGAGCATGATGGCCCGGAGCGCGCCCTCGTTTCGGTCCTCGATGAGGGCCATGCCGGCGAAGGTCGCGGCGAAGACGACGGCGAGCAGCGCGGTGCCCGGGACGAGGTAGGCGGCGTATCCCGCGCCCGCGCCGGTGATCTCGGCGCGGTCGAAGCCCGAGCCCAGGACGAACGCGAACAGCAGCGGCACGCCTGCGGTCGCGACGAGCTGGCTCGGGCGGCGCACGAGGCGGATGAGGTCGCGCTGGACGAGTGCGGCGATCGCGCTCATGCGGTGTCCTCCGCGAGGGCGACGTCATAGGCGTCGCGGAGGGACGGCGGGGCGAGCGCGTAGGCGACGCCGCGGGTGTTGAGGTCGTCGGCGATGGGTGCGAGCGCGTCGGCGTTGCTTGCTGCAAGGAGAGACTCGTTGCCGAGCGATGTGTGTGTCAAGCCGGTGTTCTGCGAGACGTTGTCGGCGTTCGTGCGGAGGACGCGCGTGCCGAGCGCGGCGGTGAGGTCGCTTGGCGGAGCGTCGCGGAGGATGCGGCCGTCATTCAGGATGAGCACGCGGTCGGCGCGCTGGGCTTCGTCGAGAAGGTGGGTGGACCAGAGGACCGCGGGGCCGTTTTCTGCTTTCGGGAGCTCGAGCAGGAGCTCGACGAAGCCGTGGCGGGCGGCGGGGTCGAGGCCGGTCGTTGGTTCGTCGAGGAGGAGCAGCCGTGGTTGATGCAGCATCGCGCGGGCGAGGTCGGCTCGGCGGGTGAGTCCACCCGAGAGCTTGCCGACGCGGCGGCCGGCGTGTTCGCCGAGGTCGAGCTGCTCGATGAGTTCATCGACGCGCGTGTTCGCGTTCGCGAGACCGTGCAGCGCGGCGAACAGCCGCAGGTTCTCGCGGACGGTGAGCATGGTGTCGAGGGCGTGGGTCTGGAAGACCATGCCCACGCTTGACCGCGCTGTTGCCGAACGGCCCGCCGGCTGACCGAGGACGCGGACACTTCCGGCGGTGGGGGCGTGCGTGCCCGACAGCAGGTGGAGGAGGGTGGATTTGCCTGCGCCGTTGGGGCCGATGAGGGCGATTGTTTGTGAGTTGTCGGCGCGGAGGGTGGTGCCGTGGAGGCCGCGCGGGGGATCGGCCTCGTGCAGCTTGGCTGCGCGGTCGAGCTCGAAGATCGGGTGCGTGGTGTCCGGCATGCGGTCTCGGCCGCGGCAGAGGCCGGGCTTAGAGGAGGAAGCGGAGGGCCGACTCGGCGACCATCGCGAGCATCAGGATCGGCAGGTGGGCGATCGACGCGAGGAACACGCGGCGGGGCTCGGTCGAGCGGAACGCGAGGACGGCGAACGCGATCGAGCTGACGATCGCGATCGCGGCGTAGGGCCATCCGAGCAGGTCGGTGGCGAAGGCGGGCCACGCGGATGCGGGGATGAGCATGATCGCGGTGACGCGCGTGACAAAGCGGGTGCGCGGTGCGGCTTCGCTTTCGAGGACGGGCAGCATCTTCATACCGGCGGCGGCGTAGTCATCGCGGTACATCATGGCGATGGCCATGAAGTGCGGGAGCTGCCAGACCATCATCAGGCCGAAGAGCGCGACGCCGATCGGATCGATCAGGACGGAGTAGCCGGCGAAGCTGTCGCTCGCGGCGGCGGCGCCGATGAGCGGCGGGAGAGCACCCGGGACGGCGCCGACGAGCGTGGACCATGGGGTCTTGGTCTTGAGCGGGGTATAGATGAGGACGTAGAGCGCGGCGCTGATGAGGGTGAGGGCGCCGGCCGTGGCGTTGCCGGTCAGGGCGACGATCGCGGAGCCGATGAGGGTGGTCCATGCGCCGAACCAGAAGGCGGCGTTTGCCGAGAGCCTGCCCGAGGGGATCGGGCGGTCGGCGGTGCGGGCCATCTTCTTGTCGAGGGCGGCTTCGAGCCACATGTTCAACGCGTTGCCTCCCGCGGAGGCGAGGGCGACGCCGAGAGCGCAGCCGATGAGCGGGAGGATGTAGGCGGTGGCGGGCGCGGTGGCGTCGGTCGCGGCGCGGAGGGCGAAGCCGCCGATCGCGGTGATGGTGACCATCCGCGTGATGCCGGGCTTGGCGAGTTCGAGTCGTGCTTTCCACGCGTTCTGCCGTGTGCGCAGACGCTCGGCGGGGAGCGAGTCGGCGGACAGGATGGCGGGTGTGGCGCGGCTCATGGTCAGCGGTTGTGGGCGGCCTTCCGGGTCCTGGTCGGTGTTCGCTGATTCCGGTGTGGCTGGATTCGTTTCGGGCGGACGCGAATCGGGGCATGATAGCCCGGTTGTGCCGGATTTACTCCCGTGGGGCGGCCCGCGCGTGATCGGACGCGAGGGCGGCGGCGGCGGCTCGGCCGGCGATCCAGCCGCTGGACCAGGCCCACTGGAAGTTGAAGCCGCCGATGCGGCCGTCCACGTCGCAGATCTCGCCGCAGAGGTGCAGGCCCTCGCAGACGCGGCTGGACATGGTCTTGACGGTGACCTCGTCGAGCGGGACACCGCCCGCGGTGGTCTCGGCGTGGGTGAAGCCCCGGTCGCCCGTGATGGGCAGGGGCATCTCGAAGATCGCGGCAAGCAGGGCGCGGCGGGCGTCCCTGGTGAGGTCCGAGCCGGTCGTGTCGCGCGGGACGCGGGCGTGCTCGAGCAGGGCGTGGGCCAGGCTCTCGGGGAGCTTGTCGCGGAGCCACTTCGCGACGGAGCGCTTGCCGAGTTGCTGGAGATCATGGTCGAGCGCGTCGCGGTCGGCTTCCGGGAGCCAGCAGGCGACGAGATGCGCGCCGCGGTCATCGAGGTGGGCGGCGGTGTAATAGCGGCTGATGTCCATCGGGGCGGGGCCCGAAAGGCCGAAGTGGGTGCAGAGCGTGGAGTTGGTGAAGGTCTTGAGGCGTTTGCCGGTGCCGCCGCGGAGTTCGAGCAGCGCCGGGACGGCGACACCCGAGATCTCGCGGAGGACGCAGGATTTCTCGAGGATCAGGGGGACGAGCGCGGGGAAGACGCGGTCGGTGATGGTGTGGCCGAGCGTCTGGGCAAGCTTGTAGCCGCCGCCGTCGGAGCCGGAGCGGGGGAGGGCCTTGCCGCCGCAGGCCATGATGACGCGGCGTGCGTCGATCTCACCCAAGTCACCGCCGAGGGTGAAGCCGTCGGGTGTCTTCTCGATGGACTCGATCCGCGCGGGGTGGCGGATCTCGGCGCCGGCATCGTCGGCGGCGCGGAGGAGCGCATCGAGGACCGTGTGGGCGTTATCGGTGGTGGGGAAGAGCTTGCCGGTGTCTTCGCGTTTGAGGTGGACGCCGAGGTCTTTGAAGAACGCGACGGTCTCTTGGACGTCGAAGCGGCGGAGGACGCTCTTGATCGCGTTGGGCTTGCCGCCCGCGTACTGGTCGTGCGTGACCTCGTGGTGGGTGACGTTGCAGCGGCCGCCACCCGCGACGAGGATTTTGACGCCGATGCGTTTGCCGCCGTCGAAGGCGACGATCGTGAGCGGCCTGCCGGCTTCCTGCGCTTCGCGTCCGGCGAAGATGGCGGACATCAGCCCGGCTGCGCCGGCGCCGACGATGGCGATATCGATCCGCTCGCGGCTCAGCCGCCGGCTCCCGCGCCAGCACCCGCGCCGGTCCCGGTCGCCGGCACCGCGATATCGGCCCAGACCGGGAAGTGGTCGCTCGGGAAGTCGGCCTCGTTTGCGCCGTGACGCCAGACGCCCGCGCGGAGGACGTGCAAGCCTGCCGACGGGAGAACGTAGTCCACGCGGAGGCCGAACTGCGCCGTTGCGTCGGGTGCAAGATCTCGGATATCGATCGGTGACGTCGGCGCTTCGTACTGCAGCACGCGGGGTGATTCGAAGAGCAGCGCCATGGTGTCTGGGATTGAGCTTCCCTCGTCGGGGTCGGCGTTGAGATCGCCCATGATCACGAACTGGTCGTCGGGGCCCAGGCCGCCGCGGTTGCCGTCGTCGTCGATGATGTAGGCGGCGTTCTCGAGGTAGTCGGCCCAGAAGCGGATCTCGTCGTGGTTGCGGCGGACGTTGCGTTGCTCGTTGCCGTCGAACGCGGGGGGCGTCGGGTGGCTGCAGAGGAAGTGGACGATCTCGCCGTTGGGCATGCGGATCGGGACGTCCCAGTGGCTCTTGGAACTGAGCCGGAAGAGATCGCCCGCCTCCCCCTCGTACCACGGGTCGGGGTTGACCTTGGAGCGGTCGGGGACGGTCGGCATGAGGTTGCCGGGCATCGCCTTCCACGGAAAGAGCTGGAAGGTGCGGATCTGGTCCTCGAGGACCTGCAGGCGGGCGTCCACGAGCAGCGCCATGCCATGCTGGCCCGGGTAGGTGCCGAAGCCCCAGGCGTCGTTGCCGTAGACACGGCCCGACGTGGTCTGGGGCGGGGGGGTGCCGTCGGCGCCGATCGAGAGCTGCGGGGGCACGGTGCGTTCGGTGATGCCGTTGCGGTCGAGGTCGAAGCCGCTGGCAACACCCGTGTTGACCGGGAGCATGACGGCCCGGTACTCGAGCGGATCGATGCCCTCGAAGGCGGGCTCGGCGAGCAGGTCGGCGAGGCGACCCCCGTTGAGCCCGGGCTCGAGGTTGGCACGGTGACCCGGGTCGCCCCGCATGTCGTAGGTGATCTCGTTGACGAGGAGGACGTTGGGCCGGATCCGCTGGACGATCTCGACGGCGCGGTTGACGCGGTCGGTCGTGTCGCCCGAGAGCTCGGCGGTGCGGAGGTCCTCGATGTTGAACGTCGCGACGCGGAGAGCAACCGGCTGGGCGGTCGTGATCGCGGACGAAACGGCGGCGGTCAGGAGCGCCGCAAGGGTGCGGGTGCTGGTCATGGCGTGATCGTAAGCGATCCGGTCGGGTGGCGTACGCGGATGGGCTGCTAAGCTTTGCCGGAGCTGCCCCGATAGCTCAGCTGGATAGAGCAGCGGACTTCTAATCCGCAGGTCGAGGGTTCGAATCCTTCTCGGGGTGTTGCTGAAACGGTCGGCGCTGCACCGTGCGCCGTGGACGGGAGTCGTGTGGCAGATCGAGCGGCGATCCTGGTGAGCCCGAGCGTGCTGCGCGACGAGCCGGGCCTTGTCGAGGCCTCGATCGCGGCGGTGGAAGGGCAGTGGGAGGTCGTGTGCCGCCCTGAGGACGGGGCCGACATGCCGCGGCAGATAGCGTGCTGTCGCGAGTCGAGCGCGAGCGTCGTCGTCGGTCTCGGCGGAGACGGGACGATCAACGCGGCGGCTTCGATCGCGATCGAGACCGGTGCAGTCCTCGCGGCGATCCCGCGGGGGACGATGAACCTGCTCACCGGTGATTTCGGGATCGGGACCGACGCCAACGCGGCGCTGGAGTCGCTCGGCACGCTCGTCGAGGCTCGCGTTGATTACGCGACGGTCAACGGCCGGGTATTCCTGCACTCATCGCTCGTGGGCGTGGTGCCGTGGATGGCGGTGGAACGAGAATCGATCCGCGACGCAGATTCGTTGCGCGACAAGCTCACGAAGCTCGCGGACTTCGTGGGTGTTGGGCTCGAAGCGGAGGAGCTTGAGCTGCGGCTGACCTCGGACGCCGGCACGGACACGATCTCGACGCGGAACTTTGTCGTGACCAACAACCGGCTCGCGGAGCGCGGGCTGGTCTCGCACGCGCGGGCGACGCTCGATGCGGGCCGGCTCGGGGTCTATGCCTCGACGAACCGCGGGCCGCTGGCGACGCTGCTGCTGTTCACGACGATCGGCACCGGCAAGCTTTCTGAGGATCCCGCGACGCTGACGGGGGACTGCGAGTGGTTGGACGTCGAGTTTGAGCGTGATTCGGTGCTGGTGTCGAATGACGGCGAGGTGTGGGAGCTCATACCGCCTCTTGAGTACCGGATCCATCCGCGCGGGCTGCGGGTGCTGGTGCCGGCGGAGATCGCGCGCGGTGGCCGGCCGTGAGGATCGCGCACTTCTCGGATATCCATTTCGGCACGGAGCAGCCGGAGGTGGTGGAGGGGCTTGCCGCGCGTCTTGAGGAACTCTCGCCCGATCTGATCATCGCGTCGGGCGATTTCACGATGGCGGGCCGGCACGGCGAGTACGAGCGGGCGCGGGCGTTTCTCGAGCGGCTCGAGCCGCCTGTCATCGCGACGCCCGGGAATCACGACCTGCCGGTGTACAACCTGTTCGCGCGGTTCTTTCGGCCGCTTGAGCGGTACCGGCGGTACGTCGAGCTGGTAACGGTGTCGAGCGTGACGGTGGAAGGCGTAGCACTGATCTCGGTGAACTCGGCGCGACCCTGGGATCTGTCCTTCGATTGGTCGCACGGGCACCTGTCGTCGAAGCAGATCGACGAGGTTGATCGGTTCTTTGATTCAGCGACCGACGCGGCGTTCAAGGGTCTTGTCGTGCATCATCCGTTCGTCTTGCCGGAGGACCTGCCGCGGTTCCGGACGATCGGGAACGCTGATGCGATGCTCGCGGTGCTCGCGAAACACGGCGTGCAGGCGGCGTTCGCGGGGCACCTGCACCGGCAATTCTCGGCGACGCGCGAGCTGCCGGTCGAATCGGGGACATACGAGCTCCGTGTGCTGCAGGTCGCGACGGCGACGTCGTCGCGGCGGCGCGATCAGCCGAACGCGTTTGCGCTGTACACGATCGAGGGTGGAGAGATTGAGGTCGAGGAACAGATCTGGGACGGGGCACGATTCTCTCCCCGCGGTTAGCCCTCGATCGTTCCGAACCAGATCAGGTCGAACACGAGCAATGCAGAGCCCTGCACTAGGATGGCGGCGCCGAAGCCTTTCAAGATCGGCTTCTTCCGAGTGATTAGCACGACGCCTGTTGCGAGATATCCGAGGTCGAGGCCGGCGTTGATCATCAGCAGGCGCCGGAACTCCTCTGCGGATTCGGGCGGCGCGAGCATCGACCACGCGACGATCGCGGCGTTGACGCAGCTCCACAGGCCCGACATGAACCAGAAGCCGGGCCAGCGGCCACGCCCTTCTGTGCGCCAGAGGCCAACAAGCGAGGCTGCGCACCATACCGCAGACCAGATTAAGAGGATCGGGAGCGAGGGCGTGATCAGGTCGTTCATCCGCGGTGGATTCTCCGGCGAATCAGGTGCCGATGCACGTGACCGCTGAATCCAGGGCCGCCGGACAGAACTGGTTCGACTTTGAGAACTTTCACGATGCGACCTGGGCGGAGTACAGCTGGATCGAGACGCCGCGCGGCGATCCGGACTTCATCAGCCGCTCTGGATCCGTCTACTGGGACCTCGGATGGGGCGTTGCGCGGCACGCCGACCATTGGGGTCGCGTGCGTCGTTGCCGGTGGTCGTTCGAGGGTTCGGTGACGCTGCTCCGCCCGGTCACCGGCGCTTGTGCGTACGCAGATTTCCAACGGATCGTCGGTCTCTCGATCGAGCGAGACCGGTCGCTCGTGGTCGCACCGCATTCGCGGCCGTCGCTTATCGGCCGAACGCTCTCGATGATTCCGGCACCGAAGCCGGGGCGGGCGCCGCGGCGTGGGATCGTCGAGGTGATCGGGGAGACGCCCTTTCGGCTCGAGCTTGCCGATGGTCGAAGTGTGCCGCGCCGGTCGCTGGGGACGGCTTGGGAGATCGGAGCTACTCCGCCCACGGGTCGATCAGCGCCTTGGTGATCACCGCATCCTTCACGCGGTCGAGGGCGGTCTGGGCGCCCTCGAGGCCGAAGCGTTCGAGGCCGACGCGTTGCCACGGGGCGGATCGGTTGGGGGCGCTCAGGATCTGCACGCCGCGGTAGAAGTGGCTGAAGTCCGAGCCCCAGCAGCCTCGGACATCGAGGTGCTTCTTGTTGAGGTCGAGGTGAGGGTTGAGGGGGACGTCGCCGTGGTCGGTGTACTGGCCCACGATCACGACCCGGCCGGCGTCGCGCGTCCAGCGGAGTGACTGCGTCGCGGCCTGCGGTGCGCCGGCGGCCTCAATCGTGACGTCCGCGCCGCGGCCGCCGGTCTGCTGCATGACCCAGTCGCGCCGCTCGTCGTCGGTGGTGCCGTCGATGGAGAAGACCTCGTCCGCGCCGACTGCCTTGGCGGTTTCGAGACGCCCATCGGGCGCGCCGATACACAGGACTTTCAGAGCGCCCGCCATCTTCGCGAAGATCACGCACGAGAGGCCAACGGGCCCCGAGCCGAGCACGAGCACGGTGTCGCCCAGCGCGATCTCGGCCCGGTCCATCGCGTGCAGCGACGTTGGCAGCGAGCAGCCGCCGGCCATGAATGCCTCGGCCGAGAGCGTGTCTGCCCGGATCACGCGGACGCCCGGCATGAGATGCAGGTGCCGGGCCCATCCTCCGGTGAGGCCGCCGGTGTACTCGTTCTCGAGCCCGTAGGTGATGCCGTAGACCTTGCGGTGCGGGCAGCGCGTCGAGGCCTTGGCGACGAGGCAGTGCCAGCAGGCGTGGCAGGTCTCGTGCACGTCGAGGAAGGTCACGCGGTCACCCTCTGAGAGCGGGTCGCCGTGGATATCGGTGACGGTGCCGCGGATGCGGTCGAGTGTGCCGATCGAGACGTGGCCCGGGATGAGCGGGTAGGGCGTCTCGGCGAGGCGGCCGGCTTGCAGGTGCACGTCGGTGCCGCAGACCTCGCTCAGCTCAACCTTCATGAGGGCGGCGTTGTTGTCGAGCTCGGGGAGCGGGACCTCGCGGATCTCGACGGGGGTGTTGGGTGCTGGGAAGGTGGCGGCGAGGGTGGTGGTCATTGGGGGAGATTAGCGGGGGGCGGTGAGACGGCCAGGAGATAGTCGCATGAACACCTCAGCCAGTTTTCATCCAATCGTCAAGAAAGTCGGACCATCCACCAAGGTAATCGAGCAGCGAATCACCGTAATCGAGGTCGGGACTCAGTAGCGTCTGTTCACCTTCATCAGGAACGTAGTACAGATCGAGTTTGCCTTTTCTCTCATTCTCGTCGAAGACCACGCGTGCACCATCGAGCATCGCAAAAATGCCAAAGATCGCTGCGTGCATTGATTCCCTCGCAATCCATTCAACGTACCGCTTATTGGCCTGATCGAGTGAGTTGTACCACGTCGAGATTTCCTTCATCCTTTCATCGGGAATCGACCACTCGGCTTCGCGAGTTGCTTCAAGATGCCGCTGATTCCCTGCTCGTAAAGCTCATCGATGATGACGCTTCTGACGAAATACTCTTGGTTCATCGGCAAGTGTCTCCACGAAGTTGTTGCGCGAAACGCTTCTGCTTGGATCACGGGTGCCACTGGCGGCTTGCCCGCCAGTGTGACTTTCGGGTGCTGACAGCCACTGGCGGGCAATCCGCCAGTGGCACGCGACGTGTTCAGTTCCCCCGTGCCGCGATCACCTGGATCTCGACCCTCGCTCCGCGGGGCAGGGCCGCGACGGCGAAGGCGGCCCGCGCCGGGTAGGGCTTCTCCATCAGTTCGG
>JBCDKU010000095.1:0-9665 GCA_038746265.1 Planctomycetota bacterium
CCGAGCCCTCGGGGCCCGCGAAGGCGGGCTGCCGGTTCAGGCCCGTGCGTGCGAACGCGGAGGTGTTCTCCTGCGTGCTGCCCGCGTTCTCGCCCCGGACGAACTGGGTCGAGTAGTTCTGATTGGTGGCGGGTGCCGGCGGCACTCGCTCTGCTACGGCCGCGCCGGCGCTCCGCGACGGTGTCGCGACGGGCTCCGGGGCGGGCTGCGAGTTGGCGGCGATCGAACGCCCCGAGCCCGAGCTCGAGCAGCCCTGCAGGGCCACAGCCGCGAGACCGGCGGCGGCGATGATCGATCGAGTCGTTACAGCTTGCTTGCGATCCCGACGCATCAGGAGCACCTCCGATTTGCGCACTCACGGTCGTGCCGCCGTCCGTCCATGGACACCGGCGTTGTGGGCGATGCACGATCCGTGCGCGCAGCACCCGCGATTCCACCACGGACATCGGCCGCCGGATTCGCCTGAATCAGCGCGGTCGCCGTGGTGAGCCGGATTCCGCGAAGCGCGTGCCACACAGAGTGGGATTCCTCCCCTCAGCGGGTGTACGCACGGCATGCGCGGCGACCGTTCCGGATGGCCCACCACAACCATCCGGAACGGCACGCCGTGCGCATCACGCACGCGGTGCGCGAGGGGGAATACCTGGGGGTGTCAGCTGCTCGAAGCCGGGCGTGTCAGGATCGCCGGCGCATCGGCGGGGCGCGTCCAGCGCGCCTCCCGACCACGGGGGCGACCCAGATTCTCGAGACGTGTCAAATAAAGGGCGAGCGACTCATCTGTAAAGGCAGTCAGGAAATCGAGGTTGATCCCCGGTCTGAGCGAGACGATGCGCTCCAGAACCTGATCGCGACGAAGGTTCTGGGGTTTCGGCGCGTCCTTCGGGGTGCGGGCGCGCGGAGAATTGCTGAAGAGCGTCGCTTCTGTTGCGGTCATCGCTGGACCTCCGTCGTTGGGCTTTGAAGTATCGGACCCGCGCGCGCGCGGCCTCCAGCGCGCGACCAAAATCGGGTTCTGAAAGGGTGCACGACCACATGACGCAGCGACCGGAGATCCTGGAACTGTCCGACACCGAGATGGTCAGCGGCATGGTGCGCGCCCGCATCGCGATCCAGGGCGAGCGTGCCCGCGCGCTCGTGACAGAGTGGAACCTGCTCGAGGAGAAGTCGGTCGAGGATCTGCAGAGCGAGATGCGCGAGGCGATCGTGCTGTGGAGCGGCTGGGTCGGTGAGCGCGAGCCTAGCGGCGTCTTCCCGCTGAGCCCCAAGACGTGGTCGCCCGATGCGTGGGCGGAATTGGTCGAGAGCTGCGCCCGGATGTCGGGGGGGGAGGCCGGGTCGATCTGGTTCCGGCCGCACGCGCGGCACGTCCTGAGCGACGCCCAGCGTTGCCGCACGCTCATGAAGGAATGGAAAGCGGCGGGCGGCGAGGCGACGCCCTTCCGGATGCTCATGGAGCCCGCGGCGCTGATGACCCCCTCGATGCTGGGCGCGGCCGCGGATCACGTCGCGCGGGCGATCGAAGCGGTCGCGGACATGCCAGAACTGCTGGCGGGGATCCTGGTGAGCGATATCGCGCTGGTCGAGCGGTCCGACGAGCCCGAGCCCGCGACCAAGCCCGTGGCGTTCGGGCGCGGGGCGATCGGGCACGACACGTTCGTCGAGGGTGTGCACCTGGCGGGCGGGTGGCCCGGGGGCGTGCCGCTGGTGCGGACGGCCGATGCACGGGACGTCGAGGACCTGTTCGCGAAGTAGCGGGGCGTGCCCTGCCGGTCGGAATCGCGTCCGCGCGGGCATAGACTGGCGGCATGTCCGAGACCACGCCCGCACCGAAGTCCACGCTCGATCACCCGACCTTCAAGCGCGTGAAGGAGGCGTTCCCGAAGCTCAAGCTGCGCGGCAGCGAGTTCCGGGGGCAGGCGACGCTCGTCGTCGAGCCCAAGGACGCCCACGAGGTGATGGCGTTCCTCAAGAGCGACGCGGCGTGCGACTACGCGTTCTGCTCGGACGTGGTCGGTCTGGACTACCTCAACTACCCGGCCGAGACGCCCGGGCGGTTCGCGGTGGTGTACAACCTGATCTCGTTCGAGCACGAGCGCCGGTTCTTCGTGAAGACCTACCTCGACCCGTCCATGTCGACCGAGGGCATCGAGGAGGACCCGGCGCTGTACCTCGATTCGGTCACGGACCTGTGGCCCGGCGCGGAGTGGACGGAGCGCGAGGTGTTCGACATGTTCGGCATCCGCTTCCGCAACCACCCGGACCTCCGCCGCATCCTGACGTGGGAGGCGTTCCCCGCCCACCCGCTGCGGAAGGATTACCCCTTGCGCGGCCGCGGTGAGCGTGATGGGTACCGGGTTGTGGATCGGACGAGTTCGTAAGCCGCTTACGGCCTACTCGGCTGACCGCGCAGCCATTCGTGCTCATATCCCCCGTCGCCATTCTTCCGGGTTTGCGAAATCCGATCGATCTCACCGTCGGCATCATCGTCGTACAAGATCGTGTGAGCAGGGCCGCTTGCGGTGATTCCTCGTCCTTGTGTGATGCTCACCCCACGTGTCGACTTGGTTCCAATCGACAGGTCGAAGTCGAAGCGTGCTGGCCAGGACTTGGATTCGACGGAAAGACTCGGTTCATCGTTCTCAAAGTCCGTCACAACGAGCGTGAACTCGTCGAAGAACACGAACTCGGCGAACTCGTCGCCTGAACTGATCACGCGAAGCTCCGCCGGCAGCGGATTCGCGAGCATGTGCGTGTACCACCCAGCGAATGCGCATAAAGCACCGACGAAGAGATACCCCATCGCATGAATCAGCCAGCCGACTGACTTTGGTTCGCGGTCTTCTTCACGACCGGAATTGTGCTTCATCGCTCCCTCGACGGCTGCGGCGCCACCGTCGGGGCCGGCTTGATGATGTCGATGCGGTCGGTCAGCAGGTCCCACCGCAGCTCGAGCGCCCGCGTTACGGTGCCGGTGCTCGCGTCGAAGTAGGTCACGATGCGGCCCGCCTCAGCCGTGGCGAGGGCGGTGCCGGCGTCGGCGTTGTAGCGGACGCGGTCGGCGAGGATCTCGCGGGTATCGGAGCGGAAGACGACGCCGCCGGTCGCGAGCAGGGTCTTCAGCGTGCCGCCGCTGTTGATGTCGGTGTTGGCCTCGGTTTCGGCTTCGGTCTCTTCTTCATCTGGCGCGGGATCGAACGTCGCGTCGATCGTCTCCGCTTCGGCGATCGCGGGGCGGTTGGTCCGCAGGTCGAGGTGGGTGACGACGACGTCGTCCTCGAAGTGCGCCTCGCCCGCGTCGTACGCGAGCGACATGTCGCCCTGCCAGGTGAACAGCGTCTGCCCCGGGTTCAGCTCGGCCGGGGCCTTGCCCGCGGCGGCGTCCTCCTCGGCGCTGCGGCGATCGACGACGAGCAGGCGTCCCGGCGCGGGCGTGGTGATCCGCTGACCGTCTGCCTGGTAGTCGATCTCGGTCGATTCGAGGAACACGAGCTCTGCAAGCCGCGGCGCGAATGCGGGCGGGTCGTCCTCGGTGCGTTCGAAGTAGCGACGCGCCTCGACGTTGGCGAGCGCGTCCGTCGTGCCGAAGAGCCGCGCGGATTGCAGGTCCTCGGTGCCGCTGCCAAGATCGCTCGTGAGCGAGTCGGATTCGCCGCGGTTGATGACGGCAACGAGCCGGTCGGCGTTGAATCGGTCGCGTTCCGCGCCGAATCGCTCGGAGGTAGCAACGACGTTGCCGTCGGCGGTGAGGATGCCTGTGGGCTCGTCGTAGGTCATCGACTCGGTCCACGTCGCGGTGACGAGGCCCGCGGGCGTGGTCTCGGTGGCTTCGAGTCCGCGGGCGAAGTTGCCGTTGCCGTGCGCGGCGAGCGTGCCGGCTCGCCCGTCAACATCGAGGCGCCGCGAGGCGATCGTCGATCCCTCGCGCGCGGCCCGGGCGTCCGGCCCGGTGAGCGTGGCGGTCTCGGCGGTGACGTCGGCGAGCATGGTGCGTGCAGTGCCGGTCGTGCCGGCGGCGTCATCGAACTGCACGCGGCCCTCGGTGAAAACCGTCGAGAGCTGCAGCTGGTCGTCCTCGTCGCGCGAGAGGTCGGCGTCGAGCGTCTGGGCACGCAGGTAGCCGCCGTCGGCCTGCTTCGCGTCAACATCGCCCATCGCGAGCAGGCGGACGGGCTCGGGATCGTTGCGGTTTGCGTCCTGGTCGAACAACACCCGCAGCGCGGAGGCGGTCAGCGAGCCGCCGTCGGCCTGCGACGCGACGGCATCCCAGACATCGACGCGGGTGATCTCGGGGTTGCCGTCGGCGTTCGTGATGAAGTCGGCGTCGAAGCGCGAGCCGGTGAGCGTCGCGTCGTCGGAGCGGCCCGAGACGTGGCCCACGAGGACGGCGCGCTTGAGCGCGTCGGTCATGCGGCCGTCGTCGGTCGCGAAGGTGAAGTCGGCGTGGTCCTGCCACGCGAGCAGGCCGCGCGGGGAATCGTCGTCGGCGTTGCGGGCGTCGATCAGCGTGCCGCCGCTGCGGACGTTGACAAGACCGTCCCTGAGCGCGATGTCGATTCGGTTCGCGCCCTCGAGCCGGCCCGCGTCCGCCGACGCCAGCTCGACCGCGCCGGCGTCGTCGGCGAGCGTGATCAGCTCGCGCGTCATCGCGTAGTCGATCGTCGTCGCGCGGCCGGTCGCTCCGGAGCCGGCATCGGCGATCGTGACGGCGTCGGATTCGGTGGCGGTGAAGCGGACGGCGAGGTCGTCGGCTTCGAGCTGCTCGTTCGGCTCGGACAGCGGCTCGAGCGTGAGCTTGCCGGTCCATGTGAAGACGATCGGGTCGTCCGCGGGTGTGGGTTGAGCCGGCGTTGCTGCCGCGGCGGTGGTCTCGCGCGCTGAGTTGGTGGGCTGCGCGGCGGCGGTGCGCTGAGGTGCCGACCGCGGTGCGGACTGTCCGGCGCGTGGCTGAGTTTCTTTGTTTGTGCCGCTTGCACCTGTTGGGGGAAGGCTGTTGTCCACGAGCCGCAGCCAAGCGTCCATCGTGTCGGCGTCGAGGTTGAGCTCGCCCTGGGTCAGCGTGATGTCGCCTAGGGCGGTGATCTCGTAGAGGTCGATCTTGGGTTCTGTGATGAGTTCAGCGGTGGGTGCTGGTTGCGTTTCCGCTTGGGCGGTGGTTTGAGTCGAGGGCTCGCGCGGCGTTCTCGGTTGGCGCTGTTGTCGTGGTGCGGGCGCGGGCTCGTCGCTTGGCGAGCCGCCATAGAACGTGATCTTCTCGCCGCGCTGGAATTCCAGGAACTCGATCCGTTCCTCGGTCTCGTTCAGCACCGTGAACAAATCCGACGCGATGAATTCGAGCTCGGCCGTCGTGACCACGACACGGCCCGGCGTCGAGAGCTGCGCGAGGTCGAGGTCGAACGCGACGGGCTCCGAGAAGGTCGCGACGAGCACGGGCTCGACACGGTCGAGATCGGGTCGGCCCTGTTCGTCGGCGAGCGCCGGATCGACCTCGTACAGCCGCAGCAGCACGTCGCCCTCGAGCACGCCCGAGCGCGGGCGGTTGGAGTTCTTGGGGACGACGAGGCGGCCCGTCTCGGACGTGATCCGGATCGTGCGGTCGTCCTCGAGGAAGAGCCACGCGGCGGGGTTCTCGACGCGGCGGGTCTGGGCGTCGATCGGCTGGAAGGCGTCGGCGGTGATCTCGCCCGCGAGCCGCGTCGCGTCGTCCTCGTCGGCGAGTTGAAGGAGCATCTCCTCGCCCGCGCCGGCCTCGTTCTGGCCGATCTGGACCGCCTCGATGTTGGCAAACTCGTCCTCGTCGGGCGTGACGCCGCGGGCGGAGGGCGTGCCGCTGCCGGTCAGCGCAGCACCGACGAAGACAGCGCCGAGAACGACGGTCAGCAGCGCGGCCGCGATGAGCCCGTTGCGGCGCGTGCGGTCCATGGGTCTGCGGTTGGTGGGCATCCGTTCCCGTGCCATGCGGTCAGCGTACCCGCTGGCCCCGGGCCGCAGCCGCGTTCGGCCCCGCGGCGGTGCGGGCCGCACCCGGGCTCGGCAGCTCGCCCTTCTCGCGGAGCAGATGCTCGGCAAGCTCGCGGACCGCGCCGTGGCCGCCCTTGCGCGTCGAGGTCCACGCGGCGGCCTCGATGACGGGGGGCTCGGCGTCGGCGGGCGCGGCGGGGAAACCGACCTTGTTCATGAGGCGGATGTCGGGCCAGTCGTCGCCGATGTATGCGATCGCCTCGACGCCAACGCCCGTGGCGGCCGCGAGCCGTGATGCAAACTCGGCTTTGTCGCCGACTCGCTCGAAGACGTGCTCGATACCCAGCTCTTCGGCTCGGCGTTTGACGTGCGCGCCGCCCCTCCCGGTGACGATCGCGGCTTGGTAGCCCGCGTCGGTCCAGAGGCGGACGCCGTAGCCGTCGCGGGCGCTGAATCGCTTCAATTCGTGGCCGTCATCGGTGAGCCAGATGGAGCCGTCGGTGAGGACACCGTCGCAGTCCATCGCGAGCAGGCGGACGCCCTGCGCCTCGCAGAAGGGGAAGTCGCGGTCGGGCGGGGAAGAATCGCTCACTCGGCGACCAGCTTCATGGTCACAAGGTCTTGGACGTCGAGGATGCCGACGGGCTTGCCTTGTTCATCCACGACGGGGATCTCGTCGGCCCGGATCTCGCGGACAAGATGCACGGCGTCGCGCGCGAGCGCGGTGCTCGGGAGCGTCCGGGGCGAGGGCGTCATGACCTCGCCGATCGGGCGGTCGATGTCGGACGGGTTCCGCGCGACGAGGCGGCGGAGATCGCCGTCGGTGAACAAGCCCGCGAGCACGCCGTGCTCATCGACGACGAGCAGTGCGCCGGGCTTGCGTCCGGGAGTCACGGTTGTCGCGAAGGCCTGGGCAACGGTCTGATCGGGCGTGACCGTCGGCATCTGCTTGCCGACCTTGAATCGCAGCAGCTCGACAACGGGCCGGAGCAGCCCGCCGAGCTGGCCGCCCGGGTGCCGCCGTGCGAAGTCGTCGTTGGTGAAGTCGCGGCTGTGCGCGATCGCCAGGGCGAGCGCGTCGCCGATCGCCATGGCGGAGGTCGTCGAGCTCGATGGCGCGAGCAGCGAGGACACGCCGGCGGCGGCCGAGGCTTCTTCCTTGACGCCGTCGGCGAGAACGCAGTCGGAGAGCTTCGCGAGCGTCGAGCCCTCGCGCGACTTGGTGATCGAGATGATCGGGAGGCCGTCCTGCCGCAGGATGCTCGCGAGCTGGACGACCTCCTCGGTTTCGCCCGAGTGGCTCAGGCAGATCGCGACGTCCTGCTTGCGGAACCGTCCCAGATCACCGTGGGCGGCCTCGGTCGGGTGGACGTGGTGCGCGGGCACGCCCAGGCTCGAGAGCGTCGCGGCGATCTTCGCGCCGACGAGCCCCGACTTGCCGAGACCCGACACGAGCACCGTCCCGTGGGCGTCGGCGCACGCGCTGCATAACTCGGCCGCCCGCTCGAAATGCTCGTCGAGCAGATCGGCGGCGGCGCGGAGGGCGTCGGCCTCGGCGTGGAGCACTTTGCGGGCGAAATCGAGCGTGGTGGAGACATCCATGGCCGTCATCGAGAGAGGGTACCATCGGTCCGTGGCCGAAGCCGAACAGGATCAAATCGGGCTTGACGACTACCGGGTGAAGCTCGAGGCGTTCGAGGGGCCGCTCGATCTGCTTCTCTTCCTGATCCGCCGCGCGGAGGTGGATGTCCACGACATCCCGATCGCGCCGATCGCCGAGCAGTACCTGACGTATCTCGGGGAGGTTGAGTCGATCGACGTCGATCTCGCGGGCGAGTTCCTTGTCATGGCAGCCACGCTCATGGAAATCAAGAGCCGCATGATCGACCACGAGACCGCGGTCGCCCGCGGCGAGGTGGACGCGTCGTCGCGGCCCGATCTCGGCAAGGCCGACGAGACCGACCCGCGCCGCGAGCTGGTCGCGCAGCTGCTCGAGTACAAGAAGTACCGCGACGCGGCCGACGCGCTCGAGAGCCGCCGCGAGACGTGGAACCAGCGGGTCGCCGGCAAGCCGATCGGCGTGACGGGCGACGAGTTCCGGGAGGCGCTCGAAGCCCAGCAGGGCGAGGTCGAGCTGGAGGACCTCGACCTGATGGATCTCGCGAGCGCGTTCGCTCGGATCGCGTCGAGCGTGAACTTCGACAAGCTGGGCGAGCACGAGGTCGTCAGCGACGACACCCCGATCGAGATCCACGCCGAGGACATCGTCCAGCGGCTCAAGGAGGTCACCGCGGGCGGCCAGCTACCACTGTTCACGGTGCTCGAGGGCCGCACACGGGGCGAGATGGTGGGCCTGTTCCTTGCGCTCCTGACGCTGATCCGCGAGGAGCGGGTCGGCTTCCGGCAGGAGCAGTCAGAGGACGGGGTCCGAGCTGGGATTGTGCTGGAGCTGCGGGAATCAGCGACGGCGACGCCCGGCGATGATGCCGCCGAGCAGCAAGACTGAGGCAGCACCGGGTGTCGGTGTCACGACGACCGAGTCGATCTGGAAGCCGATACGGAACGAGTCGGTGCCGTCGATGCCGGTGCGGCCCGTGAATTCGAGCTCGATCGAATCCTCGAACAGCGCCGCCAAGGTGTCGGCATTGGGAATTAGGGTCATCAGGGAGTCGCTCTCTCGACCGTCGGGTGTACGGAAGGCACCGCCGAGGCCGGGCGCGATCCTGAACGCGGAAGGTCCTGTTGTTGTCAGTAGATCGCCGCCAGTGTCAACCGTCGTAAGAAGTAGATTCAGGATGTGAGTCTCGCCGGTCTCCAGTTCATGGAGCGAGATCCCGCCGCCGAGTTCAAAGGTCGCGTCTCCGCTGGCCAAGTCGAGCGAAACGCCGCTCCCATCGAACTGGTTGCGAAGGCTGAGAATGCGAGTGGATTGGATCGGAAAACTTCGGCCGTCTCCGAACACAACTGTGGTCGTGGTGGTCTCGATCTCAGACCGGAGCAGCTCGTCTGTCGAGATCCCTTCAAACCCAAACTGAAGGTCAGGCACGGGATCAGAAAACAGCGTCAAATTGCCGGTGTTGGGATCTCGCGGATCGACATAGGTCGCGCTGAAATCAAGCCGCTGGCCGAGCGAGAACTCCGTGAGCAGGTCGGCGAACACCGGGTTGTCATCGAACACCGTGATGCTCGAGATCCGGGCCGAGAGATCAACGGTGACGGTGCTTGTTTGCTGCGCAAGAACGCCGGACGCCACGAGGGTGGCGGCTGCTGCGGAGAACATCTTCATGATTTCGGTTCCCTTTCTGTTGCGGCTCGTCGCTGCGAAAGAGAGATCGGTGTCGGTGTGGCGTCGCTGTGAGTCAGACGCGTGCGGGACCACCGAGTGCGCCGAAGTTGCCCGAGGAATCACCACCTGATCAGTGGAGATCCTTCACAAACGTCTTCAACCGCCCCATCCCATCCACGATCGTCGCCTCGTCGCACGCGAAGCTGATGCGGGCGCAGTGCTCGCCGCAGCCGCCGAAGTCCTCGCCCGGGACGAGGGCGACGCCGACTTCATCGAGCAGCGCCTCGCAGACGTCCATCGCCGAGCCGAGCGTGCGGCCGCCGGGCGTGGTCAGGCCGAAGAGGTTGCCGACGTCGGGGAAGACGTAGAACGCGCCGGTCGGCTTGGGGCAGGAGAGCTGCGGGATTTCGGCGAGCAGGTC
>JBCDKU010000096.1:0-9445 GCA_038746265.1 Planctomycetota bacterium
ATCCTCGACCAGCTCGAAGAGCAGGCGCAGTTCGCCGCGATGATGGCGGGCGGTGCGGGGGACGTCGATGTGGACGCGGGCCTAGCGATGATCCGCTCGGTCGTCGAGAACTTCGCGAACGATGCCGACACGGGCGTGATCGGCATCGACATGTCGGCCGACGGCATCGGTCTCGACATCTTCAGCAACTTCAAAGCGGGCAGCACGCTCGGCAAGATGTTCGACGCGGCCCCGAACACCGAGGGCCTGATGGAGGCGCTGCCGGCGGGTGACTATGTCTTCGCGGCGGCCCAGAACAACTCGGGCGGCCCTTTCGCGGAGATCACCAAGAATCTGATGGAGGCGGACGCGCTCGGCGACTTTGCGGCGTTCGGCCAGAACAAGGTCTCCATGGCGTCGCCCAACTCGTACATGCTCGCGCCGTCGCCCCCGTTCGGCGGCGCCGGGCTGTTCGCGAACTCGGTCAGCTACATCCGCGGCCGCGACGCGAACGCGCTCAAGCGTGACTACGGCGCCTCGATCGAGGCGATGGACGGTGTGGATCTGATGGAGGGCATGAGCTACTCCGCGAGCCTGCAGAAGAACGCGATCTCGATCGACGGCGTGGACGTCGATACCTACAGCACCACGATGTCGATCGACGCCGAGGCGTTCGGCGGCGGCGGCGCGGCGATGGGCGGGATGCCGTTCGCCGATCCGAACTTCATCAACACGATCCTGTTCGGTCCCTCGGGCGGCCCGAGCGGCTACATCGCCGCGAAGGGCAACGGTGTGTTCGTAACCGGCTCGAAGAACTCCGAGCTGCTGCAGTCGGCCTTCACCGCGAGCGGCGGCGGCGCGAGCCTCGCGGATAACGAGATGCTGCAGGCCGTCCGCGGCAAGATGCCCGCGGGCCGCACGGCCGAGGCGTACCTCAACCTCAACTCGATCTTCGAGCAGGTGCTCGCGCTCGCCCAGATGATGGGCGGCCAGATGGACCTGCCCGAGGTGCCCGCGATGCCGCCGGTCGGCGGCTCGGCGACCGTCGATGACGGCGGCATGCTCGCTCGGGTGTACGTCCCGACGTCGGTCATCACGACGCTGGCGGCGTACGCCGAGGTGCTCGAGGACCTGAACCCGGGTGGGGCGCTCGGCGGGCCTCAGTTCTGAGCCACCGGGCAGACCAGCACGACCAATCTGATGCACCCCGCGGCGAGCTCACCGGCTCGCCGCGGTGGGTTTTGTCTGAGCGCGTTTCGCTCACGCTCGATCGACCGCGGGTGATGGGCATCCTCAACGCGACGCCCGACAGCTTCTCCGATGGCGGCCGGCACCTTGATCCGCAGCCCGCGGCCGACGCGGCCGAGCGGATGGCGGCGGACGGCGCGGACCTGCTCGATGTCGGCGGCGAATCGACGCGGCCCGGCGCGGCCTCGGTCACTGAGTCCGAGCAGATCGTGCGGGTCGTGCCGGTGATCGAGGTGGTTCGGTCGCGCGGGATCGGGCTGCCGATCACGGTCGATACGACGCGGGCCGCGGTTGCCGAGGCGGCGCTCGACGCGGGGGCGGACGCGATCAACGACGTCTCGGCCGGGACGGACGACGAGCGGATGCTCAAGCTTGCTTCAGATCGCGGCTGCGGGATCGTGCTGATGCACCGGCTGCGGCCGCCGGAGCTCGACAGCTACTCGGATCGCTACGCCGAGGCGCCGGCGTACGGCGATGTCGTCGATGCGGTGCGCGAGGCTCTCCGCGAGCGACGCGACACGGCGGTTGCTGCGGGGGTCGAGCTCGATCGCATCGTCCTAGATCCCGGGCTCGGGTTTGGGAAGTCGGTCGGTGACAACCTCGCGTTGGTGCGCCGGTCGGCAGAGTTGCTCGACCTGGGCTGCCCGCTGCTGGGCGGGGCGAGTCGGAAGAGCTTTGTGGGGCGGGTGAGCGTGCCGGAGGGTGTCGAGCCGCCGCCGGCGACGGACCGGCTGGGTGGATCGATCGCGTTCAGCCTGGCGCAGCTGGCGCGGGGGGTGAGGATTTTCCGGGTGCACGACGTCCGCGAGCAGGCGGCGGCGCTGCGGGCGGCGTGGCGGATCGCAGGTTCGGAATAGAGACGGGTGCGGCGCGGTTTTGCTCGGCGGGACCGGGTACCATCGGCCCTGAATGGATTCTCGGGGCGTGGAGCGTCCCGGCGGAGCAGAAGGAGCCCACCATGGCGAGCGAGCACGTGCACGAGTTCACCGACAGCAACTTCGAGTCCGAGGTCATCACCTCCGACCAGCCCGTGCTCGTGGACTTCTGGGCCGAGTGGTGCATGCCGTGCCGCATGCTTGCGCCGACGATCGACGAGGTGGCGCAGCAGTTCGACGGCAAGGTCAAGGTCGGCAAGCTCGACACCGACGCGAACCGCGACGTCGCAGTGAAGTACCAGATCTCCGCGATCCCGACCGTGATCCTGTTCAAGGGCGGCGAGGTCGTGAAGAAGTTCGTGGGTCTCACCAACAAGGACGACCTCGCCGAGGCCATGACCGAGGCAGCGGGTTAATCCCCCGCCGAGCGCTCGGACACATGACCGCATCATCATCAGCGAATTCAAACGGCACGCTCCGCTGCGGCGTCGTCGGCGTCGGGCGGATGGGCCGTCACCACGCGCGTGTCTACGCCGAGGCCGAGGGCGTCGAGCTCGTGGGCGTCGTGGACCAGGACGCCGAGCGCGGCGGCGCGGTCGCCGAGAAGCACGGGACGAAGGCGTTCACCTCCGAGGAGCAGTTGCTCTCGGCGGGCGTGGACGCGGTCTCGATCGCCGTGCCCACGGTGGCTCACCTGCCGGCGTCGTCGCCATTCCTCGAGGCGGGCGTGGGCTGCCTGATCGAGAAGCCGCTTGCGCCCGACGCGGGGACGGCCGAGAAGATGAAGGCGGCCGCGGAGAAGTCCGGCGCGTGCCTGATGGTGGGGCACATCGAGCGGTTCAACCCGGTGATCCGGGCGGTCCAGAACCTCGAGTCCAAGGGCATGAAGATCGTGCCCCGGTTTGTGGACGTGCAGCGTGTCAGCCCGATGACGTTCCGCTCGGTGGACGTGGGCGTCGTGATGGACATGATGATCCATGATCTCGACGTGGTGCTGATGCTGATGGGCAACATCGAGCCCGACCGCGTCGAGGCCGCGGGCGTGGCGGTCGTGACCGAGCACGAGGACATCTGCAACGCGCGCCTCTTCTTCGAGACCGAGCACGGGCCGTGCGTCGCGAACCTGTCGGCGTCGCGGCTCGCGATGAAGACCGAGCGTGTCACGCGTATCACGGGCGAGAGTGGCTACATCAAGATCGACTATGCCCAGAAGAAGGGCACCGCGATCCACCGCACCGCGAACGAGGCGCAGCGGCGGGAGGTTGCCGACCAGCTCCGGCAGGGCGTGGACCTCTCGGACCTTGATTGGTCGGAGCTCGTGAACATCGAGCCGCTCGATGTCGAGGACGCCGACCAGCTCGAGATGGAGATCGGCGCGTTTCTTGATGCGGTGCGCACGGGCGAGGCGCCGCCCATCGACGCCGAGGCGGGGCTTGCGAACGTGCGGACGGCCGAACGGATCGTGGCTTCGACGCGCGACTTCCTGGGCGGCTTCACGCGTCCGCCCGAGTAGCGTTCGCGACCCAAATTAGACCGCGGAACAACGAAAACACGCCCTGCGATCGTCCAGGGCGGGTTGTGTCACGCCCTGACATCACCGGCGGATTTTGTACACTCCGGATCAGCGTTCGCGTTGTCCCGGCGGTGGGCCGGGGTGTCAGGGAGGTTTGTTTGCCGTGCAGCCTGCGCCGGATCAGTTCGGTCGGGATACCCACGCGGGTCTCGCGTTCGGGCATGAGCCCGTGTCCCCGTGGTCGTCGCTTCTGCGCGGCGGCGATCCGCAGCCCTACTTCACCGGCACGTCCTACCCGCTGCCCGACGCGCGACGCGCCGAGCGCGTGGCGCGGGCGGCGAGTTCACTGCTCCACGGATCGCCCACGGGCGGGCCCGCGTGCTCGTTCGTCATGACCAGCTCTTTTGAGGACGAGTCCGCGGGCGTGCGCGTGCTCTCGGTGTGCATCGCGGCGGTCGAGCCCGTGCTGGTGCTCGCGACGGTCCGCAAGGGCCACGCGATCGAGCCGATCATCCGCGACAGCCGCTCGTTCGCGCTCAACGCCGCCGAGCCGAGCGACCGGCTGGTCCTGCAGAAGTTCCCCGCGGGCGGTGAGTCGTGCCCCGAGGACGAGCGGCCGCTCGAGGCGATGCCGACACGCACGCTGATGACCGGCGCGCCGATCTTCGCGCGGGCACGGATGGCGATCGACTGCGAGGTCGTGCGGCACTTCGATCTCGAGGCCGATCATGAGATCTATGTCGGGCTCGTGCTCGATGCGCGGATCGCCGCCGATGCCCAGAACGCTCCGGCACCGGTCGAGCGTGTCGCGCCCGCGCACGACGCCTCGCCGCCGACGAAGACGAGCTTTCGCCTCTAATTCTTGAGTATCTCCGCGATGATCTCGCGGGCTCGCGCGTCGAAGCGTTCGACCGAGAAGCGCTCGGCGTTGGTCCTGCAGGCGCTGTCCGCGTTCTCGGGGATCCGTGAAGCGGCGTCGGCGACTGCGTCGGGTGTGGGGTCCTCGAAGAACGCGCCGGTGGCGTTCTCGATGACCGAATCGAGCGAGCCGCCCGCTCGACGTGCGACGACCGGGCAGCCGCAGGCCTGGGCCTCGACGGCGATGATGCCGAAGTCTTCGACCTGCGGGAAGATCAGGCACCGCGCGGTGCGGTAGAGCTCGAGCAGGCGCTCATCGCTGACGCGGCCCGCGAACTCAACGAGGTCCGGCGCGATGTCCGCAGCGAGGGACTTGAGCGATGCCAATTCGGTGCCCGTGCCGGCGATGACCAGCTTCGTGCGCGCTTTCGCCGCCGCCCGGATCGCGAGGTCGGTGCGCTTGTAGGGCTCGAGCGCCGAGACGACGAGCCAGAAGTCCCGGCGGGGCGCGTCCGACGGTTTGAACCAATCGGTGCGCACGGGCGGGTGCAGCACGTCGGCCTCGCGGTCGAAGCAGCGGCGGATCTCGGACGCGATGTGAGAGCTGTTCGCGATGAAGCGGGTGACGTTGGATGCCGTCCGGCGATCCCAGCTCTTAAGCCAGGGCGTGAACAGGCCGAAGCCCAGCTTGCGTGCCGTTGCTGCGAGGCCGCCGCCCGCGGTGTACTCGTCCTGCAGCGACCAGAGGTAGCGGGCCGGCGCGTGGCAGTAGCAAAGGTGCGGCACGCCCGGAGGCGGCTCGAGACCCTTGATGAGGCCGGAGCTGGTCGAGATCAGCAGGTCGAGCTGGCGGCGGTTGTGGTGGAACGAGAGCGTCTCCGACAGGCTCCGCACGCCGAAGGGGTACAGTGGCAGCAGCCAGCGGCGGAGCTTCGACGAGCCCAGCGGGATCGAGTTGAGCCAAGAGACTCTCTTCTCGAAGCGATCGATCGCGGGGAAGATGGGCTTGCCCGCGTCGAAGAGCGTGTAGAGATCTGCGGGCTCGTGGTCGTCGAGCGTGATCCGGGCGAAGCGTTCGAGGACGGCCTCGCCGCCGCGGCGGCCGATGAGCCAGTCGTGGGCGAGCGCGAGACGCGTCCGTGAGCGAGATGGCTGGGCTGAGCCTGGGTCTACCATCGGGCGTGACGAACCAAGAAACTGCACGGGCTTCGGGGCTGAACGTGGTCGATGGTAAGGGGCCGACGGCCGCGAACCGTTTCGGGCTCGACTACCGAGCCGAGGCGGAGCGGCTGGGCAAGCCCGTGCGGCCGATCGTCGATTCTCATTGCCACATCAACGGACGTAGGGCGTCTGAGATCTTCCGAGACGTCTGTGACCTCTACGGCATCCAGCGGGTGATCAGCCAGACGCAGCTCGCCGAGGCGGAGGCCGTCCGAGAGGTCATGGGGGATCGGATCGATTTCGTCGCGATCCCGGAGTACATGGCAGAGGACCGCAAGCACGCCTTCACCGACGGCTTCCTCGAGAACGTCGATATTTGGGCGCGGGACTTCGGGGCTCGGTGCATCAAGCTCTGGAACGCGCCGCGGTTCCGCGACTTCGCCCGCGAGGCGGGCATCGAGGAGATGTGGGAGCTCGACCATCCGATCCGCGTCGAGATCGCGGAGCGCGCGGTGAGCCACGGCATGATGCTCATGGCGCACGTCGCCGACCCCGACACGTGGTTCGAGGCGAAGTACACCGACCGCTCACGGTACGGCGTGAAGATCGATCACTACGCGGGGCTTGAGCGGATGACCGCCCGGTTCGATGTGCCCTTTCTGGTCGCGCACATGGGCGGCTGGCCCGAGGATCTCGCGTTCCTGACCGGGCTCATGGAGCGCTGCCCGCGGATCATCCTCGATACCTCGGCGACAAAGTGGATGGTCCGCGAGCTGAGCAAGCAGCCGCGTGATGAGCTGCTTGAGTTCATGCAGAGGTTCGAGGGCCGTGTGCTCTTCGGGTCGGACATCGTGACGCACGAGGAGCACCTGCTACCGAGCGAAAGCGAGCGGTTCGGCTCATCGCTCGCGAGCAGCGAGGAGGGCGCATTCGACCTCTACGCAGGTCGGTACTGGGCGCTGCGCACGCTGTGGGAGACGGACTACGACGCCGAGAGCAACATCGCCGACCCGGATCTCAAGATGATCGACCCCGACAACCACGACGATATGTCGGCCCCTCGGCTCGCGGGCAAGTCGATGCCCGAGGGATTGCTCCGTACCTTCTACGGCGGCGCGGCCGAGACGACGATGCTCAAGTGGTTCGCCGACCACTGCTGAGAACGCTTTCCTTCGCGATCACGGCGCGTTCGTGAACTCGTTGATAAACGCGAAGAGGTCGGAGATATTGATCGTGCCGTTGCCGTCCCAGTCAGTCCGTGGGTCGGGCGGGGTCTGCGTGAAGGCGTTGACGAATGCGAAAAGGTCGGAGATGTTCACCACGTCGGACTTGTCGAAGTCGCCCGGCTTGGGCGTGAAGGTCACGCCGAGCGTGAAGAACACGCCCAGATCCGAGTCCGACAGATCGGTCGGCTCGCCGACGAGGGCGTCGAGCATCGCAGGGACGACTAGCGGGTCCTGCACGTACCCCGAGCGTGCGCCGAACCGCAGCGCGCCGTCGCCGAAGGCTGGGTTCAGGAGCGTCACGACCGAGGGCGCGGTTTGCGTGGTGATGCGGACGGCAAACTGACGTGTCCCGGTGAAGGTACCGAGCGAGGCGGAGGCGCTGTCGTCGATCAGGTCGTTGACCATGAGGTCAGCCGGGTCGCTCTGTCGCGACGCGGAGACGACGAGCCTTGACTGAAGATTCGAGAGGCCTGTATCGACGCCGTCGGAGGCATCATCGTCGAAGCGTGTGTTGAGGCTCACGCTCGCGAACAGGTCTTCCGCGGCGGCCGGCCCGGTGCCGGGGCTGCGTTCGGGCCCGAGCAGCGTGATGTACCCGTGCAGCCGATTCGATTGGACAAGCTCGTAGCCGCGATCATCGGGATCGGCGACGGTAAAGACAAACGTCCAGTCGAGATGGCGGCGCCAGGTCTTGGCGGCGGTCGGGCCGCCGAGATCAGCGGTGTACGCGCTCACAAACCGGACCTGATTGACCATCTCGAAGCAGATCGGCGTCTGCTCGTTGAAGCTCGTCGCGAACAACTCGGACCGTGTATCGGCGGCGACGTAGTTGCTTGAGCGTTGCCCGATTGCGGTGATGTCGGTGAAGTCATCGAGCGAGATCGGCACCTGCGCGGCAGCGATCGAGGCGGACACGGCGAGCGTGGCAACAGCAATTCTCATGGTGGGCTCCTCTCCCGGATGAGCCACCACGATACCCGGTGCCGCGGATCTGTCAAAGCGCTGCGCTAGGGCGCGGCGGTGAAAGCGGTGATGAACGCGAAGAGATCAGAGACGTTGATCACACCGTTGCCGTCGAAATCCGTATTCGGATCCGGAGGTGAGGCGGTGAAGGCTGTGATGAAGGCGAACAGGTCAGAGATGTTGACGACCCCGTTTCCGTCGAAGTCGGCGGGAATGTCAACAAACGGCACGGTCACGAATCCCATGTCTGCGAAACTCGCGAGCGTCAGATCCGAGATGTAGATCGGTGCCCCGGACGGCACCGTGTTGATCCGGCCCGTCATGAGTTCGTTGGCAAGGAAGCCCTGCCCGTTCGCGTCGGTGTAGATGGTGGTCTCGTCCCAGTGCCCGTCCCGGGTACCCGACCCGAAGTCGAGCTCGACTGGGGCAAAGTTGAGGTTGGGCGACTGGCCCGTCGAGGAGAGCACGAACTCCGCGTTGAACTCCTGCACGGCGTTCACGCCCGTGTTCTCGCCCGTGCCGTTGATGTAGATGTTGTTGTTGTCCCAGAGCGTCCCGATTCCCAGGACGTGGCCCATCTCGTGCAGGATGACCTCGTCGAACGTGCCGTTACCGATGAGCCGGACGACATCGTCCTCGTCGAAGCGCATCCGCCCGGTGCGCGCGAGCACGAACCCGCCCGCGGAGCGAATGAAGCGGGGACCGGCGGACCCGAGGACGTTGAACGGGCCGTCGATGGGCTCGATCACGACCTCGATCTCGACACCCGTGAGCGTCGTGTTGGGGATGTAGCCCAGCAGCAGCGACTCCCACGTGTCGCGGGCGTCGAGGAAGGCGTTCCGCTGCTGCGTCGTCAGTACGCCGAGCCCGGTGAAGGTGATGTTGAAGATGTCGGTGGCTCTGGTCCGCTCGAGCGGGACCACCGCGGGTTCGTACTCGATCGTGACGGCCGGGCGTTCGACGTTGTCGAGGGGGTTCCAGATCGGGATGCGATCCTGCGCAATGACCGCGGCGGTTGTGAGAGCGAACGCAACAGTTGCGGCATGGGCCTTCATTCGGTTCTTCCTCGGCTTGTTCGCGGTCAATCGGCGTTGCTCAGGATGCGGCGGTGAACGCCTCGAGGAACGCGAGGAGATCGGATACGTTGACAATACCATTTTCGTCGAAATCCGCTCCCCGGTTTTCATCTCCGGACGTAAACACGCTGACAAAGGCGAACAGATCAGAAACGCTGACGATGCCGTCACCGTCAAAGTCGGCAGGGTCGTCCGGGCTTATATCGACGGTTTCGTACCCTAGGTCCCTGAACTGCGCGATGGTGATGTCGTTGATAAACACCGCCGCACCAAAGGGAACCGTCGAGAGGAAGCCCGTCATCAGCTCGTTTGCGAGGAAGCCCGAGCCGTCGGCGGCGGAGAAAGCGGTGGTCTCGTCCCAATGACCGTCCGCGGTGCCCGGGCCGCCCTCGAGTTCGACCGGGACGAACCCGCCCGAGGCGGCGCCGCCGGTCGAGGTGAAGACGAACTCCTCGGCGAATTCCCTCGATGCTTCTGAGGACCAGCTGGATTTCCCGCATATGTATGCCTCGGGGCGTTCAGGCTGGGCCGATCACGACCTTGATG
>JBCDKU010000097.1:0-8251 GCA_038746265.1 Planctomycetota bacterium
AGTATTCAGCCGAACGGATCGCAGGGGCGGTGCTGCGTCCGTTGTCGTCGTTTGATGCGGACGCAGTGAGGAGCGAGTTCGGCGGGAAGCGGGTGGTGTTCCAGTGCCGTACGGGTCGGCGATCGCTTGACGCGGCGGCGCAGTACGGGCACGGCGCGGAGCGGACGTTTCACCTCGCGGGCGGGATCGAGGCGTGGACGTCGGCGGGTCGTGATGTGGTTCGCGCGGCAGGGCGGCGGCTGCCGATCATGCGGCAGGTTCAGATCGTGGCGGGCGGGCTTGTGGTTGTTGGCGTGACGCTTGGGCTCTTGGTGTCGCCCTGGTTCTTCGGGATCGCGGGGTTTGTGGGGTGCGGGCTCGTGTTCGCGGGTGTGAGCGGGTGGTGCGGGATGGCGAAGCTGTTGGCGGGGATGCCCTGGAATCGGGCGGCGGGCTGAGTGCGAGCCGGGGTTGAACGGGGTGCACCGATCTGACCGGATGGGGTGATCGGGGGCGAGTCCCCGGTATGACCATCACGGCGGTCCTCGGCGTTGTGTTTCTTGCGCTCGCGCTCGCGGCGACATACCTGATGTTTCATCTGTGGGGGTATCCGTACGACGCCGAGCGGCGAAAGAGCTCGGCTCCGCAGTGGAAGATGAACATTCATCGTGGGATCGGGGCCGCGTACATCGTGGTGTACCTGGTGATGATGGCGGCGATGGTGCCGCGGCTGTGGACGTATCAGGTTGAGTTTCCGGCTCGGACGGTCGTGCACCTCTCGGTCGGGATTGCGATCGGCGCGATCCTGCTTGTCAAGGTGTCGATCATCCGGTGGTTCCGGCATCTCGAGGAGTTGATGCCTGCGCTCGGGATTTCGCTCTTGGTGGCGACGATCATTCTCACAGGGCTTTCGCTGCCGATTCACTTTGCGCGCGGTGGGTTGCTTCGGGATCTCGACCTTGATGGCGGGACGCGCGAGCGGCTTGTTGAGGTGCTCCCGCTCGCGGGTATCGCCGCGGATGAGAGGGACGCGGCGGCGCTTGCGGAGCCTTCGGTGCTGCGGTCGGGGATGCGGACGCTGCTGCAGAAGTGCACGCATTGCCATGACATTCGGACGGTGGTCGCGCGGCCGCGGACGCCGGATGACTGGGCGCGGACGGTCCGGCGCATGGCTGAGAAGCCGGCGATCGGGCAGCGGATTTCGCCCGAGGAGGAGCGGCGGGTGGCCGCGTACCTAATCGCGATCACGCCTCGGCTGCAGGAATCCGAGGCGGAGCGGGTGGAGCTCGAGTCGCTGCGTTCGGCGACGGCTGAATCGGTCTCGCGGCTTGCTTCTGAAGCCCCAGAGGCGGAGCTGGTCTTATTCGATCTTGCGGCCGCCGCTGAGGCGTTCCGGATGACCTGCTCGCAGTGCCACACGACAGATCGCGTGGATCGCAGCCCGCCCGGGAGTCCGGGCGAGGTCGATGCGTTGCTGTCGCGGATGGTCGAGCGGGGGCTGTATGCCGAGAAGGAGCGGATGGCTGTGGTCCGGGAGTATCTCGTCAGGACGTACGCGCGGACGTCGCCGCGACCGGCAGATGCGGCGAAATGAACCGTGATGGCCGCGCGTGATGCGGGACGGCGATCTCCTGATTGAAAGGAGGTCAACCATGACCAAGTGGAGATTCGGCGCCCTTGTGGGCGCGACCGCCGTGCTCGGCGGGGTGGGCGTGTTTGCGATGGCCGCGGGAGCGGGGGCGCACGGCGAGGCGGCCGATCAGGTTGTCGAGATCGTGGAGTACACGGCGAGTGGCGAGCTGATCCGGCCCAAGGACTACCGCACGTGGGTCTTTGTCGGGGCGCCGCTGACACCCAACGACATGAACAACGGGAGCGCGGCGTTCCCCGAGTTTCACAACGTGTACATCGATCCGGGCGCGTACGAGGAGTACAAGCAGACCGGTAAGTTCCGCGACGGGACGGTGTTCATCAAGGAGCTCGTGAGCGTCGGGCAGAAGTCGAGCTTCAGCGGCAACGGCTACTTCGAGGGCGAGTTTCTCGGCGTCGAGGCGATGGTCAAGAGCGCCGAGCGCAACCCCGACATCCCGGGCAACTGGGGCTTCTTCCGCTTCACGGATGAGGAAGCGGCTGCGCAGGGGCGTCTCGGGAACGTCAAGCGGACGGCGAAGAACGTCGCGACGTCGTGCGTGTCGTGCCATGCGGCCGGGGAGCAGGACCGCATTTTCACGCAGCACTACCCGGTGCTGCGTGCGGCTCGGAACGCGAAGATGAACCCGGAGAACAAGTGATGCAGCTCACGAAGGAGACAGGTATGGACATCGTGAGTCTGGACAGCCGGCTGAATGATGTCGTGAAGCAGGGCAAGATGCTAGAGGCTCTTGCGGAGTTTTATGACGAGGGCTGCACGTTCCAAGAGGGCAACGACACGCCGCGTGTGGGTCGGAAGACGCAGCATGACCATCTTGCCGGGTTCTTCGCGACGCTGAAGGGCTTCAACGGCGCGACGCTGCACAGCCAGTGTATCGGGGATGACACGACGCTCACTGAGTGGACGTTCGACATGGACGGGCCGGACGGGCCGATCGTGTGGAACGAGATTTTGCGTCGGAAGTGGAAGAACGGGAAGGTGGTCTCGGAGCGGTTCTACACCGCCTGATCGTGCCTTGGAAAGGGCAATATCCACGCACCCGTTGTGCCATGGAGCCGGCACGACGGGTGCTTTTCTAGTTCGCGAGCCACGATTGGAGGGCCGTGAGTTCGTCCTGGACCAGGGGGCTCTGGAAGTCCTCGGCTCGGCGTGCATCCGCTTCTGCTGCGGCTTTACGGCCCAGATCGAAGAAGGCTCGCGCCCGAGTCGCGAGATAGATCGCTTCGGTTGGGTCTTCATTGCCGAAGAACGTGCGGTGGAGCTCGATTGCTTCATTCAGGTGCGTGAGCGCGCTTTCTGGATCGTTGGTATCGAGCAGCGCGAGCCCGAGGCGGTGCAGCGCTTTGGTGCGCGTGACCGGGTTTGATTCGAGCTTGCGCGATCGCTGTTCGATATCGCGGCAGTCGTCGAGGAGCCCGGACCATGAGCCCGCGAGCTCGGCGTCGTGGGTGATCGCGGCGAGGCGGGCCTCGAGTGTCGCGCCGTGATCGGGGCCGTACCACTGCTCGCAGTGCTCGGCGAGCTGCCTGGCATAGCTCGCGGCGGATTCGATGTCGCCGCGGCCGAAGGCGATGGATCCGTTGGCCGCGATGATCGTCTGGTCGAGCTGCGGAGAGGTCGGGCTGAGACCCGCGGCGATCCGTTCGGCCTCGCCGAGGGCTGTCGCGGCTTCATCGAGCTCGCCGCTGCGTGCGAGAAGATCGACGTAGAGCAGGAGCGACGACGCGGTGTTGAGGGTGTTCGGCTCGTGGATGCGCAGAAGGTTGATCAGCTCGCGGAACTGCGCGAGCGCGGCGTCGCCGTCTCCGACCGCGAACGAGGCGGTTGCGAGCAGCTTCTGTGCGCGCAGCCGGAGGGAGATCTCGTCCTCGCCGAGGCGTTCTGCGATCCGAACCGCTTCTGATGCGTCGGTTCGGGCTTCTGCGAACTGGCCCGCGTTGAGCCGGACTTGGGCGAGGATAATCAGCGACTCGGCCCTTTGGCTCGAGTCTTCACCCCAAGCTTCGATCGCATCGGCGACGGACCGCTCGCCGACATCGATCGCTGACGATGGATCGCCCCTGAGTCTGTAGGTCTCGGCGAGCATCTGGCGCACGCGCCACCGCGCGACCGGTGCGCCGGCGAGACGCTCGGCGACGAACGGGGCGAACTCGTCGATCATGTCGGTGACGGTGCGATCGGGTCGTGATCCGCGCGGCGAGGCGGAGCTGATCATGCCGGAGAGAAAGCCCGCTGCGGCGTCGGCGTCGGCGAGGGCTGCTTCGCGGTCGGCAAGGGCTTCCTGCGTCTCTGAGAGCGCTCGGCGGACCTGCGCGTCGGCCAGCGAGCGAGTCACCGTGACGGAAACGAGACCGACCACCGCGGTCGCGGCGATGCCTGCGGAGAGCGGATGGCGCTTGACGAACTTCTGGAGTCTGTATGCGTGCGACGGCGGAGCGGCAGCGACCTCGTCGCCGGAGCGCCAGCGTTCGATATCGCGTGTGAGCTCCTCAACGGTCTGGTAGCGGCGGTCCGGGTCGTGCTCGAGGGCTTTGAGGATGATCCAGTCGAGCTCGCGGGGGCGGCCCTTGATCGGGCCGAGCTGTCTGGCGAGCCCGTTCATGCAGCTCGATGGTTGCGGGATCGGGTTGCGGTCGAGCGATTCGAGAAAGCCAGGCCCGGCCCACGCCAGCAGCTGCTCGCGGGTTCGCGCGAGGCAGCCGGTGCAGATCCAGTAGAGCATGGCGCCGAGGGCGTAGATGTCGGAGCGTCGATCGACGGAGGACAGCAGGCCCTGGACCTGCTCGGGGCTCATGAACTCGAGGGTGCCAATCGGGAATCCGGGCGATGTCTGCGATTGGCTGGAGGCACCTGCAACGATCGAGTGGTCGAGCGCCTTGGCGATCCCGAAGTCGATGACGCGGGCCTGCGGGACATCGCCCACGAGCTTGACCATGACGTTGCCCGGCTTGAGGTCGCGGTGCATCACGCCCTTCAGGTGCGCGAAGGCGACCGCGGCGCAGACCTGCTGCATGAGCCGGACCCGTTGGGAGAGGGTGACCTCGCGGGACCGGATGAACTCATCGAGCGTGACGCCGTCGATGTACTCCATGGCAACGAAGGGGAGCCCGTCTTCGGTCTCGCCGCCGTCGGTGATGCGGGCGATGTGGGGGTGCTCGAGCGCCTTGAGCGCGTCGCGTTCGAATTCGAAGCGGCGGACCATCTCGCGGGAGACGAAGCCCGGGCGGATGATCTTGATGGCGACGTGCCGCTCGAGCGGCGGTGGCTCGATCGCGAGGAAGACCTCGCCCATGCCGCCGTGGGCGAGGAGGCGGACAATCCGGTAGCGGCCGATGAACTCGGGGATTTTCGTGCTGCGGCCCCCGAGCAGGATCTCCTCGGCGTCATCGAGGAACGGGAGCATGGACGCCAGATCGGCCGTGATTTCCGGGTGCTGCTGCCGGACCTGCTCGAGCAACGCCGCTCGCTCGCTTGGGGGGGCGTCGGCGAGCAGTTCCACGTACTCCTTGAGGATGTCGGTGCGGCTTGCGGTCATGGGTCGATCGAGGTGCGCGGGCCGAGACGGCTGGCGAGCCAAGTCCTCGCGAAGGTCCACTCACGCCGAACGGTGCGTTCGCTGATCCCGAGGACCTCGGCGCACTGCTTGTCGGTCATGCCCATGAAGAAGCGGTAGACGACGACGTCGGCCGATCTGGCGTCTTCGGCGCGGAGCTGCTCGAGCAATTCATCGACCTTGAGCACGGTTTCATCGGGCACGCTGGGCATCTGGATCGGGATGTCCTCCTCGAACGGGACTCGCTGGCGCTCGCCGCCACGCTTGATTCGCTTTTTGGCGCGGATCCGGTCAACGATGGCGGCCTTGATGGCGAGCGTCGCGACGGCGAGGAAGTGGCTCTCGTCCTGCCACGGGCCTGATTCTCGTGTGACGAGATTCGCGAACGCCTCGTGGACGAGCGCCGTGGGCTGGATGGTCTGCCCCGGGGGCAGCTTCCGCATCGCATCGTGCGCCCGGCGGCGGAGCTCGTCGTAGACAGCTTCGAGGTGCCCCTCGCCCCCGTTGTCCTTCAACAGATCGTCACTGGTCATACCACCGGCATTGTGGCAGATTCCGAGCCAGTTGTGTCGGACGGGTTGTGTCGGGCGGCTGCGGGGTTCGGCCGGCGCCTGGGCTGGCGGCCTCTCGCGTGGTGGTGTGGACTCGCGCGAAGGCGATCCTCTGGCAGGTTGAAGAAAGCGGGTGATCGGGATCGAACCGACGACATTCAGCTTGGGAAGCTGACGTTCTACCACTGAACTACACCCGCGGCGGCACGACGAGTTGTGCTCGTCTTACGCTCAAGTATACACCTCAGGTCGGATTCAAGACCCCACGATCGGCGGTTGCCCGTTCGACGCGGTGACGCCGCCATCCACGGGCAGGGTGACGCCCGTGATGTACGCGGCCTCATCGCTCGCGAGGAAGGCGATCGCCCTGGCGATCTCTTCGGGCTCGACGCCGCCGCCGGGGTTGAGGGGCATGCGTTCGATGAACTTCGTTTGCATCTGCTGGTTGTCGGCGATACCGGCTGTCATCTCGGTCTTGGTGAGGCTCGGATTGACGGCGTTGACGCGCACGCCGCGGGGGCCGAGTTCGAGCGCGAGGGCTCGGGTGTAGTTGTCCACGGCGCCCTTGGAGGCGTTGTAGACGGCGAGGCCCCAATCGCCGCGGATGCCCGAAACCGAAGAGACGTTCACCACGTTCCCCCTGGTCTTGAGCAGGTGCGGCATCGCGAGCGTGACGGCGTGGTGCACGCCGTCCACGTTGACCGCCATGATGCGGCGGTAGTCCTCGTCGCTGATCGAATCGATCGGGCCCATCTCGACGGTGCCCGCGTTGTTGACGAGCACATCGAGCCGGCCGAAGCGATCGATCGCGGCGCTGATCATCGCCTCGATATCGGGCTTGCTTGAAACATCGGCGGTGCACACCTCGACGCGGTCCGAGCCGATCTGGTCCGCGAGTTCCTTGAGCCGATCCTTGCGGCGGGCGGCGATGACGAGATTCGCGTCGCGGGCGGCGAAGACGCGGGCCGTGGCGTGACCGATGCCGCTGCTGGCGCCGGTCACGATGGCGGTCTTGCCCGCAAAGGGCCGCTCCTGGATCCTGAGTGCGTCGCTCATCGTGGCTCCCCCGCTGCTTCCGTACACTTGCGGCATGAACACCTCACGCCTCGGGCCGATCGTACTCGCCGCCTCGTTCCCGCTGCTGCTTGCTGGGTGCCAGACCTCGTCCTCGATCGATCTGAGCACGCCGCCTGCGCCGGTGGCGGGGTACTCGTCGGACGATTTCTACTGGGGTGTCTACGAGGACAACGGCGTGTTCGTCGCCGGGCAGCCCTCGGAGCAGGCGCTGCGTCGGATCACGGCCGAGCGCGGCGTGACGACGGTCGTGAATCTGCGCACGCCCGCCGAGATGAGCAACCGCGCGCAGGTGCCTTACGACGAGGCCGCCGCCGCGCGTTCGCTGAACGTGGACTATGTCGAGATTCCGATGAACGGCTCGGATGAGTTCCCGTACGCGCCCGATGCTGTCGATCGGTTTGCCGAGGCGATGGACAACGCCGAGGGCCCGGTGCTGCTGCACTGCCGCTCCGCGGGCCGCGCGAGCCATCTGTGGGCCGCGTACCTGACGAAGTACCGCGGTGTCGCGCCGGCCGACGCGTACGCGCGCGGGCAGCAGATCAATCTGCAGCCTTCGATCTACGACCGGTTCGTGGGCGAGGGACCGCAGAGCCGCTGATACCCTGGGGTTAGGCTTGCGTCATGCAGACACGAGCTTTCATCAACAACGAGTGGGTCGGGGCTTCGAGCGGCAAGACGTTTACCGTCACGAATCCCGCAACCGACGAGCATCTCGCGGACGTGCCGGACCTCTCGGCGGGCGAGGTGACCGATGCGGTCGCCGCGGCGTACGACGCCTTCCCGGCGTGGTCGGCGCGGACGGCCGAGGACCGTTGCGGCCTGCTCGACAGGCTCTATGACCTGATCCAGCGCGACACCGATCGGCTCGCGGATCTCATGACACGCGAGCAGGGCAAGCCGCTCGCCGAGGCGAAGGGCGAGATCGCGTACGCCGCGAGCTTTCTCAGGAACGCGGCCGAGGAGGGCAAGCGGCTCGAGGGCGACATCCTGCCCGCGTCGGCTCCGGAGAAGCGCATCCTTGTGATGAAGCAGCCCGTGGGCGTGTGCTCGGCGATCACGCCCTGGAACTTCCCGAGCGCGATGATCACGCGCAAGATCGGTCCGGCGCTCGCCGTCGGCTGCACGACCCTCATCAAGCCCGCGGAGGACACGCCGCTCTCGGCGCTCGCGCTCGGTGAGTTGTGTCTGGAAGCCGGCATCCCGGCGGGCGTGGTGAACCTCGTCACAGGCGATCCCGAGACCGTGACAGGCCCGATGCTGACCGACAGCCGCGTGCGGAAGCTGACGTTCACCGGTTCGACCGAGGTCGGCAAGATCCTGCTCAAGAAGGCCGCCGAGAACGTGCTGCGCACATCGATGGAGCTGGGCGGGCACGCTCCGCTGATCGTCTTTGACGACGCCGACCTCGATGTCGCGATCCCCGCCGCGATCGCGTGCAAG
>JBCDKU010000098.1:0-7990 GCA_038746265.1 Planctomycetota bacterium
CGGCGGCCATGGGTTCCTCGACGAGGTAGACCCGGCGGGCCCCGGCACGCTCAGCCGAGTCGAGCACGGCCCGCTTCTCCACGGCGGTGATGCCCGAGGGCACGGCGATGACGACGCGCGGCCCGACGAACTGCTGTCGGCCGTTCACCTTGCGAATGAAGTATCCGAGCATCGCCTCGGTGATCTCGAAATCGGAGATCACGCCGTCCTTGAGGGGGCGGACGGCGGAGATGTTGCCCGGCGTTTTGCCCAGCATCTCCTTGGCGACCCAGCCCACCGCGAGACCGTTGCTCGAGCGGATGACCTGGTTGGTGCCCTTGCGGACGGCGACGACGGACGGCTCGTTCAGCACGATGCCTTGGCCCCGGACCGCAACGAGGGTGTTGCAGGTGCCGAGGTCGATGCCCATATCGACGCTGAAGAAATGGCTGAATCGATCCCAGAACAAGGGGGCTGTGGCTCCACGCTCGGGTCACGCTCTCCGCCACCCCCGGTTGGGTGACTCTCGGTGGCTCATCGGTCCGAGCGTCCCGCAATGCTGAAAGTTATCGGCTCGGGCCGCGGTCTGCCAGCGGCTCGGGCATCCGGGGCGTGTTTCGGTCGTCCAAAACGAAGCCCGGCCGGCTCTTGAGAGCCGGCCGGGCTGGATGAAGTCTGCATTGGTGGGCTCTGAGAGCCGGGCCCGATCAGTGGTTGTGGGCCATGTTCTTGTCGGCGGTCTGACCCAGATCGCTCTCGGTCTCCCACTCGATGGCGCCCGCGTCGGGCTCGACGACAGTCGTGCCGGCGCCCTCGGCGTCGAGGAGGTAGCGGGCCTCATCGACGTAGTTGTGCTCGGCCTCGCGGTGGGCGATCTGCGCCATCCGCTCCTGCTGCTCGCTGCGGACGTTCGCGAGACGCGTGGTGAGCTGGTCGAGGCTGTGGGCCTTGTAGCTCTTGTGGGCGTCGATGGTCTTCTGGCGGTCCTCCATCATCGCGATCATCCGCTCGTTACGGGCGATCGAATCGATCTGGGCGTCGAGCTGGACGAGCTGGGCCTGGAACTGGGCCTGCTCCTGCTCGAGCTTGCTCAGCAGCTCGACGAGCTGGGTCTGCTGGTCGTCGAGGTAGCTCAGCTCCGTCGCGAACTCGCCGATCCGGGTCTGGTGGACCGTCTTGGTCCGCTCGATCGACGTGCGGCGGGTGTAGGCCTCGTCGAGGTTGATGCGGTCACCGTCGAAGCGGATGCGGACGACCTCGTAGGGCTTCTCTGCGGTGATCGCACGGGCCTGGCGGATGCCGGTATCGAGCGTGCCGAGGTCGGCGTCGATCAGGGCGACGACCTTCTCGCTGACGCCGAGCTCACGCTCGAGGTAGGAGATCTGCTCGTTGACCTCGTCGAGATCCGTGCGGACCTCGGCGATCTTCTTGGGGTACTCGGCCTCGAGCTGGCGGATCTGCGACCGCAGAGCCGAGGTCTCATCGATCGTCTGATCGATTTTTTCGCCAACGGCGTGGCCGACGTTGTGGACGAACGCGCCGACGCTGCCCGGGCGGACCTGGTGCGCGACGAACGCCGTCCCGACGCCCAGAACCGTGCCGACGACCGCGAAACGTGTGATTCCCTTGACAAAGCCCATGGCTGACTCCTTCCGAGTGGTCCTCGCCGGCGTGCTCTCGGGCGGTGGCCGGCAGGTTGAAGCGTCCTGTTATCAGCCCTTTGCCGGGTGGCTCGGGGCGTTGACGGGAGCTTTGTCGGAATCGGGGCGAGCGGATTTCGGAGAAGGGGCCATGCCACGCAATCTGACGAATATGCTGTTCCGGGGCCGTCCGCTTTCCAGCAGCGCTTCTGTCCACGCACCTGACGGGGTGCCGGAGGTGCCGAGTACGAGCTGGGTCGCCCGTGCAGGATCCTTACAGATGATCGGATCGATGACAACCGGCTTTATCGCCCGCCTCCGCGCGAACGACGAGGCGGCGTGGTTCGAACTGTGGGAGACGTTCGGCCCGGTCCTGCGTGCGCAGCTCCATAAATGGGGCAAGGGGCGGGTCGGCGTTGAAACGGTGCGGGATCTGTCGCAGGAAACGCTGGCGGCGCTCTCGAACTCCATCGACCGCTACGACCCGAGCCGTGGGGCCCGGTTCAGCACCTGGCTGCTGGCGATCGCCAAGCACGTCCTGGGTGATGAGATCGATCGGCGGATGGCGCTCAAGCGGGGCGGCGGCAAGGCGAACGCCGAGCTGGACGAGACCTGGATGAAGGCGGCCGCCACGGAGACCGCGGACAAGGTATACGAGGCGGCGGTCTTCCGCGCGAAGGTCGAGGCCTCGATCCGGATGACCGAGCGCGAGTCGGATTTCATGGATTTCTCGATCTACCGGATGCGGGTGCTCGACGGGGTCCCTGGCAAGGAGGTCGCGGTGCAGCTCGGCGTGAGCGAGCCGACGGTCAGCCGGCGGCTCGCGAAGGTGCGGGATCTACTCCGGGAGAAGCTCGAGGAGACGATCGCGTTGTACTCATTTACGGATGAAGAACGCGAGGAAGCGGAGCGAAACGGGGTGGGCCTGAATCCCAAGAACACGGGCGATAAGGCGGCGGATGCGATGTTCGACGAAGCGATCGCGGACATCTATCACCGCCAGATGGAGCTCCGAGCGGCCGACGAGGCGGGCGACCAACCGCCCGTGTAGCGAGCCTCGACCCGGAGCTTTGCGGCTTGGCCCACACGGCTTGGGAGGATCAGCCCCGTGATCAGCGGCATCTTGGGACTCTTGGGACTGCTCGTCGGACTCGCGCTCGTCGCGGGCGTTATCGCTCTTCTCGTGTGGCTCGTGATTCTGTTCTCACGCGGCATCGCGTTCGGCGTCGGCCACGTCGCCCGGTACGTGGGCGGCATGATCGGCGACTCGTTCCGCCTTGTCGGCGCGATCATCGCCGCGGTGATCTTTGTTCCGCTCATCGTCGTGCAGGTCTTCATCGGCCGCTGGTCGGCCTCTGCTCACTTCGGCCGGGCGCTGATGAGCGAGATCCAGACCGCCGGCGTCTGTACTTACCGCATCACGGTGGGGCACCTCGCGCGGTTCCTCTTCCTCGGCGCGGCGCTTGACGGAATCGAGCGGCGGCTGCCCCGGGCGATCGCCGACGCGCCTGGCGCTGACAAGCCCAAGCGGGCGACGGGGATGTTCGAGCACTACACGATCGTCGCGTCGCTCAAGGGCGGCGGGTCGGGCGGCAAGCTGTACATCGCCGAGCCTGACCAGATCAAGAAGGCGGCGTTCGAGCGGTCGGGCCAGGCCGACGTGAACCGCGTCGTGATCAAGAGTTTCTCGGTCGCCGACGGGTCGAGCGTGCCGCAGATCGTCCGCGAGAGCCGGGCGCTCGAGGCCGCGAAGCGTCTGGGTCTGGTGCTTGAGCACGAGCTCGACGATCACCGGTTCCACTATGTCATGCGGTACGTGCCGGGCGAGAGCCTGTCTGCCGTCACCGAGCGGATGCACGCGCAGGCCGAGGGCGGGGCGCTCTCGAACGACTGTGTGAAGCGGGCGCTGGCGTACGTCGCCGACGTGACGCAGGCGCTTGGGCACTACCACGAGCACGGGCTGTGGCACAAGGACGTCAAGCCCGACAACATCATCATTGACGAGCACGCGAAGGCCGAAGGCCGCCCGCGGGCGAACCTCGTGGACTTCGGTCTGGTCACGCCCCTGCGTTCGGCGATGACGCTGACGACGCACGGCACGGAGTACTTCCGCGACCCGGAGCTGGTGCGTCAGGCGCTCCGCGGCGCGAAGGTGCACCAGATCGACGGTGCGCGGTTCGATGTGTACGCGGCCGGCGCGGTGCTGTACTCGATCATCGAGAATGAATTCCCCGCGCACGGCGGGCTGAGCCAGGTCTCGAAGCGGTGCCCGGAGTCGGTCCGCTGGATCATCCGCCGCGCGATGACGGACTACGACAAGCGTTACCCGACAGCGCAGGCGATGCTGGCGGACTTGCAAACCGTTCTCGCGGCGGACGATCCGTTCTCCGTGAAGCCCGCGCAGCTGCCGAGCATGGGCGGCGACATGCCCGCGATCCCGGAGGTCCCGGTTGTCGCGGTGGAGGCTCCCGATCTGCGCGTCGAGCGGCGTGCGGCGACTCCCGCGGCGGCGTACGTCCCGGCCGCGGCGTTCGATGAGCCGGCCGCGCCGAAGCCCTACCAGCGCGGCGGTCGTCACGCCCCGGCGAAGGAGCAGCTCGCCAACGCCCGCGCACGCCTGCAGAAGCGGCGCGAGTCCGCGCGGCGTGCCAGCACTCGTCGTGCAGAACTGCGCGGCGAGCGTCGGGAGAAGACCAAGTCGAAGCTCTTCGCCTGCTCGAAGAAGAAGGGATCGCCCGGGTCCGCGATCGCGGGCTTCGTGATCATGGCCTTCCTCGGATTTACGACGATCGCGATGATCTCGTTCGTCAAGAGCGAGGTCGAGAACTCTCGTTCGCAGATGCGTGCGTCGCGCGTCGATGCCGCCGCGGTCGCGAACGCCCGAGTCGTGCTGCGCGACGGACGCCCGGTGCTCGTCACCGAGACGTCGGACGGCGAGGAGCGCGAGGTGTCCAGCGCCGAGGCGCTCGCGGCGGTGGAGAACATCGTCGAGAACGTGGGCGATGCCTTCAGCGAGGTGAACATCGACGAGGACTCGATCCGCCGGCTCACGGACCGGCTCTCGGATCTCGCCTCGCGTGCACGCTCAGCGTCCAGGCCAACGGTGGCTCCGACGCCCGCGCTGTACTCGGATTCAAAGGGCTACCTCAAGGGCCTGCGGGTGCTGGTGGTTGGGCCCTCGGCGTCGTCGCTGTCCTCGGAGACGACCGCTGAGGTTCTGGACCAGCTCCGCGGACTTTCCGACGCCGGAGCCGTGCTCGGGGGCGACCTGGTCGCGCCGCCCAGCGATTCCGCGGCCGCGGATCGTGAGGAACGTCTGCTGGCGGAGATGGAGCTTCTGCGTACGCAGGTGAGCCCCGACAGCGCGGGGTTTGCCGCGAAGCTGCGGGACTTCATCGGGGGGCAGGAAGATGTCGACGCCGTGCTCTGGCTCAACATCGATCCGTCGAAGAAGAAGCTCCGCGACGTGATCGCGGCCGACCGTGACGGGTCGCTGCGGACCAACCGGATGACGAGCCTCCCCGCGATGCTGCGCGACAGCGTCTCGATCCGCTGAGAACTCAGCTGTTGCCCGCGTGCGAGACCCGCGCGAGATCGGCGAGCGTTCGGCTTGCCGCGCCCGAGCTCACGGCGTCGCGTGCAAGCTCGAGCCCCTGAGCCAGCGACTCGCAGGCGTCACCCACGAGCAGCGCAGCCGCGGCGTTGATGAGCGCGATGTCGGTCTTCGGGCCCGGTTCGCCCGCAAGCACGCTCCTGATCACATCGCCCGCGGATTCGAGATCGTCCGCCCGGAGCTGATCGAGCGTGGCGGGCTCGATGCCGAGCTTCTTCGGGTCGATCTCCATCGGCGTGACGTGGGCGGCCGCGATGTCGGCGGTGGTGGACGAGGTGGTCGTGGTGATCTCGTCGAGGCCGTCCTGGCCGTGCACGACCATCGCGCGGGCGGCGCCGAGGCGTGCGAGCGCGTCGCCGATGAGCGGGACGTAGCGGGCGTTGTAGACGCCGAGGAGCTGGCGTTTCGCGCCGGCGGGATTCGTGAGCGGGCCGAGCAAGTTGAAGATCGTCGGGAATCCCAGCGAGGTGCGCGGGCCCTTGGCGTATCGCATCGCGGGGTGGTGGTGGATCGCGAAGCAGAAGCACACGCCGACCTCGCGGAGGCAGGCGGCCTGCGTCTCGGGGGAGGCGTCGATGTTGACGCCGAGCTGCGCGAGGATCTCGGCCGAGCCCCTGCCAGTCCTGCTGCGGTTGCCGTGCTTGGCGACGACGACGCGGCGGACGTCGGTCGCGGGTGTCGCGGCCGCGGCGATGAGGGCGGCGGCGGTGGAGATGTTGAAGGTCTTCGGTGCGCCGCCGGTGCCGCACGTGTCGATGAGCGTCTCGTCGGGCGCTGCCTCGAACGGGATCGGCGTCGCGTGCCGCCGCATGGAGCGGGCGGCGCCGGTGAGCTCGTCGGCTGTGGGGCCACGGCGTTGCAGCATGGCGAGCAACGCGCCGATCTGTGCGTCGTCGAGCCCGCCCGAGAGCAGGGTCTCGAAGAGCCGCTCGGCGTCGTCCTCGCTGAGCGTCTGCCCGGAGACGAGCAACCCGAGCATGAACTGGACCTCGGCGGGGTCGGCCGCGTCGTGGAGGGGCGTTTCTGGCATCGCGGGACAGCGTAGCCGTGCGGTCCGGCGGGCTCGTAGAATCTTGCGTGCAGCAGCCGCGGACCGCACTTCGTCTCGCGTCGCGCGCCGCGTGGAGTCGGCGTCGGGCGGATGCTGTCTCGTCGATCGGCGTGTGGGCGTTCCGGGCTTCGGTGTTCGCCGCAGCGGTGTCGATCGGTCTTGTTCTGTCGGGGACAACGGGTGTGCTCGCGTCGGTCGTCGTGCTCGGCGCGGGGCTTGCCGGGATCGCGATCGGGGCGGTGGCGGCGTTGATTCGTCGCGTGGACCCGATGGGAGCGCTGATCGAGATCGAGTCGGCCCTCGGCACGCGGGACCGGGTGAGCTCGGCGATCGCGTTCGCCGCATCTCCGAGCGGCGATGGGTCCGAGGCGTTCCGGTCGATGGCGGTCACCGAGGGTGAGCGGACGGCCGGCGAGATCGATCCCGATCGCGCGGTGCCGGTGCGGTGGGGGTGGCGCTGGCAGGCGTGGCCCGGGGTGCTCGTCGCGTCGGTCGCGCTCGCGGGCTTCTGGCCCGGGTCGTCGGTCTCGGCGACTGAATCCGAGGCGGTCATCGCGCAGCGGAAGGCCGAGGCGGCGGAGGTTGTCCGGTCGGCACGCGATGCGCTCGGTGATGAACTGAATGACGCGCGTCAGCAAGCCGCGGACACCGCGACGCAGGAGCAGCTCGAAGCACTCGACGACATCGAGCGGCAACTCGAAGCGGGCGAGATCGAGCCCGAGGAGGTCCCCGCGCGGGCGGCGGAGCAGCTTGAGGACGCGGCTAAGGAGCTGGCATCGGAGTCCGAACAAGCCGACGCGGCGGATGAGCAGCTCGGCGAGGCGCTGGATGATCTGGAGGTGGGTGAAGACTCGCTCGCCTCGGAGTTCAGCGAGGCGCTCAAGGACGGCGACTTCGAGCGGGCGCGGGACGCAGCACGTCAGATGCTCGACCGGGCGTCGCAGGCGGACGCCGAGGAGCGGCGGCGGCTGGCGGAGGACCTGCGGCGGCTCTCGGAGCAGATCGAGCAGCAGCAGCAATCGACCGAGCCAACGGCAACGCCCGAGCCCACGCGGGCGGACGAGCTGGCGGCGGAGGGCCGGGACAAGCAGGACGTCGCGGAGCAGCTCGAGCGAGAGGGCGTCGATCCACGCGACGCGGAGCGGCTCGCCGAGGAGGCGGACCGGCGTCGGCGGGAGTCGCAAGCGGAGGAGCAGGCGCAGCGGGACGCCGAGGACCTTCGTGAGGCGCTCGAGGAGGCGGCGCGGGACGTCGAGGAATCGACGGGCGAGGAGGGTGACCGGCAATCGGGTGAGCAGCCGGAGCAGCAGCCCGAGGGCGGTAAGGAGAACTCGACGCCGCAGGGTGAGCGGCAGCAGGGCGGCGAGCCGCAGCAACAGGAGCGGCAGTCCGGTGAAGGGACGGAAGAGCGACGCGGCGAGGAGTCTCAGCAGCAGAATCAGCAGGAGAACCGCGAGCAGCAGGGCGAGCGGACCGGCGAATCTGGCGAGCAGCAACAGGGTGAGCGATCCGGCGACGAATCAGGTGAGCGGTCTGGCGAGCGGTCCGGTGAGCAGCAAGAGCAACAGCAGCAGGGCGAGCAGGGTGAATCGCAGCAGCGCGGCACCGAACAGCGCAGTACAGAGCAAGGCGAGCAGGGTGAGCCCGGTCAGGAACGCGAGCGCGAAGGGCGGCAAGGAGATCAAACCGGTCAGGAGCGCGAGGCGC
>JBCDKU010000099.1:0-7915 GCA_038746265.1 Planctomycetota bacterium
CGACCGACGCGAAGAACGCGTCCATATCCACATGCAGGATCCAGCGGTCCACAATCAATCAAAGCGCCAAAAAATCCGGCGATCCCGTGAAATCGCCCGCGGCTCTTCCCCAAATGAAAGCGGGACGGCCCCGAGCGCATCCGAACCGAGACGCCGGGCCCCCGGGGGACTCCGAGGCAACCGAGCAACCCAGAACGCCCCGCCGCCCGCGTGCAGCCAAACGCACCGCGGGCCGGTACCAGGCACACGGCTTGAGTTTGCCTCACCCGATGCACACGATCAACCCGCGCGGCCCGCGCCGTCGGTCTGTCTCGACGGCCCGCGCCGCCTTTGTGGAGGGAACGCCTTGAGAACCGCACGCTCTCGCCTCATCCTGACCGCGCTTACCGCGTGTCTCGCGCCGATCTCGCTCGTCGGCTGCGCCACGCAGTCCGAGTCCGCGGCCGAGACCGAGCCGGTCACAACCGCGCTCAACCTCGAATCGTTCGACTACGTCTGGACCACGGTGGATGAGCGCCACTACGACCCCGACGCCATCGGCGAGCAGTGGGACGCCGCCCGCGCCGAGTATCGCCCGAAGGTCGAGGCCGCCGAGACCAACGCCCAGGCGCGCGTCCTCATCAACGAGATGCTCCTGACGCTCGGCCTGAGCCACTTCGGCATCATCGGCGCCGAGGCGTACCAGGAGATCGACGCGGGCGGCGATCCCGCCGAATCTCGCGGCGCAACCGGCATCGAGGTCCGGCTGATCGACGGGCAGGCCGTCGTCTTCCGCGTCGCCGAGGGCTCGACCGGCGCCGACGCCGGCATCGAGCCCGGCTGGGTCCTGCTCGAGATCGACGGCCGCGACGTCGCCGAACTGATCGAGACGCTCTCCGAGATCGAAGCGGGCCCGACACGACCCGAAACCGTGATCGCGCTGCGGCTCGAGGGCTTGCTCCGAGGCAGCGTCGGCGACGAGATCGAACTCGTCGCGCTCGACCGCGCCGACGCCCGCACCGAACTCACGCTCACCGTCGGCGAGCCGCTCGGCGAGATCGTTGGCATGGGGAGCCTCCCGCCGTCGGAGCTCGTCGTCGAAACCGAGACCCTTGACGGCGGCATCGTCTATCTTAAGTTCAACTACTTCCTCGACCCCGTCAAGATCATCACCACCATGCGCCAGGTCGCGGCCGACGCCCAGGGCTCGCCCGGCGTCATCATCGACCTCCGCGGCAACCGCGGCGGCCTCGTGAACCTCAACAACGGCATCGCGGGCTTCCTCACCGACAAGCGCGACCAGAAGATCGGCGAGATGATCACCCGCGAGAACCAGCTGCAGCTCCAGGTCAACCCGCGCCCCGGCGCGTTCACCGGGCCCGTCGCCGTCCTGATCGACGAGGTCTCAATCTCGTCGGCAGAGATCCTCTCGGGCGGCCTCCAGGACCTGAACATCTCGCACACGTTCGGCTCACGCACCGCCGGGCTGGTGCTGCCTTCGACCATCGAGCGCCTACCCAACGGCGACGGTTTCCAGTACGTCCTGACCGGCTTCCGCGCCCCGTCAGGACGCGTCCTCGAAGAAGCCGGCGTCTACCCCGACACACCCGCCCCGCTCACTCGCGAGGACCTGATCGCCGGCCGCGACCGCGCGCTCTACGAGGCCGCCTCGTGGCTCGCGATGCTCAACGGCGTCCGCCCGACGGACCCCGGCACCGTCACCCGCAACTGACCTCACGCTTCTGATTCCCGCATGTTCATCCAAGGAGATCTGTTGATGAAGAACCTCACCAAAGCCCTTCTCGCCGCGCCCGTCGCCCTGACGCTCATCGCCGCCCCGGCAGCCTTCGCGGCCACCACCACAACAACCACCACCGGCCTCACCCAGCCCGACAACCTCCCCGACGGCAAGGACGTCATCGAGCGCGGCATCGAAGCCATCGGGGGCAAAAGGGCCTACCGCAAGCTCGAGAACATCCGCCAGACCGGCCGCCTCGAGACCGCGGGTATCAGCGGCTCGCTCAAGATCGTCGCGAACGACGACGACAACGTCCGCGTGACCATCGACATCCCAGGATTCGATCAGGTCATCACGGGCGTGAGCGGCGGCGTCGCCTACCGCACCAGCATCACGCAGGGAGCGCAGGTCCTTGAGGGCAAGGAAGCCGAGAGCCAGATCGAAGAAGCCGACTTCTTCCGCGCCATCAATCCATGGGACTTCATCGAGTCGGCCGAGACGGTCGCCGCTGAAGACGTGGACGGCGAGAAGTGCTACAAGGTCCGGCTCGAGCTCGACAACGGCGACGAGCAGACCCGCTGGTACAGCGCCGAGACGGGCCTGCTTCGCAAGTCGCAGTCCATCGTGCCGCAGGCGGGCCAGATGATCAACACGACCACGGTCACGTCTGACTACCGCGAGGTCGAGGGCGTGCTCTTCCCCCACCGCCTGGACCTGAGCGCCGGCGGTCTCCCGCCCCAATCGCTCATCATGGACAAGATCGAAGCCAACGTCGATCTCGACAGCGACGCCCTGGCGCTCCCGGACGACGTCCAGGCCCTCGTCAAGTAACCACACATACACCCGGCCCCGGGCCTACAGGCCCGCCGGCCGGATTGGCTTCATCGCCCCCGTCCCCGTGCGGCTCGCCGCCGTCTCCGAGGGATCGACCTCGACATCAAGATCCGCCGGGATGATCAGGCGGAACAAGGTCCCCTTGCCGGGCCTCGACTCCACACGGATCCGACCACGGTGGTCGTTCACGATCCGCTTGGTCACCGCAAGACCGAGACCTGTTCCCCGGATGCCCTTGGTCGTGTGGAAGGGCTCGAAGATCCACCCGAGCTTGTCCCGCTCGATGCCGGGCCCGTTGTCCACGATCACGATCTCCGTGAGCGGCGCCGTCAGCTTGGGCTTGTCGGGACCGGGCTCGTGGAAGAACACCCGCACCGAGACCACGCCCGTCCCGTCCTCGACCGCCTCGATCGCGTTTGTCAGCACGTTCATCAGCGCCTGGTGCATCAGGTGCGTGTCGAGCGGGATGGGCGGCATCTCGGGATCCACGTCCACGATCAGGACCAGATCCCGCTCCGTCACGATCGGCTCAAGAATCTGCTGGCAGTCCGCGAGCAGCGAGCCGATCTTCACCACCTCCAGATCGAGTTGCCGCGGACGGCTGAACGCGAGCATGTTCATCGAGAGCGCGACGATCCGATCGAGGTTGCGCTTCAGGATGTCCCAGCCGCCCTGCGCGATCTTCAGGTCTTCTTTTTCCATGCCCATCTCGACGACGTCCGCGCCGCCCCGCAGGCCCTGGATGATGTTCTTGACCGAGTGCGCGAGCGACGCAACCGTCTCGCCGATCGCCGCCAGCCGCTCGCCCTGCAAGCGCTTGGCCGTCTGCTCCGCGTTCGCGATCGCCAGCGCCGAGTGCTGCCCGATCGCGTTCATCAGCGCGAGCTGCTCGGCCGTGAACGTGTAGTTCGCGATCGAACTGTCGATGTAGATCGCGCCGAAGGTCTGATCGCCGAACTTGATCGGTGCGCAGATCGCCGAGCGGATGTTGTACCGCGTCACCGAGTCGCCCGAGCTGAACCGCGGGTCCGACTGCGCGTTGGACGACAGGATCCCCTGGCTCTCGCGGATCGCCGTCTGCATGATCGTCTCAGAGACTTGGATCTTCGCCTCGTCGTCGTCCGCGGGCGGGTTGGCGTACTTCACCACCACCGGGATCAGCTCGGGCCCGGGCGGCGGACCAACCAGAGGGATGTCCTCGCCCTCGGGGATCAGCTCCGCCTCGAACATCGACCGCGGGGCGGGCCGCTTGCGCTCGGGCGCGGGCTCTCCGACAAGGACGACCACGCCGCGCTCCGGGCCGAGCTCGTTGAAGACCATCTCCATCACGCCCTCGAGGATCTGCTGCTGGTTCGAGAGCTGCGCCGTGAGCTGCACGAGCCGATAGATCACCCGCAGGTGCTCCGCCGCCGCCCGGCTCGGCTCGGGGTCTGCGAGGATCACCGAGTCCTCGTTGCTTGCGAGACGCCGCTCGACGACGTTCTCCATCCGCTCGTCGTCCACGAGCTGGATCACGTCCGCGAGCCCGTCCGCCTTCGACGCCTCGCCCACGCGGAACACCGTCGAGCCCACGCGGATCTCGTCGCCCAGCTGCAGCTCGATCCGGCCCGCGATCCGCCGACCGTTGACGTACGTGTGGTTCTGGCTCCGCAGGTCGCTGATGTACCAACGACCCTCGTCGGGCGTCAGCTCCGCGTGCCGGCGGCTCACCGTTGTGTCCGAGATCGGCAGCGCCTCGGACGATCGCCCGATCAGCTGCGGCTCGTTCATCGGGACCTGGAACACCGTCCCGGCGTCCGGCCCCTCCTCGACTGTCAGCGTCAAGACCATCCGGCCGTCCTCATGACCAACTCTACCGTACGCTGAACGGTCCCGGTTCACGCGATCTTCATTCCCATGGCAAAGAAACCCGCCTCCAACAAAAAGCTCGACGCCTGCACCCGCATCGCCGTGCTCACGGGCAAGGACCAGTTCCTCAAGTCCCAACACGTCTCCGCGCTCAAGGACGCCCTCCGCCAGGCCCACGGCGAGATCGACGTCTTCCAGTTCGACGGCGACTCCACACCCGCCGCCGACGTGCTCGACGAGTGCCGCTCGTTCGGCCTCATGAGCACGCACAAGCTCATTGTCGTGGACAACGCCGAATCGCTGGTCGTCGCCGAGACCCGCCCGCTCATCGAGCGGTACGCCGAGCACCCCGTCGAATCCGCCACGCTCGTCCTCCGCCCGAACCGCTGGTACGCGAGCAACCTCGATAAAGCCATCGACAAAATCGGCGCGGTGATCAAGTGCGATCAGCCAACCGAAGACCAGGCGACCCGCTGGGCCCAGGTCCGCGCGCAGAAACGCCACGACGCCACGCTCCAGCCCGAGGCTGCTCACCGCCTCGTCGCCCGCGTCGGCGCCGACCTCGGCAAGATCGACGCCGAGCTCGCCAAGCTCGCCGTCGCCGTCGGCCCGGGCGGCACCATCACCATGGACCACCTGGGCGAGCTCGCGACCGGCACGAAAGAACTCGAGCCCTGGTCAGTGCAGGAAGCCCTGCTCGCGGGCAACCCCGACTACGCCCTCCGCCGCGTCCGCGCGATACTCGCCGACGCGCCCAAGGACCTGACCGTCCCCGCGATGATCGCGACCGTCCAGCTCGCCCAGAAGCTCCACGGTTTCTCTGCCGGCAGCGCCTCCGGCGCGAACACGGGCGAGCTCGCGAAGATCTACAAGCTCTGGGGCCCGAGCAAAGACGCCGTCCTCGGCACCGCCCGCCGCATCCGCCCCGATCAGGCCCGCCGCGCGTTCCTCGCGACCGTCGAATCGCAGGCCCGCACGATGTCGGGCCTCGGCAAGGGCCCGCGCACGCTGGAAGTCGCTGCGCTTCGCCTCGCGATGCTGAGCCGCCACCGCTGATCTCATGCCGCACCGCGGCCCCCGCCGATCCCTCCGCTCAACCACGCTCAAGAACACGAGCCCCCGAACCCGGAGGACGCGCACACCATGCGCACACAAACACGTCTTACGCTCACCGTCGCCAGCGCCGTCACCGGCCTCCTCGCCGGCTGCGGCACGTCGAACGACACCGCCCAGCCCGAGGTCGCAGCCGCCGCCGACGCCTCGCTGCTCCGACTCGAAGCCGGGCCAAGCGCCACACCGCCCCCGCTCGGCGGCGAGCCCGATTTTGACACCATGCTCGCGCTGCTCGACGACACCAACATCTCCGAGCTCCCGACCGAGCCCACCACCCAGCAGCCCCGGCGAAGCCGCGTGAGCCGCGAGCCCGTCGTCGATCCGCTCGCGATCGAGTTCACCCCGCCCGCGCAACAAGCCCCGCCGCCCAACACCGAGCTGATCACCGCCCCCACCGTCCCCGGCAGCGAGGCGACCCAAACCCCCCTTACATCCAACCCCGCGCCCATCCCGATCCCCTCGCTCGATGAACGCCTCTCCGAAGCGCAGGCCAACCTCAACACGCTCCTCGACGAGCGCAGCCGAAGCGACATCTCGCCCGTCCCCGCCGCCTTCCGCCGCGTCCTCGCCGGCGCCACCGTGGGCGACACCGAGACCGAGTTCGACCGCGACGCCCTGAGCGAGCCCGAAGTGACGGCCCTCAGCGCCCTCGGCATCCTGCTCGCCGATCTGAGCACCGCCGTGGACGAGGAAGCCACGCTCGACCCCGAGCGTGCCCTCGAAGCGCTCGACACCGCACGCCGCTCGATCGCCGCGCAGGCGGGCCTCCGCCTGATCGACGCCGCGCTGACGACCCGCGTGCGGGGCCTCTCGGACTACGACCCGATCACCAAGCCCTCGTTCCTGCGAGGCAGGCGCATCCGCGTGCTCGCGTACGCCGAGATCGAGCGGTTCGCCTCGGAGCGTTTCTCGCCCGCGACCAGCGCGAAGGCCGAGCTGGGCGAGCAGTACCGGAGCCGCATCGAGGTCACGACCCGGCTCTACAACGACGCCGACGGGCTCGAGGTCTGGAACAGCGCCGGCAACCCCGGCGGCGGCGCCGTCAACGTCGAGGGCCGGCGTCCCATGGACCGCATGCACCTCAGCAGCTACGTCGAGCTGCCGCCCACCCTCTCGCTCGGGTCGTACCGACTCAAGGTCGAGGTCCGCGACGCGATCACCGGGTCGGTCGCGGAACGCTCGATTCCCCTGAACGTGGTAGCCGATCCGAAGCTCGCCACAGCACTCCCCGGATCAGGGCGATGAGCCGGAAGACTGCCGGATCGGCAGGAACCTGTCCGGTTCGCCTGCACACAGCCAGCAGCCATCCCGAATAGACTGACGCACCGCGGCGGTTCTGCCGCCCTGAAACGCCGATTTGTACCCAGAGACTTGATGGTTTCGGCTGGCACCTCCGGTGCTACCCGATCCGGTTGCCGGGTCCGCACGAACCCGGGATAGACACGAGCCGCCGGAGGGAGACGATCCAGCCGGCGACGCAACGGGGCTGGAGCGTCGCGCCGAGTCGGCCGATGTCCCCGGCTCTCGGAGGCGGACATGTTCGAACGATTCACAGATCGCGCCCGCAAGGTCATGGCCCTTGCGAACCAGGAAGCCCAGCGCTTCAACCACGAGTACATCGGCACCGAGCACATCCTCTTGGGCCTCGTCAAAGAGGGCTCGGGGGTCGGCGCCAACGTGCTCAAGAACCTCGACGTGGACCTCCGCAAGGTCCGCCTCGAGGTCGAGAAGCTCGTCCGCGCCGGGCCCGAGATGGTCACGATGGGCAAGCTCCCGCAGACGCCCCGCGCCAAGAAGGTCATCGAGTACGCCATCGAGGAGGCGCGGAGCCTCAACCACAACTACGTCGGCACCGAGCACCTGCTGCTGGGCCTCCTGCGCGAGCACGACGGCGTCGCCGCCCAAGTCCTCATGAACCTCAACCTCAAGCTCGAGGAGGTCCGCGACGAGGTCCTCAACCTCCTCGGCGCCGGCGCCGAGGGCGAGGGCGACAGCGAGGGCGGCGAGGCAGCGCTCGCCGGCGGCTCGTCCGCGGGCCCCGAGGGCCGAGGCAAGGGCAAGAGCAAGACCCCCGCGCTCGACTCATTCGGCCGCGACCTCACCGAACTCGCGAAGGAGGGCGCGCTCGATCCCGTGATCGGCCGCGCCAAGGAAATCGAGCGCGTCGTGCAGGTCCTCTGCCGCCGCACGAAGAACAACCCCGTGCTGCTCGGCGAGGCGGGCGTCGGCAAGACCGCCATCGTCGAGGGCCTCGCGCAGCGCATCATCGGGGCCGACGTCCCGGAGATCCTCCACGAGCGCCGGCTCGTCGTGCTTGATCTCGCGATGATGGTCGCGGGCACGAAGTACCGCGGCCAGTTCGAAGAGCGCATCAAGGCGGTCATGAACGAGGTCCGCCGCGCG
>JBCDKU010000100.1:0-7791 GCA_038746265.1 Planctomycetota bacterium
CACGGCCGCTGATCGCGTCAAGCATCGTCGCTCTCGTTCTGGCCCTCGGGGCAAGCGTCTGGGGCCTGCTCGCGGTCCGCGAACAACGCCTGAACGACGCCGAGCTTCAGATGCGGGCTGAACTCGCCACCGCGGTCTACCAAGATCAGGAGACCTGGATCGATTCCCGCGAGTCAATCCAGAACAGCGTCGGCGGGATGATGTTGCTTGACTGGCTCCTCGGACGAAATCGGATCCAGCACGGTCTCGATGACCTGACGAGCCCGGAGATCTACGCCGCCTCGCTCAAGACCTCGCTCACCGAGGTCGAACCGGGGAGCTTGGAGGAGACGCTGCTGCACTACGCGATCGCACAGCAGTTGCTCTTCTCGGCGAAGCCGACGCCAGAGGTCGCGACGCATCTCGAGATGGCCGAGCAAGGACTCGCAGCGGCGAACCTGAGATCTGACCCACTCAGTGATCGCCTCGAGATCCTGAAGGTCGTTTCGGAGGTCAAGGACTTCGTGCTGCGGAACACCGGCGTTGACGACGCCAACTGGCTCGATCAATCCGAGAACCTTGACGATCTCTTGCGAGTCCTCCGATCCGCAGCCGAGACCGAGACCGGCGATATCGGCGAGGCTCGTCAGGGCGACCCCATTGTCCGGCTCGCGTTTCGCGGCGCGAGCGGACTGACGCGCCCGGGCCGGCTGAACCGGCCGGAGGATCGCGCATGGATCGCTCGGCAGCAACGACTGAGCCGTGATCTGATCGCCCCGGACGAGTGATGGAGCGGATACTGGTCCTGCTCAGCAAGTTCGGCGACATCAATGGCCATAGTCCTTGTTCCATCCACGCCGACAAAGGTGCCACCCGAACTTAGTTTGACGCGCAGCAGGCGACGCCGCAATCCGACCACGACTTCGATCAGGTGCCCCAAACTCCGCTTCTTGGCGATCGTGACAGCGGCTCGCGCCCGTGTCCGGGCTGCTCCGATCGGACACTCCAGAAATGGGCCCATATCGCTGTCTGGAGATCATGGGCTCGGATACTACCGGACTCTGACCCATCCGCCAGTCTGAATCGCGGACAAAGAGGACACCGTGAAACCATAATAGACTGCTGGCCCACCTGCCTTGAGAGAGCCAGAGCCGGCATCACGTGCCCACGGCATTGGGCCCCCGCTACCCCCGCCACTCCTCACCGCTTCTTCGCCCAGCTTGACACCCCGGGTACTCTGCTGGCTAGCCCGTTCATTCACTGACGTACCAGTCTTGCTGGGAGATCCTTGTGCGAATTACGACCCACACCAGCCGCGTTGTTCTGGCTCTTTCCGCCCTTTGCCCCTCAGCGGCTCTTTCGCAGATACAGCCGATCGAGGTCCAGCCCGACGCCGCTGCTTGGTCCAGCCTCGACACCATGCCCGCATCCGTCGAGTACGCGCAGCTCGGCGTCCCGCGGCCGGCGCGGTTCCGCCCGGTCCGGTTCGACCTTGACATTGTGGGCCGCTCGCTGCGCGCGGCGCCGGAGGCCGCTGAGCTGCTCCGCCAAGACGTCAACCTGCAGGCCCGCGCTCCGATCGTGATCGACCTGCCGCATCCCGACGCGGGCGTGGTCTCCTTCGAGGTCGTCGAGCACTCGATCATGGCGCCTGAACTCGCGGCGCGGTACCCCGAGATCAAGACATACCGAGCGATCGCGACCGACGGCACCGGTGCCCACGCGCGTCTCAGCGTCACGCCCGACGGGTTCAGGGCCCAGGTCCTCGATCCCGACGGCACGTGGTACATCGACCCCTACGACGCCAACGATCCGTCGCTCCACTCGGTGTACTTCGCCCGCGACCACATGAACGGCGAGCCGTTCTCGTGCGTCACCGACGGTGTCGTGCCGCCGATGGCTCATGCGCTGCACGACCATGACCACGACCACGGCGATCTGCACGACGACTCCGAGAACTTCAATCAGCTCTCCGGGTCGGCGCTCCGAACCTACCGCATCGCAATCAGCGCAACCGGTGAGTACACCGCGGCCCGCGGCGGCACAATCCCCGCCGCGCTCTCGAGTATCGTGACGACGCTCAACCGCGTCACCGGCGTGTACGAGTCCGAGCTCGCGATCTCGTTCACGCTCATCGCGAACAACGACATCCTGATCTTCACGGACCCGAACACCGACCCCTTCACCAACTTCGATAACCTCGCGATGCTCTCCGAGAACCAGACGACGATCACCAACCTGATCGGCGCGGCCAACTACGACATCGGTCATGTCTTCGGCACCGCCGGCGGCGGCGTCGCCTCGCTCGGTGTCGTGTGCCGCTCGGACCGCAAGGCCCGCGGCGTATCGAGCGGATCGAACCCCACCGGCGACCTCTTTGATGTCCGCCTTGTGTCGCACGAGATCGGCCACCAGTTCGGCGCGAACCACTCATGGAACGGCGTCTCGAATGCCTGCAGCGATTCCAACCGCAACAGCCCCACCGCCTACGAGCCGGGCAGCGGCAGCACGATCATGTCCTACACCGGAATCTGCGGGCCCGACAACGTCCGCAACTCGCCGATCCCGCACTTCCACTCGATCAGCTACGACGAGATGCGCTCCTACGTCGAGTTCGGTCTCGGCGGCGGCTGCGCGGTCCTGACATCGAGCGGCAACACACCGCCGATCGTGGACGCGGGCCCCGACTTCGCGATCCCGGTCGGTACGCCCTTCACCCTCACCGCCGCCGGGTCCGATTCTGACGGCGAGACCGTGACCTACTCTTGGGAGCAGCGCGACCTGGGTGTGCCCGCCACGCTCTCCGCGCCGGACAACGGCAACATCCCGCTCTTCCAGGCGATCGCGCCCTCGACCTCGCCGAGCCGCACGTTTCCCTCGCAGCCCGCGTTCCTCGCCGGCGTGCTCGATCCACGCGAGAAGCTCCCCGCGGTCCCGCGCGTCATGGATTTCCGCGTGACCGCCCGCGACGGGAACCCCACCGCCGGCGGCGTCGCGTTCGACAACATGGTCGTGGACGTTGTCGGCTCCGACCCGTTCGCTGTGACGTCGCCCGACGGCGGCGAAGAGTGGGTCGGCACCCGCACCGTGACCTGGGACGTCGTCGGGACCAACGCCGCCCCGTTCAACGTCTCGACCGTGGACATCTACCTCTCGACCGACGGCGGCCAGACCTACCCCTTCCTCCTCGCCGACGACACGCCCAACGACGGCTCGCAGTCGGTCTCGCTCCCGCTGGTGAACACCGCGCTCGCCCGGATCAAGATCGAGGCGAACGACAACATCTTCTTCGCGGTCAGCCCCGACAACTTCGAACTCGGCAGCTTCCCGATCGTGCTCGAAGAACGACAGCGCCAGACGCTCGTCCCGCCGGGCCAGGTGACCCAAGTCAGCTTCGCCGTGCTCGACGGTATCGAACTCGTCGATCCGACTTCGCCGACCCTGTTCGTCTCAACCAATGGCGGCCCGTTCGTCGCATCACCGCTGATCCAGATCGCGGGCGAGTGGGTCGGCTCGCTCCCCGCCGCTAACTGCGGCGAGAACATCCGCTACTACGCCACGGCGGCCTCGCAGTCGGGCGCAACTGACATCTTCCCGTCGAACGCTCCCGGCAGCCCGGTCGCGTCCGCCGTCGGTGTTGTCGAGGTCTTCTTCGAGGACAGCTTCGCCTCCGATCTCGGCTGGACCGTCACCACGACGGCCACCGACGGCGGCTGGCAGCGCGGCCAGCCCCAGGGCAACGGACGTGCCGACCCCGCCGCGGACTTTGACGGCAACAACCTCTGCTACCTCACCGGCATCGACCCGCTCGATACCAACTCCGACGTGGACGGCGGCAGGACCATCCTCACCAGCCCCGTCTTCGACTTCACCGGCGGCGGCACGCTGTCCTACGCCTACTGGTTCGACGACTCGGCCGGCGTCCCGATCGACCTCCCCGACCGCTACACCGTCGAGACCTCCAACGACGGCGGTGCGACGTGGCGCACCGAGGTCGTCTACGCGACCACCGCGATCTCCTGGCGGACCGACACGCGCGTGATCTCCGCCGCCAACGCCGGCTCCAATTTCCGCGTCCGCGTGACAGTCTCGGACGAGGGCGACGGCTCGCTCGTCGAGGGCGGCTTCGACGCCTTCGAGGCCATCCGGGCCGAGTGCATCGACGGCCCGATCGTCTGCTCCGCCGACTACAACGGTGACGGCCTCGTCAACGCCTTCGACCCGATCGCACTGCTCCGCGATATCGACTCGGGCTCGCTGCTCGCCGACTACAACAACAGCGGCGAGGCCGACGCGGCCGACCTGCTCGCGCTGATCCTCGACGCCCAGGCCGGATGCCCATAAGAAAAGTCTGACGGGTGAACGCTCGTCCAAGACGGAACAGCTGCCGCCTCCGTTGCTCCATCGCAGCGGGGGCGGTGTTGTTTTTCGGTTGGATACAACCGCGACCTCACTGCACGTGCGTCCACACCTTCTCAGGTTTGCTCAGTGTCCAAGAAGCTCGCTAGCGGTTCCCATTCCGGCAACGGCCCGCCAGAATGCGTCAAAACCCGCCCGGCTCGACGAGAGATCTCACAGGTAGAATCGCGACGTGAGCGGCAACCAGAACTCTCCGGGACGCGATCCCGAGGCGTGGTCAGCCTCGGACGACGTCTATTCAGAGCTCCGGAAGATCGCCGCGCGGTACCTCCAGAACGAGCGCCGTGAGCACACGCTCCAGCCGACGGCGCTCGTCCACGAGGCCTTCCTCCGTCTCGGCGGCGGCTCCGAATCACTCAACGCCGACCGCCGTCGCTTCGTTGCGACCGCCGCCAGGGTCATGCGGAACGTGCTTGTGGACCACGCACGCGCCCGCAACGCGGAGAAACGAGGCGGCGGCCGAGGCCGCTCGCTCGACGTGGACCTCGCCGCGGTCGATGAGGGCCGCAGCGCCGACATCGAGCAGCTCGACGAAGCACTCACGAGGCTCGAGGCCCTTCACCCGAGACAGGCCCGCGTCGTTGAGCTCCGCTTCTTCGGCGGCCTCACCGTCGAGGATACCGCCGCGCTGCTCGATTCATCCGTGCGCACCGTCGAACGCGATTGGACCGTCGCCCGCGCGTGGCTCCGCCGTGAACTCCGCGGGGAGACCGCGTTGTGACCGAATCCGGCGACCGGTATGTGCTCGTCAGCGAGATCGTCGCCGACGCGATCGAGGCCGCCGCCGCCGATCGCGACAGGATCGTCCGCGATCGCTGCGCGGGCGACGCCGAACTCGAAGCCGAGGTCCGCTCGCTCATCGCCGAGGCCGAGACCGCTGACGATCTGCTCGACCACGTGCCGCGGCCCGATCTCGCCGATCTGATCGAGGCAGGCGAGGCCTCCGATCCGCTCATCGGCCGTCGCATCGGCGGCTACACCGTGACCTCCCGCATCGCCGACGGCGGCATGGGCCGCGTGTATGAGGCAGAGCAGGAGATCCCGAAGCGCCGCGTCGCGCTCAAGGTCATGCGGATGGGCCTGCAGACCAGAGACGCGCTCAGCAGGTTCCGAGCCGAGACCGAGATCCTCGGCCGCCTCCGCCACGATCACATCGCCCAGATCTACAGCGCGGGCACCTTCGATCTCGATGGCACGCCCACCCCCTTCTTCGCGATGGAGCTGATCGAGAACGCGCGGACCATCACCGAGCACGCCGCCGCCGCCGAACTCGCTCTCACAGACCGCGTCCGCCTCTTCATCTCGGTGTGCCACGCGGTGGAACTCGGGCACCGCAAGGGGGTCATCCACCGCGACCTCAAGCCCGCCAACATCCTCGTTGCCGACAACGGCGCTCCCAAGGTCATCGACTACGGCGTCGCGCGCGTCAGCGAACCGGACAACAACGCTCACCACCCGATCGCCGCCGCCGCCACCGAGCCCGGCAGACTCATCGGCACGATGGCCTACATGAGCCCCGAGCAGAGCGCCGGCAGAACCGATGACCTCGACACGCGCAGCGACGTCTACGCGCTCGGCGTGGTCCTGTACGAGATGCTCACGGGCCGTCTCCCGTATCACTTCGGAGCCGGCGGTGTGGGTCAGATCGCCCGCACCATCGAATCAAACGAACCGACCCGGCCGTCCTCGATCAACAAAAGCCTCCGCGGCGATCTCGAAGCCATCCTCCTCAAGGCACTCGAGAAGGACCCCGCCCGGCGGTACGGCTCCGCCGCCCAGCTTGCCGACGACCTCGAGCGCTGGCTCGACAACCGTCCGGTCTCCGCGCGGCCCATCAGTTTGGGCTATCAGCTCCGGAAACTCGCCGCCCGCCACCAGCCGCTCGCGGCAGCCATCCTGATCGCGACGGCGGCACTCACACTCGGTGCCGCGATCAGCGCGATCGCCGCGGTCGAGGCGGCGGCCTCGGCGCGCGAAGCCACCGAACAAGCGCAGCGCGTCCGCGATCTCAACCGGTATCTCTCGAGCGTCCTCTCGCTCGTCACACCCGAGGAATCACGCTCGGACGACGTCACGGTCCGCGAGATGCTGACCCGCGCAATCGAACGGATCGACACCGATCTTGCGGGCGAGCCCCTCCTCGCGGCACAGGCTCGTCACACGATCGGCGACGCGATGCTCTCCGTTGGCGTGCCCGATGAAGCCGAAGTCATCCTGCGGGATGCGCTCAACGTGCGCCAACGCGAGCTCGGTGAGTCACCCGAGACACTGCAAACACTGCTCCGCCTCGGTGAAGCACTCCTCGACCTGAGCCGACTCGACGAAGCACAGGACGTGCTCGCAAACGCCGTCGCGATCGCGGATCGCCTCGGTATCGCCGAGACCTCTCAGGACGCCATCGAAGCCCTCAACGGCCTCGGCATTGCTGTTGCGCAGAGCGGCGATCTGATCCGAGGCGAGCAGCTCATCCTGAAGTCGATCGAGCGAGCCGAGACCGCGGACATCGATCCGCTCCTGCGCATCGGCATGCGCGACACGCTCGGCGTACTCCGCCTGCGGCAAGGCAGAACCGACGAAGCGGTCGAGATCCACCGCGAAACCAGCAACACCCGCAGGTCCGAGCTCGGACCCGATCACCCCGACACGCTCACGTCGCTCAACAACCTCGGCAGAGCCCTCCAGCAGGCCGGCGACCTCGACGGTGCTCTCGCGATTTCCGAAGAAGTCTTCCAGGCACGCGAGCGTGTGCTCGGTCCGGCACACCCGCGCACGCTCTCCGCGATGAACAACCACGCGATCGCCCTCTCCCGCGCCGGAGAGATCGAGCAAGCCGAACCGCTCTACCGCGCTACCGCCACGCTCCGCCGCGAGACGCTGGGCAACGACCACCCCGAGACCATCGCGTCGCTCATGAACCTCGCGGGCTTCCTCACCCGCAACGACAACCCCGATGAGGGCGACGCGATCATCCGCGAAGTGTGGTCAACCGTGGATCTCACGTTCCCAGCGGAGCACCCCACCCGCCGATTCGTCGCGAGCCAGTTCATCCAGATGAGCCTCCGCACCGGCAACCCGACCGCGGCCGAGACCGCCGCCCGCGAGACCCTCGCTGCCCTCCGAGGCAGGCTCGACCCCGATCACTGGGAGGTCTGGCGCTTCACCGCCATGGCAGGCATCGCCCAGATCGATTCGGGCGAGCGTGACGCCGGGCTTGCAACCCTCCAACAGGGCTACGACGGCCTCGAGCGCGTCCTCGGCCCCGACGCCTCCTGGACCCGCTGGACCCGGGCGCAGCTCGATCACGTGCTCGATACCGAGCCGCCGGCACCCGAGCCAGAGCCAGAGCCCAAACCAGACCCATCCTGAACAATTTCAGTCATCCCGTGGCGGACC
>JBCDKU010000101.1:0-7537 GCA_038746265.1 Planctomycetota bacterium
ATGAAGGCCTTGCGGATCTCGCGGCCGAGGTCGGTGCGGATAGGGATGTTCTGGAGGTTCGGGTCGGAGGAGGAGAGGCGTCCGGTCGCGGCGACGGTCTGGTTGAAGCTCGCGTGGATGCCTCTCCTCCTCCGACCCGAACCTCCAGAACATCCCTATCCGCACCGACCTCGGCCGCGAGATCCGCAAGGCCTTCATCGCGCCCGAGGGCCGCGTCCTGATCACCGCCGACTACTCCCAGATCGAGCTCCGTGTCCTCGCGCACCTCTCTAGGGACCCGGGCCTGATGGCCGCCTTCGAGGCGGGCGAGGACATCCACACCGCCGTCGCCGCCCAGGTCCACGGCGTGGCCAAGGACGACGTCACCCGCGACCAGCGGAGCGGCGCCAAGATGGTCAACTTCGGCATCGTCTACGGCATCACGCCCTTCGGCCTCGCCCGCCGCCTCGGTATCTCGAACGGCGAAGCCGAGGAGATCATCACGGGCTACAAGAAGAAGTTCGCAGGCATCACGACCTTCCTCGAAGAGTGCGTCGCCCAAGCCCGCAGCAACGGCTATGTCGAGACGATCCTCAGGCGACGCCGACCCATCACCGAGATCGACGCCCGCAACCCGCAGCGCCGCGCCCTCGCCGAGCGGATGGCGATCAACTCCGTCGTTCAGGGTTCCGCGGCCGACCTCATCAAGCTCGCGATGATCGACCTGCACCGTTGCATCAAAGATGCGACCGAATCCGACCCGCTGCAGGGCGTCCTCATGCTCCTGCAGATCCACGACGAGCTCGTCTTCGAGGCCCCCGAGTCCTCGGCCGACGTCGCAAAGGGCGTCATCACCGATCGCATGGAACACGCCCTCGACCTGGACGTACCGATCGTCGTGGACGCGGGCATCAGCCGCGACTGGTTCGGGGCGAAGTAAACGGGGCCGCGAAGAACCAAAGGCGGCCGCTCGCGATGAAGATCAACGGCAGACGCATCCCGCTCACCAAAACCCTGATCCTGCTCACGATCGGCGCGACGAGCTCGCTCGCCCTTGCGTGGGTCTTCGCGCTCGACCCCCACAGCCTCTTTGGCTTGAGCGGCAGCTACCCGCGCTGGTTCCGCCGCATCCATGAACCGGGCGAGCCCGACACAATCATCGGCCGCAGCGAGTCGAATCTCGCGATGACGCGGTACAGCCTGATCGAATTCATTGAAACTCCGGAAAGTGGACCGGACGAGCGTTCAATGGTCATCATGCGGGACTATTACACGCCCTCGGGCGGAACGTTCCGCACTTACACCTACCCACCAAGTAACAAGAACACTCCGCTGGCAATCCGACCGCGCAACATCCCACGTCCTCGGGATCTGCCGAAGCGGTTAGGCGGCGAAACGAATCGAAACTCTGATGTGCCGGTCTGGATCATCGGAGATAGCTATGGGTTCCCGATGCGAGTGCTCTCACGATTCGAAGAGGGAAACTTGTCGACCACCAGGACCACGGGCTTAATCCAACGTGATTCAATCTCTTCCCCCTTCGGCTTCCGCACCGGCCTCCTCAAACCCAACTCCACCCGCCTCCCCACCCGCATCCTCTGGCCGGGCCTCATCGTCAACACCTTCATCACCGCCGCCGCCCTCTGGCTGGGCCTCGCGGGCATCACCGCCGTCCGCCGGCACCGCCGCCGAGCAACGGGCCGCTGCCCAGGCTGCGGCTACGACCTCGTCGACCTCACGACCTGCCCTGAGTGTGGGGAAACAAACCACAGCAAATCATGATCGACCGCATGCCAAACGCGTGGGAGGCCCTGAAAACGTTCGCAGCCGACTGCCTCATCCTCGGCGGGCTGGTCGTCCTGCTGCTCACCGCCGGAATCATGCTGCTGCGACCTCTCGGAAACGATGGAGACTGGTGGCCCAGCGGTGCGGCGTTCATCGGGCTTCACGCCGACGCACGACAGTGCCTCGTGGAACCCGGCGATCCTGCGGCGTTCATTCTGACCGCGCGGCCGACACCATGGTCCCGCATCGCCATGACGCGGCAGCGACACCCAAGCACGGCGACGTACCTGCACGACACCGCCGTCGCGCACGGAGCAACGCCCATCACCTCGCGACCAGACTGGATACGCGGCCCGGAGCTCCTTCGGTCAGACAACTCGACCTGGCTTGTCGCCGAAGCCGAGATCGGCCCCTTCATCCCGCTTGTCCGAATGGTCCGCCGCTACAGGGCGCCGAATAAGCACGCCGACGTGATGACCCGCCCGCACGCACTCGGCTTCCCGGTGTGGCTCGCCGCATCGGCCATCATCTTTTCACCGGTCACATTCATCGCGAGACAACTGATGGTGGTTCAGAATCGAGCAATCCGATGGTGCTCGCGCCAGTTTGGAGCACCCTGGGACGCCTGCCCGCGCTGCCGGTACGACCTCGACGGGCTGCCGGAGGATGCCGATCGCTGCCCCGAGTGCGGGACCCGCATCTAACAACCGATGCCGTGCGCAGAGTTGCTGTCCTGCGCCCGTTCCGCCTCGATGACCGGCGACGGCTGGACGCCGACCGGGTAAGCTCCAGACATGAAGACGATCCTCCTCGCCCTCCTCGCGATCCTGACCGGGCTGGCCGCCGCCCAGCCCGCCGACACCGTCTACCTCAACGCCAACATCCACACCGTCGATCCCGACAACCCGCGGGCAGAAGCGATCGCCGTCCGCGAGGGCCGTATCGCCGCCGTCGGCTCGGAGACCGTCGTGGGCGAGCTCATCGGGCCGACCACCGCCGTCATCGACCTGCAGGGCATGACCGTGCTGCCGGGCCTGACCGACGCCCACGCCCACCTGACCGGGCTCGGCGCGATCCAGCTCGGCGTCATCGACCTCGCCGGCACCGCGACGTACGAGGAGGTCATCGCTCTTGTCCGCGCCCGCGCCGCCCAGGAGCCCGAGGGCACCTGGATCCTCGGCCGCGGCTGGGACCACGAATCCTGGCCCTCCAAGACGCTGCCCAATCACGAGATGCTCAGCAACGAGGTCCCCAACCACCCGGTGGTCTTGGGCCGCGTCGATGGTCACTCCAACCTCGCCAACAAGCTCGCGATGGAGCTCGCCGGCATCGACCGCGATACCGCCAACCCCTCGGGCGGCGAGGTGATCAAGGACGCCGACGGCGAGCCCACGGGCGTGTTCATCGATAACGCGATGAGCTTCGTGAACCGCGCCGTCCCCGAGAGCGCCCGCGCCCGCACCGAGGACCTGATCATCGCCGGTCAGGAAGCGGCGCTCGCCGTGGGCCTGACCGGCGTGCACGACATGGGCTCGAGCCCGGGCGTCGTCGAGGTCTACAAGCAGCTCGAAGCCGACGGCGCGCTCAAGCTCCGCATGGACCTCGCACTGTCGGCCGCGTATGCCGTCCGCTACTACGAGGAGAACGAACCCTACGTCGGCGACTACCTGACGGTCCGGGCTGCCAAGCTCTACATGGACGGCGCGATGGGCAGCCGCGGCGCGTGGCTGCTCGAGCCCTACACCGACCGCCCCACCGACAACGACGGCAACCCCTACACGGGCCTCGCCGTGATGGACCCCGAGCGCGTCGAGTTCATCTCGACCCACGCGCTGCAGAAGGGCTACCAGATCCGCGCGCACGCCATCGGTGACCGAGGCAACCGCGAGGCGCTCGACGCATTCGAGCGCGCCGCCCAGACAACGGGCGTCGATCTCGCGAGCGCCCGCTTCCGCGTTGAGCACGCTCAGCTGCTCTCGCCCGCGGACATCCCCCGCTTCGGCCGGCTCGGCGTCATCGCCTCGATGCAGCAGACCCACGCCACCAGCGACATGCGGTGGATGGCCGACCGCGTCGGTAACGAGCGCGTGCTCGGCGGCTACGCCTGGGCCTCGCTCGCCCGCTCCGGCGCGATCATCGCGGGCGGCAGCGACTTCCCCGTCGAGCACCACAACCCGTTCCTGGGCTTCTACGCCTCGATCACCCGCCAGAATGCCCAGGCGATGCCCTCCGGCGGCTGGCTGCCCAGCGAGAAGCTGACCCGCACCGAGACGCTCGAGTCGTTCACCATCAACGCCGCGTACGCCGCGTTCTCCGAGGACCGCCGCGGCAGCCTTGAAGCGGGCAAGGACGCGGACTTCATCGTCATCGACCGCGACATCATGACCATCGAACCCAGCGGCATCCTCGGCACCCGCGTGCTCCGGACCGTGATCGCGGGCGAGACGGTCTTCGAGCTCGGTAACTAAGCCGATCGCGAGCACACACTGAGCACGAGCGTGGACAACTGGACGACCCGCACCCTCCTGAGCTGGATCACCGAGCGGTTCACGCAGGCCGAGTTCGACAGCCCGCGGCTGTGCGCCGAGATCCTGCTCGGCCACGTCATCGGCGGCGGGCGGATGTCGCTCTACACCGACGCCGATCGGCCCGCGTCAGCACAAGAACGCGAGAAGCTGCGCGATCTTGTGAAGCGCGCGTTGGCGCACGAGCCCGTCCAGTACCTCGTCGGCGAATGGTCGTTCTACGGCGTCGAGCTCAAGACCGACGAGCGGGCGCTCATCCCGAGGCCCAGCACCGAGACGATCATCGATCACGTGCTGCGATCCGCGAAGGAGCGGCCCGTCGGGACGCTCGTCGATGTGTGCACGGGGTCCGGCTGCATCGCGATCGCGATTGCGAAGAACCTGCCCGAGACCCGTGTGATCGCGACGGATCTCTCGGTCGGCGCGCTGGCGCTCGCGCAGGAGAACATCGAGCGGCACGGCCTCGGCGAGCGGATCGAGCTGCGGCAGGGCCACCTGCTGGAGCCCGTCGCCGGCGAGGGCCCCTACGACGCGATCGTCTCGAACCCGCCCTACATCCCCGACCGCGAGTGGGCGGAGGTCGAGCCCAACGTGAAGGACTACGAGCCCCACCTGGCGCTCAGAGCCGGCGCGGACGGGCTCGATCTGATCCGGCCGCTCCTCGATGACCTCCCGGACCAGCTTGTGCCGGGCGGCCTGCTCGCGATCGAACTGGCCGCGAGCCATGCGAAGGACGTGCTCCGCAAGGCGGACGTCGATGATCGCCTCGACCAGACGCAGCTGCTGCAGGATGTCGAGGGTCTCGATCGGGTGCTGGCGGCGAGGAAGGCCTAAATCGCCGCGTCGTCCGCGGGCGTCAGCGCTGCGCGGACTTCGGTAAGCATCTGCTCGATCTCGAAGGGCTTGAAGAGCACCGCCTGCAGGCCCTGCTGGCTTGCGCGGACGATCGAGTGGTGCGGGTCGTAGCCGAAGCCGGTCATCAGGATCACCGGCGTCTCGGTCGATGCCTTCTTCGCGGCCGAGAAGACCTCGTAGCCGTTGCGGTCGGGCATGCGGATATCGGAGAGCACCAGATCGAACGGCTGCGCCCCGGCTTCCTCGATCGCGCGGCAGGCCTCGGCGCCGTCCGAGCAGACCGTGACGGTCGCGCCCTTAGCGTCGAGCAGCTGCCCGATGATCTTGCGGATCTTGGCCTCGTCGTCGGCGATCAGCACGCGCTTGCCGGCGATGATCGGGTCGCGCGAGTCGTCCTGCATCGCCCGCTCGACGCCCAGCAGGGTGCGGGGCCCGTCGGCGACGCTGCGGAGCCGTTCGCGGATCGAGAGCACGTCGTCGATAATCCGCGCGAGGTGCGAGTCGTCCTGGTTGAGCCGGCCCTCGGACCGCAGGCAGTCGATCTCGCTCACGATGTCATCGAGCGGTTCAGAAAGCTCCTCACCAACACGGCCCGAGACCGTGGTGTTCACCGCGCACCGCTCGACGACGAGCAGGTCGAGCATGTGCAGCGCCATCGCGACATGCCGCGCGAAGATCTCGAGGAACTGGCGGTCCTCGTCGCTGAAGGCGTGCGGCTGGCGGCTCTCGACGTCCATCACGCCGATGACCTCGTCGTGGAGGCGAAGCGGCACGGTCAGGCTCGACCGCCCGCCCGGCAGGCCCGGCAGGTAGGTCTGGTCGGCCGACGCGTCGTGGCAGATGTAGCTCTCGCCCGTTGCCGCGACGTAGCCGCTCGTGCCGCTGCCGGTGATCTCGGGCGCGAGGTGCAGATCCGAGATCTCGCGGGGCAGGCCCTCGCTGACGACGAGCTCGAGCTTATTCTTGGGCTGATCAATCAGGAAGATCGCGAAGTGGTCGTACTCGAGCACGTCGCGCGTGAGACGCACGATCTTCTCCTCGAGCAGCTTGAGCCGCTCGAAGGTGTTCTTGCCCCGCACCGCCTCGGCGTCGAGCCGAACGAGCTCATACCCCGCGCGGTCGATCGCGTCGAGCTTGGCCGTCGTGCGCCGAGCCGCGGTCACGTCGCGGATCACGCCTGCGACACGCTCGGCGCCGTGCACCTCCGCCCGGTCTTCTGCCTGCTGCCGATCCTCGGCGGCCTCGCCCAAGTCGCCCCGCTCAACGCCGCGCGGCGGCGCGGGCGTCACGAACACCTCGTACGCGGTCAACCCGACGTCGCAGCACACCTCGAACTTGCACGCCCCGAGCTGGTCGTCCGAGGCGCCGCGCCGCTGGAAGACCTCGCTCGCTGACCGGAGCACCTCGATGATCTGCTCGCGGGCATCGTCGGGGAGCCGCATGAAGAACTGGTTGCCCCAGAGCACGCGGCCCGCGCGGGCCGCGAGGCAGACGCCCTCGCCGATCGCGTTGAGCAGCACCTGGGACTGCTCGTCGCGCTCGTCCATCGCTGTAGCGGACAACTCAGCCGGATCGATTTCTCGGGCCTCGGCGTCGATGCCGCACGACCGCAGACGGCGGGCGAGGGTCTCGATGGCGTCGGAATCGTGAAGGTCGATGGGCAAGCCGGCCAGCAGGTCGGATAGCGTGGCCGCGCTCGCCGCGTGCCCGCCGATCACCAGTGCTTTGGCGGCCGCTTGCGTCGCCACCACATGGACCTCCACCGTCGGAAACAAACAACCCGACGGTTTGCTATCGGAACGATACGCCGGCACGCTTCAGGTTCGTGGGAAACCCGGCCGTTCTTTCCGAGGTCTGAACACCCCCATCCGACGGGGCTCGCTGATTCGCGGGTGACCCGTCATTCGGAACAAAGGCCCGGAGCCGGTGGAACCCGGCGGATGTCGCGAGCCAACGTACTATCCGCAGCGGGCGGCACAAAGGTTCGCCCGCTTTCATAAAGCCGCGCCGCCCGGGCAGATCCCGGGGTACAGCGGTCATCGTCTTCCCCTTCTCAGAACCCGGAACGAAGCCGTCTCATTCCGAACGACTCTGCCCGTACCGACCTAACCGCATGCTCGAACTCGCCAGCCTCACAAAGCGATTCGGCTCGTCAACGGCCGTCCGAGATCTCTCGCTTTCATGCGGCCCCGGCGCGGTGATCGGTCTCCTGGGCCCCAACGGAGCCGGGAAAACAACCACGATCCGCATGGCCGTCGGGGCTCTTGCGCCGGATCGCGGGCGGGTGACGATCTCCGGATTCGAATCCTTGGCTGAGATTGGCGCAGCGGCGAAAACCACCAAGAAAAACTGGAATGAAACGCGTCTTTACGAGGCGGCGATCGTCAGCGGTG
>JBCDKU010000102.1:0-7535 GCA_038746265.1 Planctomycetota bacterium
CATCAACAGCGATCTCACAGTAGAGGGTGGCGTCTTTCGCACGATCCCTAACTTTCTCTCGAAGAGCATTCGGGTCGTGGGGCTTGAGGGCCAGCGATCGGCGCTTCAGTTCTCTGGCGGTGAGATTCTTGGTGAAGTAGAGATCCAAAACACGGACGCTGCTGTTCACGGAGGACGCATTGCGAGTGTTGTGACCGAGTCGAGCACCTTCGCAATGTCTAGTGGCGTTGTTCTGAGTATGACGGCAAGCAAGAGCCAGATCGATCTGAATGGTGGGGAGCTTGCCAATCTCGTCGCAAGCGCGAGTGTGATCAACCTCGCCTCAACCGCGCTCGGTTCGTACGAGCTTCTGGACGGCTCGGCGCTCAACGTCCGCGAAGGGGCGAACCTTGGGCCGGAGACGCGCTTCGAGGGCGATTTCTCAGTAGCTCTCGACGGAGGAGAGATCGGAGACTTCGCCGACTTCTCCGGGATCGAGTTCACGATGGAAAGCGGGAAACTCGGGTTCGCTTCGCGTTTCCGCGAAGGTTCGAACGCACGGATCTCGGGCGGGCTTCTGCAGAACCGTCTCCGACTCGACCCAGGAGCGATTCTGGAACTCGTGGTACAGGACGCGTCTCTCGACGGTGTCGCGATCGACTTCGGTGATTTCTCACTCATCGAGATCAGCGAGCGCGGCGGCGAGGTCCTGACCGGGTACCTTCTCGACGGGAGCGCGTTCAGGCTCGATCTTCGCGGGCCGCAGATCACCGATCTCGACGGGGTGCTGGCTGGATCGACGCTCAGACTCGGCATCCCGAGCCCTGCTTCTGCCGGTGCGCTCGCGATCGCGGGCCTCGGGGTCTGCAGGCGTCGGCGTCCTGCGGCCGCTTGCCGCCGCCCGGATGGTGCCTAAACTTTCCGTCCAGAAATGGACCACCGGGCGTGTATCCAAGTGGCCAAAGGACTCGGATTGTAAATCCGCCGGCGTTAGCCTTCGGGGGTTCGACTCCCTCCGCGCCCACTTTCATCGTTCCTGACCGACAGCGACCGCTTCGTGCGGTCGCTTATCTGCGGCTCAGTCGAGCTCACCCAGAAACTCGAAGCTCTCCTCGGTCGCGCCGAGCTTCATGACGCCGTCCATGACGTCGCCGTCCACGGAGCCGGTCATCGAGATGTCGCCGTAGGGCGTCTCGGCGAAAGTCACCGAGAACTCGCCCGAGTCCTCGTCGAATGTGACGTTCGCGGTGAACTCCTCCTCGACGAAGTTCGCGCCCAGCACGGCGACCAGGTTGCCCTCGTCGTCCTCCTCCACGGAGAACGTCACCTCGGCGTCGTCCACCGGCAGCTCGGTGTTCAGGTCGAGATACCAGAGGCCCGTGATGTCCTCGTCGAGCAGCTGGCTGGCGTGGATCGCGTCCGCGGGCGCGGCCGCCGAGGCCGACGCGGTGGCAACCGCTGTGATGGTCGTGAGCGAGAGGCCCGCGAGGGCAACGAACGACGAGACGGCGAGCGGCTTCAGCACGGCAGGCTCCTCCACGCGGCGTCCGCGTGTGCTTGGTGTGATACAGATCGGTTCTGACGCGACATGCGTCGCGGACGTCCTTCGGAACAACGCCGATCCGATTTTACCGACTCGACGCGAACCGCTGAACCAGAAAAACAACCGCGAATGCCGCCCAGAACGCGATCCCGATCCAGCTCCAGGCCCGCAGGCCGCGGCCGGGCCGAGCCGACTCGGGGACGCCCGGCGCGAGCATCGCGCGGTGGTTGAACCACGCGATGATGGGCGTGGCAACAAACGAGAGCGTCGTCGCGAGATCGACGAGCTTCTTGAAGGCCTCGCCCTGGCTGAACCACTGGATCAGCCCGAGCGCCCCGGCCGAGATCACGATCCCCGCGACCCAGTACCGCCGCCCGCGCCCGCCCGCTGACGGCGTCCCGCCCGAGGCGGCGACCCACGTCGCGGCCGCCGTCCGGTTGAGCCCGTCGAAGACGGTCAGGGTGGTCGAGAACATCACGGCGACCGCGCACGCGACGATCAGCGGGCGGGCCCAGTCGCCGAGCGAGTCGGTGTAGAGCGAAACGAGCTGATTCGCGAAGGCGCCGCTCGATTTCTCGGCCTCGATGCCGTTCGCGAAGAGCAAGCCCGCCCCGAGCGAGACGAAGGCGAGCGCAAGCACGACGCACAGCGCGTAGCCGATCTGGAAGTCGAGCTCGCACTGCCGGCGGCTCGGCGTTGCGCCGGTCTGCCGGATGCGTTCGAGCGTCCAGAGCGAGTGCCAGCTCGAGATATCGAGCGGTGCGGGCATCCAGCCGACAAGCCCGACCACGAGCGCAAGCCATGCGGCGTCGGTGATCTCGGCCTGCACGGGCCAGAGCCGCGTCTCGACGCCCGCGAGCTTCGGTAGGTTCAGCCCCGCGGCGATGAGCGTCGTGATGAGCATCACGACCATGAGCCCCTTGAGCGCCCAGTCGAGCCAGCCGAACCCGCCGGCCGCGAGGATGCCCGCGCAGATCGCGATCAGGCCCGCGCTCACGAGCACAAGCGGTGGGGCGGTCTCAACGCCCATCAGACCGAGCACTGGCGTCACCACATGCGTGCTGACGATCGCGGCCGTCACGATCGTCACCGCGGCGAGGATCGTGAACATCGTGCCGAGGAGCACCAGCCCGAACAGCCCGATCGCGTGCCAGCCCTGACGGCGGTACGCCATCGGCAGCGATTCACCCGTCGCGATCGCGTACCGAGGGCCGAACAGCAGCGAGGGGTACTTCGACGCGTGCGCGAGCAGGACGAGCGGGATGAGGCTGAGCCCGTAGGCGGCGCCGGCGGATGTCGATTGCACGAGGTGGCTGACACCGATCGCCGCGCCGGCAAACAGCACGCCCGGCCCGATCGCCTGCGACAGGCGGCAGGCTTGGGGCGGCACTGAATCAGTCGGCGGATCGCTCGGCATCCGGCGAGCCTAGCGAAAGCTGTTCGGCGATCGCCAGCTCCGTTTCCTCGCCGGGCGTCGGCAAACGCAGGTACCGCACGAGGAACCGCGTCCCATAGATGAAGGGCACGGTGTCGAGCAGCGCGGCGATGAGCTTGAAGGCGTACCCCGCGCCGATGAACGTCGCGAGCTGGATCACCAGCGAGCGGCCTTCGTCGATCGGCAGCGCCTTTGCATAGAAGTGCGTGATCAGGATGACGGCCGTCGTGTCGACGAGCTGGCTCACGAGCGTGGACCCGTTGTTGCGGATCCAGAGGTGCTTACCTTTGGTGAGCTTCTTCCAAAAGTGGAAGACGTAGACGTCCACGAACTGCGCGACCATGTACGCGATCATGGAAGCCGTCACCGCGCCGAACGCGAGCGTCCGGATCGCAAAGAACGCGGCCTCGTCCTCTTCGGTCCCGGCGCCCGGCAGCACCCCTCCGAGCCACAGGATGAACACCACCCAGACGTTGAGCACCAGCCCCATCCAGACCACACGGTTCGCCCGCCGCTTCCCGTAGAGCTCCGAGATGAAATCCGTGCACAGGAACGTGATCGGGTAGGGCAGCACGCCCACCGGCACCGCGATCGGCACGCCGGCGATCTCCGTGATGAAGATGAACCGGCTGATCGCGAGGATGTTGAGCATCGCGAGCGTGCCGAGAAACAGCCCCGCGAAGACCAGAAAGAGCCGCTCCCGCCGGGCGTGCAGCACGCGCTCGGGAAGCTCGGGCAGGCCCGGATGGGCGTGCTGCTCCGACGGCAGGGGTTCATCGAGGTGGATCATCCGGTCCGAGCATACGGATTCCGTTCGCGTCCGCGTGCACGCGGTGCCGTCCCCTATATTCGATCGATGCCAGGAGCCACCGTCGTGCAGGAACTCGCCCCCGCCGTCGAGGCGCTGCTGTTCACCGTCGAGAAGCCGCTGTCCGCGCCGAAGATCGCCGAGGCGGTCCGCGCGGGCAGGCCCGATGACGAGGTCGACGCCGCCGCGATCACTGCCGCGATCGAATCGCTCAACGCCGTCTATGACGACACGGGAAGGGCGTTCCGGATCGAGCCCGTTGCGGGCGGTTTCCGCGTGATGGCCCGCCCCGAGCACGCCGCCGTGCTCGCCGCGTTCCACCGCAAGCAGACCGACGCCAAGCTCTCGCGGCCCGCGATCGAGACGCTCGCGATCATCGCCTACCGCCAGCCGATCACGCGGGGCCGGCTCGAGGCCATCCGCGGCGTCGCCTGCGGCGAGGTCCTCAAGGGCCTGCTCGAGCGCAAGCTGGTGACCGTGACCGGCAGGGCCGAGGAGCCGGGCCGCCCGATGCTCTACGGCACGACCAAGCACTTCTTGGACGCCTTCGGGCTCGCCTCGATCAAGGACCTCCCGCCCGCGGGCGAATTGGGCATCCCCGAGGCGGCCCAGCCCGAACACACCGCGAGCAACCCTGCGCCGGAAGAAACCACCGCCCCGGACGATTCGTAGAGCGATCCAGCACTCCCGATGACCGCCGTACCCGCCGCCAGCCAGCCGATGTCTGTTGATCGCCGCTACCAGGCGAACGCGGGTGCGTTTCTCTACACCGCGATCACGGTCTTCGTCGCGATCGGCGCGATCAACAGCCAGAACAACCTGCTCTTCATCGCGCTCGGTGTGGCCGTCTCCGCAATGGTTGTGAGCGGTCTGATCTCCGGCGCGGCGCTCGTCGCGGTCTCGATCCGCCGCGACCCCATCGGCGCAACGCGCGTCGATGAGCCGATCAGCCTGCGGTACACCATCGAGAACCGCCGCCGCCTGCCCGCCTTCGGGCTCGTTATCGCCGAGCGGTTCGCTGGCGAGAAGAAGCCGCGGAACGCCGGGGCGGTCGCGATGCTGCCGGGCCGTCAGGCGCTGCGGGCGACCGGCGCGATCGCGATCCCGCAGCGGGGCGTGCACCGGATCGAGGAACTCCAGGTCGCCAGCGGCTTCCCCTTCGGCTTGCTCAAGAAGCTCATCGCGGTCGAGAGCGCCGCCGAGATCGTCGTCGGGCCCCGCCGCGTCACACTTCGACCCGGCAAGCTGCCCCGGCTCCGCGGCGCGGCGCGAGTCGCGCAGTCCGAAGCCTCGGCGAGCCCCGGCCATGAAGAATTCATCGGCCTCCGCGATTACGTCCCGGGCGACTCCGCGCGACTCGTCGCGTGGAGGCCGACCGCACGGCTCGAGAGCATGGTCGTGCGTCAGCTCGTCGCGACCTCGCCCCCCTCGGTCACGCTCTCGATCCTGCCGCACGATCCCGCAAAGCCCTGGCTCTTCGAGCGCTCCGTGGCGCTCGCGGCCGCCGCTGCCGATGCGGCGGTGAAGGCCGGTGTCGCCGTGGGCGTGCAGTCGGGTGTCCCGAGCCTCAACATCTCACCCACGCACGACGTGTCCGATGGCGGACTGCTGCTGCGTTCGCTCGCGGTCATGACGCCCGAGCACGCAGCAACACTGTCGGCGTCGCGGAAGCCGCGGGCGGTGACGTTGTCGATCGGCCCGGGCGGCGATCTCGATCCGGCCCGGCTCGATCAGCTCATCGAGTTCGGCGCAGAGGCACCCGAGTTCCAGGCGGGTGTTGAAACGGGGGCACGCACGGCATGAACGTCCGAGCGCACCTCCACCGCCTGCTCCTGCCCGTCGCGCTGATCGCCGAACTCGCCTACGCGTTCTCCGGCGCCGATCCCATCCTGCCGCTGCTTGTGATCCCCGTCACGGTTGTCGGCTGGTGGATGACCGGACCGCAGCCCGAGCGGGCAGCGCCGCGGATTGTCGTCAACCTGCTGCTCGCGGTCATCTGCCTGTTCTCCGTGTGGCGGTTTCTCAGCGCTTCGCTCAACGTCACGGTCTTCGCCGATTTTGTGGCGTTGCTCCTGACCACCAAGATGCTGGACCGCCGTCGTGCGCGCGACGCCGCGCAGGTCATCACGCTCTCGATCTTTCTTGTCATCGGCGCGATCCTTAGCTCCAACTCGATCGAGGTCGGGCTGCTGATGCTGCTGTTTATCTTCGTATGCGGCTACACCTTCATGGTCTTCCAGATCGTCGCCGCCTCGGAAGCGGCGGGGGAGGTCTCCGGAACCACACCCGACACCGTCATGTCGGGCGTCGGAACACGCCGCGGCTTGCGGTCCCTCGTCGGGCTCTCGCTCGCGATCGGGCTCCCGATCACGATCACCGTGTTCATCGTGATGCCGAGACAGATCGGGAACGACTCGTTCGGCGCGTGGGGCAACGCGAGCGTCGGATCGGTCACCGGCTTCAACGACGAGATCCAGCTCGGCAGATCGGGCCTGATCTCGGATTCGGCCGAGCCCGTGCTCGACCTGCGTGTGACCGACGCGAGCGGCGAGGTGCTGGGCTCGGTCAACCGCCGGTTTTACCTCCGCGGCGCGGTGCTCGATTCCTACAACGCCGAGACCGGCAGGTGGTCCGGCGTTGAGCGGGGTCGGCGCGGCTCTTCTTATACCCGCGGCGGCGTCAACTCCCGCGGCGACTTCATCGGGGTCAATCAATGGCCCAACGACTGGGACATCGAACAGGCGATCACCATCCGCAACGCCGCGGACTCCGGGTCGCACCTGTTCGCGTTGTGGAAGCCGAAGCAGATCAAGTACGACGGTCGCTTCGTCTACACACGGGAGGGCACCGAGATGCGCATCGGCGAGCGCTCGGGCAGGGTGGACTACATCGTCCGATCCAAGGTCTCCGACCCGGCCGCGTCGCTCCCGGAGAACAGCATCGAGATCACCGCCGAGCAGCGCCAAGAGATCGAGTTCGATTCCGAACCGCTCAAGCAACGAGCGTCGCAGCTCATCGCCGCGTCCGGGATCTCGCCCGATCCAGCGCAGCGGTCGTGGGCGGACGACGCCGAGGCCGCCGGCCTGCTCGCCGCGTCGTTCTCGAGAAGTGGCCAGTACACCTACACCATGGAGCAGACCGCGCCGCCGTCGCGTGCCGAGCCGGTCGAGTGGTTCGTGCTCGATTCGAAGGAGGGCCACTGCGAGTACTTCGCGTCGGGCCTCGCGGCGCTGTGCCGATCGATCGGCATCAACGCCCGCGTGATCACCGGATTCGTCGCGGCCGATTTCCACGAGTCGTCGGGCCATTACGTCGTCCGCGCGAGCAACGCCCATGCCTGGGTTGAGGTCCAAGTTGGGCCCGAGCTCTGGCGCACGTTCGACCCCACGCCCAGCGCGGACCTCAACCGCGTCCATGAGCCGAAGAAGACGCTCATCGCCAACATCCAGCGCTTCTTCGAATCGGTTGAGTTCGCTTGGATCAGCACCGTCGTCGGCTTCGACGCCGGCTCCCGCGCCGTGCTGCTCGGGGGCGACGGAAGCGAGGATGACGACCACCTCCTCACGACCGTCGAGCGGACCATCGAACGAGCAACAAGCAGAGGCCCCCGCGTCGTCTTCTCCGCGGCAATCCGGGGTGTGATCGCGTTTCTCGTCGTGGTTGTGCTCGGGATGACGCTCGTCGGTGCGGGCGCGACGCTCGCGCTCGCCGGCTGGCGCGGCGCCATCGCGACCATCCTCACCCTGATCGGCCTGCGCCCACGCGACGCC
>JBCDKU010000103.1:0-7196 GCA_038746265.1 Planctomycetota bacterium
CGGCAGATCCACCGAGAACGTGAACAGCCGGTCCTCGTCGAGCTCCTCGCTGACGATCGGGAAGCCGAAGTCGAACGCCAGCGGCGCCGGGCTGAGCTGCTGCACGTAGAGCCGCAGGCCCACGCCCGCGCTCACGCGCCAGGTGTTGACCGCGAACTCCCGCTCGACCGTGCCGGAGTCAACGAACGCCGCGATCGCCAGGTCCTCGGTGAAGATCGGCTGCTGGATCTCGACGCCCGCGAACGCGCTGAAGATGCCGCCGACCGGGTCGCCCGGCTCGCCGGTGTCGGCTTGGATGCCCTTGGGCGAGATCGTTCGGAACTCGAACCCGCGGAAGCTCTGGCCGCCGAGGTAGAACCGCTCGTACAGCGGCACGCCGGTCTGCCCCTGGGGGATCCACTGGACCTCGCCCCGCAGCCGCAGCACGGTCTTCGCGCCCGCGAAGCTCTCGTACACCGAGAGAAACACGCTGTGCTCGAGCGACAGCTTCGTGAAGTCGAAGTCGCCGCCGAGCGCGCCGACCTGGTCGACCCCGATGCGGGTGATCGAGCCCCGCGTGGGCCTGAACCGCTCGGCGGGCGGCACCGTCGTCCGCCGGACCGAGACGCCGATGCGCGTCAGCTGATCGGTGCCCTCGAAGGCGAACGCCTCGGTGGTGCTCTGGGGCTCGAGGTCGAACAGCCGGACGCTCTGCCACTGCCCGTTGAGCGAGGCGTTCCACCGATCGCCGAAGCGTCGGTTCAGCCCCGCGCCGAGCGTGGTGCGGTTCTCGTTGAACTCGTTGAAGCGCCGCCTCGCGAAGCTCGCCGCCAGCGAGCCGCCGATGAACGAATCGTTCAGCGACGGGTCGGACAGGCTGAGCTGGTAGGTCTCGAAGATCTGGCCCGGCTCGGCCGAGATCCGCAGCGTCTGCCCCCCGCCGCGCAGGCTCCGCCCGCTGAACAGGTCGCCGAACGAATCGGGCCAGTCCGTGATGTCAAAGTTCCGCTGCTCGTAGCTCAGCCGGCCCGTGACGCCCGCGTCCGAGCCCACGCCCGCGCCGAGCGACAGCAGGCCCGTGTTGGTCTCGGTCACCTCGACCAAAACGTCCCGGTGCGTGGGCTGCCCGGGGTCCGGCTGCTGGATCACCGCCCTCGGCGGGCTGGTTTGTGGCTCGAACAGACGCGTCGCCTGCAGGATCCGCTCCGACTCGCGAACCGCCGGCACGTCCAAAGGCCGGTCGGGCTTCACGCGGATCTCGTTCCGCACCACCGCGTGGTTCGTCAGCGTGTTGCCCGCGATCTGCACGAGCCCCGTCCGGTACCGCGCGCCCTCGCGAACCAGCAGCAGCAGGTCGACCTCGGGCCTGGTCGTGTCGCGCAGCTCGCGGCGCTCGACGCGCACGTCCGCGTAGCCCATCTTGCCGTACGCGTCGGTCACCGTCCGCACCGCCGCCTGCACCTTGTTCACGCTGTACGTGTCGCCCGGCTTCATGCCGATCAGCCCGACGACCTGCTCGGCCGCCAGCACCGGGCCCGACTGGCCCGCGTCCGCGTGGCTGACCACGACATCCCGCAGCGTGTACAGCGGGCCCTCCTCGACGAAGTACGTCACGATCGCCTCGCGGCCGTCGGGGCTGGGCTGCACGAAGGTATCGACCCGCGCATCGAGGTAGCCGCGGTCCTGGATGTACCGCGCCACCGCCCGCGCGTCGGCCGCCAGCGTCTCGCGATCGAGCCGCCCCCGCCGGAAGAACCCCGCCTTGTGCGTCTCGATCTCGTCGCGCAGCTCGCTATCGCGGAACGCACGGTTCCCGTCGAACCGGATGCCCGTGATCCGCACCCGCGTGCCCTCGCGCACCTCGAACAGGATCACGCCGGTCTCGTCGAGGACTTCGGTGTTCACCGTCACCTCGGCGAGATAAAACCCCCGCTCGCGGTAGATCTCTTCGAGCCTCCGCGCGGCGCGGTCCAGCTCGAACCGGTCCACCGGCGTACCCGGCAGGAACTCGATCGCCTCGGCGAGCCTCGCGCTGCCCAGCCGCCGGTTGCCCGTGACCTGCACGTCGCGGATCACCGGCTGCTCGCGGATGAGCAGCCGAACCGTGATCGACCCGTCGGCGTGCTCGACGATCTCCTGCTCGACCGCGCCGAACCGGCCCGTGCGGCTCAGCCTGACGATGTCGTCCGCTAGCGTGCGCTCGTCGTACTCGCGCGAGCCCTTGCCCGTGCGGAGCTGGTTGAGAACAAACTGAAGGTCGCGGGGCGCCGGGTCAACAAACGCGTCGGAGCCCGGGCGGGCCGTCAGGATCTCCACCTTGCGGATCGCCCGGCCGTCGAAGGGCCCGGGCCGACGCTCGGGCTCGACAGGGGTCAGCGTGTCGCCGCCGGCCGCCTGCTGCGCCCCCGCGAGGCTGCCGAGACCCACGGCGATCCCGCACGCCGACGCGGCCGCCGCGACGCGGGCCGAACGCGCGCAACGCACAAGGGACTTCGGCTGATCACGCGCTGCTCGCAAGGGTCGCACCATAGCCGACAGGACGCTCCGCCACCATCGATCAGCGGTGCGCCGGCGCGGCCGCGCGGACGGCAGATTTCCCGGCGCGGTGGTGGCGAACCCGCGCCGATGCCGATATATCTGTAATCAAAGAGACTAGTCCGGTTGCGGCGCGGTTTTCACCCATCGCTGCACAGGCTGTCCACACAATGATGAGTCGGCTCCACAAGATCCGACCCAATGCTTAGGATGCTCTGCCGCACCAAGCAATGACAAGGAAGTCGTTCCGTGCAGTACCCGCTCTCAACCATTCGCCAGATCCGACGCGTTGTGATCGCCTTTGTTGCGCTCGCCACGACGCTGCTCGCCATCACGCTCGTCGTTCACGCGCTCAGCCCCGCCGGCCTCGGGCTCGCCCCGACATCGCAGCTGCTCGGCATCCTCGCGATGCTCACGCTGCCGGCCTGCACCATCGCCGCCTGGGCCTGGGATCGCAGCGTCCGCCGCCGCTACACGGCGTGGGCGAACAGCAACGCGGGCGACGACGACAGGCCGAGCGTCGAACCCGCGACCTGATCACCGGCCGCCTCACGCCGATGCGCATCGCCCGGCGAAACCCGTGACAGATTCGATCTCGTGCGCGACGCGCAGCACCCGGGCGTCCCCTCCCTCTGGCCCGATCAGGTGTACCCCGATCGGCAGCGTGCGGTCGCCCTCCGGCACGAAGCCCGCGGGGATGCTGACCACAGGCAGGCCCGCGAGGCACGCACCGGCGAGCACGGCATCCTCAGCGGCGTCGGCGTCGGACGCACCATCAGACTCGCCGCCGGCCTCCCGCGCGGGGCACACCGCCGCCGGTGCGAGCACGGCATCGCAGCCCATGACGTCGAAGATGGCCTGGTAGTCGCTGCGTATCAGCCGCCGCGTCTCCGCCTCGGGTGTTGCGTCGCCGCCGTCGAGGGACGCGGCCCGCACCTCCGCGGCGCTTGCCAGCTCAACCTCTTCGAACGCGACATCCCGCTCGCCCAAGGCCCGCGCGAGCAAGCCGAAAACCAGCCGCGCTCGCGGGTCGATCGATTCGCCGCCCGCCGATGCCGGGACCGCGAGCGTGACGCCGCCCGGGATGCCCCCGTCGCGGAGGCCGCGGAGATTGTGCAGCTCATGCAGCTCATGGCGGTCGCTGCCCGACACCGCGTCGAACAGAAGGGCCGCGTCGCCGACCGAGCGTGTGACCGGACCGATCTCGCCGCCGTCCGGCCCCGAAGCCACGACCTCGGGTGGTGGCACCGCCCCGCTGCTCGGCGTGAGCCCGACCGCGCCCGAGAGCGCCGACGCCCGGGCGATCGTCCCCCGCGGGCCGAAGCACACCGCCGCGGGCACTGCGCCCGACGCGACCGCCGCCGCCGAGCCATCGCCCGCGTCACGCGTCGGGTCCCACGGGTTCCCGATCGCCGACTCGCCGGCGCTCATCGCCGACGACGCCACGATCACCGCCCCCGCCGCTTCGAGTCGCTGGTAGCCCGTGCCGATGGCGTCGGAGACCGCGACGGGCACGCCTGCGAGCGGCCCGATCGCGGACGGCGACTCGCCGTGCTTGATCCGCGCGTCGAGCGCCTCCGCCCGCGCGAGCGCCCGCTCGCCGTGCACCCGCGTGAACGCGCCGAGCCCTCGATCCGATGCCCCCTCGATCGCGGCGATCCGGGCCAGGCACGCGCGCACCTGCTCGGAGGCGGACGAGCCGCCGGCGGCGATCGCGTCTCTGATCTCGGCGACACCCGGCGCGGTCACGACCCGCCGCCGCCGCCGTCACCACCGTCGATGACCCTCGGCACCCGGATGAACGTCCCGTCGAACGCACGCCCGCCGTCGGGCGCGATCTCGCCCAGCACCGACCGGTCGAGCGTCTCGCCCGGCTCGTCCTCGTCGAGCCTGTTGGCGTCCTCGACGGGCCGGATCATGGGCTCGAGCCCGTCGAGCGGCGCGCGGGCGAGGCACTCGGCGTAGCCCAGCACCGCCCCGAGATCGCGGCGGAGACCCTCGATCTGCTCGGGCGGCGGCGCGAGGTGGCTGAGCGCCGCCAGCCGCCGCACCTGCTCGACCGAGAGCGCGGCCGAATCGCCATCCTGCACGGGCTGATCGTTCTTGGCGGTCACGGGTTGAGTGTAGTCGCCGGTGCGTGATAGGCTTCTGCTGATGGACTGCCCAACGCCACATCGACGCGCGCTCAGCGGCGGCACCGCGTCGGTGCTGTCGAGCTGGCTGATGTTCGCGGGCCTGGCCGGCGTCGCGTGGCTCGTGACCACGCTCGACACGCCCGCACTGATCGGCCTGGCAGCCTCGGTCATCACGGGCGCGATCGGCTTCGCCGCCAAGCGCATCTAAGTCGGCAACTCTCGCGCCGCAGTCCCAGTGGCGAATCGCAGCCGCACCGAATTCTCGGATACAGCGGGGCTTCTCGGGTACAGGGGGGGCGGCGTCTCGCCGCCCATGACCACCGCTGATGCCAGAATGGGGGGCGAGCCGCCACCCCCCCGCCTTGAGCTAGGTTGCTGCGTCGTCGCCGTCCGGCTCCGCCGGGATCTCACCGGCAGCCACCGCCTTCTTGATCGCCTTGTCGCCCAGCACCGCCAGCGTGACCAGGACCAGCACCGACAGCCCGATGCCCACCGGCAGCAGCCAGCCGGGCCGGGCTTCTTTCAGTGCATCGCTGGTGAGTTCGTCAGCGCCAAGAGTCTGCGCGACCTGGTGCCCGATGAAGACGACCAGCGCCGTCCTCGGCAGCATGCCCACGGCCGTGCCGATCAGAAAGATCAGCCTGGGCACCCGCACGCTCGCCATGAGCAGGTTGGTCAGCGCGAACGGCGAGTTCGGCGGGAACCGCACCAGCGTCACGATCCCCAGCGTCCGCCAGAAGTTCGACTTCTCGGCGTCGGCAGAACTCGCGACGAACGCGTCGCGCACTGCGGCCCACTTGGGGTGATCGTCGATGGCCTTGTTCGCGTCGTCGCCCGCGGTGACCCGCGCGAGGGTGTAGCCGATGACCGAGCCGCCGACGAAGCCCAGCAACGCGCCGGGGATGCCGCCCACGAGCCCGAAGGCATAACCGCCCAGCGCCGCCTGGGCGTACGTCGGCAGCACCGCGAACCCGCTGGTGACCGCGAACGCCGCGACATACAGCAGGAACCCCCACCGCCCGAGGTCGTTGAGAAACCCAGCGACCTGCGGCATGAACCCGAGCAGCGCGAAGCCGCCCGCCGCCGGCAGCACCGCCGCGACGATCGCGAGCGGCCCCGCGCGACCGAAGTCGCGAAAACGAACGTCATTCGGCTGCGGCTGTTCGGTCATCACCGAGCGTATCCCTCCCTCTCCCCGGCGGGGAGAGGGACAGCCCGCGCAGCGGGCAGGGAGAGGGGAGGACCGTCTCTTTTCAAAGGTCTCGAACCACGCCCTCATCCGCCCACCGCAGAATCGTCGCCAGCACAGCGTCTTCATCACAGCTCAGCCGCGAAGCCGTCACCCGCAGCACACGGAACCCAAGTCCGGCGCAGATCGCATCGCGACGTGCATCGTCCGCTCGTCGGCCAGCGTGCGATTCGGAATCCAGCTCGACCACAAGGGAGCTCCGAGGGCAGCAGAAATCCACCACGATCAGCCCCACCGGGTGCTGCCGCCGAAACTTGTGCCCACCGAGCCTTCCTGCTCGGAGACGCGACCCGAGGACGGTCTCGGCGGGCGATTGGTCCTGCCTGAGCTTCCGGGCTCGGTCCGTTTGCCGGATGCGAGGTTCGGGCATCGCCCGAGTGTAGTTGATAGATGATGAGATGTGTTGGTCCTCCCCTCTCCCCTGCGGGGAGAGGGTGGCCGAGCGAAGCGAGGTCGGGAGAGGGGAGGATCAAACAACACATCAACCCCGCAACCCGTCCTCCCCTCTCCCTGGTCGGCTCCGCCGACCTGTCCCTCTCCCCGCCGGGGAGAGGGAGGCGGAACTACAGTCATCGGCGTGGACACAAGACACCAGCACCCCCCGGGCGAGAGCCCGGCACCGGAGCATTTGCGATGATCCCCAAACCGCCGCCCCGCGAGGGCACCGTCGGCTTCCTCTACTGCCCGCCCTACCGCGTCCAGGGCGTTTCGATCGCCGGCGAAGCGACGACCATCCAGATCCCGGAGCTCGATACGTGCTTCGACATGGGCGCGCCGCTGCGCTGCGCGCTCGCATCCAAGTACGTCGCGCTCAGCCACGGGCACATGGACCACGTCGGCGGGCTCGCGTACTACGCCTCTCAGAGAGTGTTCCAGGGCATGGGCAAGGGCACGTTTGTCGTCGACAAGCGCATCGCCGACGATGTCCACCAGATGATGCGCGGCTTCAACGCGCTCGAACGCCAGCAGACCGAGTACGACCTCATCGAGCTCGACGACGGCGGCGAGGTCGAGATCAAGAACAGCATCTTCTTGAGAGGCTTCGTCACAGAGCACACCGCGCCGAGCTTCGGCTGGGCGATCGTCGAGAAGCGCAGCAAGCTCAAGCCCGAGTACGCCGAGCTGCCGCAAGAAAAGCTGCGCGAGCTCAAGGACCGCGGCGAGGAGATCACGCGCATTCTCGAGATCCCGCTGATCGCCTACACCGGCGACACGCTGCCCGGCCCGTGGCTGCTCCGCGACGAGATGCGCAAGGCCCAGGTCGTCATCAGCGAGTGCACCTTCTTCGAGCCCGACCA
>JBCDKU010000104.1:0-6588 GCA_038746265.1 Planctomycetota bacterium
CCTCCACATGGTGCGCCCACTGCCGTGAGGAAGCCCAAGCAAACGAGCGGTAGCCGCTACGCCCCCGGGAAGATCCGAGCCCAGTTGCCGAACCGGAAACCCTCGATCTCCTCGGCCGTCCACCCGCGCCGCGCGAGTTCCTCGCCGAGCACCCCCAGATCACCCGGCCCCTCGACCGAATCGAGCAACTCGAGCGCCGTGAGCCCGCCGTCCATGTCGGACCCGAGCCCGACGTGCGCGGTGCTCCCCGTGATTTCGCAGATCCGCTCGACATGATCCACCGCGTCCGCCACCGTCGGCCGTGACTTGCCCGTCATCCCGGGCTTGATGAACTCCCGGAACAGATTCAGCCCGACGACCCCGCCCCGCCGCGCGATCTCCGCGATCGACTCGTCCCGCAGGTGCCAGTGCGAGTCGCCCGCGAGCGTCCGCACGTTCGAGTGCGAGGCGATCACGAGCCGATCTGTCCGCTCGAACAGCTGGTCCAGCGATCGGTCAGACAGGTGCGACGCGTCGTGGATGACGCCGGCAGCGTCCATCGCCTCGATCATCGCACGGCCCAGATCCGTCAGCCCCGAGTCCTCGCCCGTGTCGGCCGCATGATTCCCGCACGCGTACCGCCCCCGCATCGCCCAGCACAGCCCCACCGCGACGACGCCTCCCGCCGTCCAGTCCGCCAGCTCATCGGGCGACGGGATCGGGTCCGCGTTCTCGATGAGCACGCCGAGAGACAACGCGCCCTCCTTGGGCTCGTCGGAGAAGTACCGCACGATCCCCGCCTCGCGCCAGGCTTGATAGAGCTTGAGCTGCCGCATCCCGCAGACGTACGCCGCGGCCACGTCGCCCGCGGGGTAAGCGAACGACCCCGTCTCCGCGCCGGGCGCCGCGGGGTCGTCGACCTGCTCGGTGAAGATCGTCCCGAGCACCGCCGTCACGCCCGCGTCGCGCAGCGCGGGCAGCGTGACCGCCGCGGGCTGCAGCCGTCCGCGGGCGTCGGCCGGCATGGCGTGCATGTCCCGCCCGAGTTCTGCGAGGTAGGCCAGGTCAAGATGCGCATCGAACCAGCGGGGCGTCGTCATCGCGGCAGCCTACGGGCCCCGTCCGGCCCGAACGAGTCGATATGCTCCGGGCATGGCCGACCTGATTAAGCAGTGCGATCCCACGCCCGATGACCCCACCGTTGTCAACCCCTTGAACGGGATCGAGATGGAGCGCCTCGACATCGGCGGCATCAAGATCGACCGCTGCCCCAGCACCGGCGCGATCTGGCTCGACCGCGGCGAGCTCAGCCGCCTCTCGGCGCTCGGCGCCGCGCACCGCAAAGCGCTCAAGGCCCTTGACGTTTCCCGCGACGACGTCACCCGTCGCGGCGTCCGCGGCGCGATCAAGAGCCCGCGCACGGGCGTCCCGATGATGGTCGTCAACGACCCGCAGCAGTCCCACATCGAGTTCGAGGTCTGCCCCGAGTGCGGCGGCTGCTTCTTCGACGCCGGCGAGCTCTACGACCTACTCGATTACTCTTTTACCGAACGCCTCAAGTCCTTCTTCTCGTAAGGTCGGCATGGCCTCCCGTTCCCGTTTGTCCTTCGGCTCACCGCTCGGCCGCGCGATCGCGATCGGCGTGGTCGCCGTCCCGATCGTGGCGTTCACCGCGATCGCCCTGGGTGTGACGCTCGCGTACCGCGACACCATCGCCTTCATGGGCAACAGCGTGATCCGCCAGACCGTCAACGCCGCGCGGATCCCGGACGCCGAGCGCGCAGAACTCATCGACGAGCTGCGCGTCGTCACGCGGACATACGCCGAGAACGGTCTGGCTCCAGCAGACTTCGCGGCGTTCATGGACTCGATCGAGACCCACCCGCTGCTCGCCGCCGGTGAGCTGCTGCTCGTCGCGGAGTGGCACCCGGACGGCGCGCACGCGACGCAGCTCCGCCGCGTCGCTCAGGGCATCGCGGACGGTGCCATCGAGCCCGCCGAGGTCGATGCGATCCTGGAACCGGTCTCGTTCGAGGAGCCCGATGGTGACCGGGGCCTGCTCGAAGCGGGCGACGTAACCGCGGACATGCTTGCCGCGGTCGCGGCCCTTGCGCGCGAGCGCGCTGATGCGGCCGGCCTCCCTGATGCACCCGGCACGCTCGATCTTTCCGACCGGATGCGCGCCGAGGTTGAGGCGCTGCTCAACAACGCGGAGGGCCCACGATGAAGCCGCCGCCGAGCATCCGACCCGTCGAGCCGACCGACGACGATCCCGCGATTGTCTGCCCGAAGGACGGGGGCGAGATGCGGCGCTTCGAGATCGACGGTGTCCGCGTCGATCGCTGCAAGCTCTGCGGCGGCATCTGGCTCGACAAGGGTGAGCGCGAAAGGCTTCTGGAGCGGATGCCCGACGCGGACGGCCTGATCGCGCGGTTCGATAGCGCGAGCTGGGTCGAGATGCACGAGGAATCGCCCGAGGGATGGTTCTGCCCGCGCGACGGCACGCCGCTCATCACCGTCAAGGACCCCAAGCAGCCGCACATCGAGTTCGAGCTCTGCCCGAAGTGCGGCGGCGTCTACTTCGACGCGGGCGAGCTCTCCGATCTCAGCCGGCACACGCTCGCCGAGCGACTCCGCGCCCTGCTCGGCAAGCACGAATAACCTCTCACAAGCGGATGCTCCACCCCGCTCGCTCGAAGAGGAACGCACGACATGCCCGATCCGCTGCTTTGCCCGAAAGACCGCACGCCCATGGACGCCATCGACGCGGGAGGCGTCGAGGTGGACCGCTGCTCGACCTGCGGCGGGATCTGGCTCGACCTGGGCGAGCTCCAGCAGCTCGCCGACCGCGCCTTCACGCCCGGCGAGATCGCCGCCGCCCTCGATACCTTTGAGCCCGACGACGCCGAGACAACCTCGGACAAATCCACCTGGCTCTGCCCCCGCGACACCGCTCGCCTCACAAGCATGCGCGACCCGCAGCAGCCCCACATCGAGTACGAGCTCTGCACCCACTGCGGCGGCCAGTTCTTCGACGCGGGCGAACTCAAGGACCTCAGCCGCCTCACGCTCATGGAACGGCTGAAGATCTGGCTACCGAAGGGCTAGCTGTTGCCCAACGCGCTGAGGAGCAACACGCCCAAGAGCGTGATCACATTGCCGACGAGGACTCCGAGAAGGATGAGCAAGAACGGCGATCGCCGCACAAAGTGTCGCGAATGCCACGTCTAGAACCCAAGCAACATTCGGCTCGCCTCGTCGCCGCTGAGATCCCCCGCGTCGTGGACGCGTTCATCGTCCTCAATGTTCCACCACTGGACCTCTCTCGGGTTCTCGAAAGGCCGCGTGAGTTTCTCGGCATACGAGAGCGCCGACTCCGGCGTCGACGCAATCACGTAGACCGTCGCCATCGACGCGCCCGAGTCGTATTCGTCAAATCGGTACAGGGGCACGAGGAGTCTCCATCCAGATCGGAACGATGACCACTGTCAACCCGACGAGACTGCGAAAACAAGCGCGAGCAGACCATTGAGCACGAGTATGACGATCCACGCGATCAGGATCGCAGCGACCAGCGTTCGGATCGGAGAGCGAATAAGCGCGGACCGCGCGATGACCCGAAGCGCCAGCGACACGTCGTCCAGGTTCTCCGCCGGCCGCTCGAACGCCTCATCCACCTCATGCACACGGGCACTCTTCGGCACATCGGCGAGGCCGACCGGGTCAAATGATTCGAGCTCGTACGCGCCGAGCACGATGCGTGGCAACGCCTCGGTCCCCGTCGCGGCATCGGACGCCGCGATGTAGTAACTCAGTTGGGTCCCCATCGTCCGGCGAACCTGTGCGCGAAAGATCGGCATCACCCTACATCCATCGCCGAAGGCTCTCCCTCAACGATGATCTCCGCCTCGGTCTTCTCCAGCACCTCGTCCACTGTCACGCCCGGCGCCAGCTCCTCGAGCCGGAACCGCTTCTTCCCGTGATCCATCCGCAGGACGCACAGGTCGGTGATCACCATGTCGATGCACGCGCGACCCGTCAGCGGCAGCGAGCACTCGGTCACGAGCTTCGCGTCGCCCCGCTTGGAGTTGTGCTCCATCATCACGACGACCTTGCGCACGCCCGCGACGAGGTCCATCGCCCCGCCCATGCCCTTGACCATCTTGCCGGGGATCATCCAGTTCGCGATGTCGCCCTCCTGGCTGATCTGCATCGCGCCGAGGATGCACATGTCGATGTGCCCGCCCCGGATCATCCCGAAGCTCTCGGCCGAGCTGAAAAAGCTCGCGCCCGTCCGGGCGGTCACCGTCTGCTTGCCCGCGTTGATCAGGTCCGCATCGACCTCGGCCTCGGTCGGGAAGGGCCCGATCCCGAGCAAGCCGTTCTCCGACTGCAGCCAGACGTCGATCCCCGCCGGGATGTGGTTCGCGACGAGCGTGGGCATCCCGATGCCGAGATTGACCACGAACCCGTCCCGCAGTTCAAGCGCCGCCCGCCGGGCGATCTGATCGCGTGCAAGTGCCATAGCGGCAGTCTACAGCCCGCGCTGCTCCCGGTCAGAGCGCCACGGATTCACAGAAAAGATGTCCGCTCAAGCGCGCTTCGCTCGAATAGTGACGGGGGTCGGATCGTTTTCCTTCTCGGAACGTGCACCCGTGCACGGCAGAACAACCGTTTCTCCCACCGAGAGGACCGACGCCATGAAACTCAACCCGCTCAAGCTCCTTGTCGCCGCCGCGCTCTCGGCCAGCGTCGCCGCAGCCTCCGTCGGCATCACCGCGACCCAGCCAGCCGACGACGACACGTTCGGCACCTACACCGAGCGAGCCAGCCACCTCGGCAAGTATGAGCTCCCGCGCAGCAAGCTCGCGATCGACGGCTACGACCCGGTCGCCTACTTCCCCGAGGGCGACCCCGACGGCAAGGGCGACGCGATCAAGGGCAAGAAGAACCTCGAGTACACCCACCACGGCATCAGTTACCGCTTTAGCAGCCAGGCCAATCTCGACCTCTTCAAGGCCAACCCGGCCAAGTACGAGCCCGCCTACGGAGGCTGGTGCGCCTACGCGGCGTCCAAGGATTCCTACACCGAGCCGAGCCCGAAGAACTTCAAGATCGAAAATGGTCGTTTGCTCTTGTTCTTTAAGGGCCTCTTTGGGGATACGCTGAAGGACTGGAATAACGAGGGCCCCGCCACACTGGCCCCCCAAGCTGACGCGTTCTGGAAGGCAGAAACGGGCGAGGAACCCCGCGTCATCGAGTGAGAACACCCGCGTCCGATCGTGCGTATCGGACGTACACGAGACAATCTCCCGCGGAGGATCGACTGACGCGGGACACGGCTCCTCTCTACGGGGCGGGCCGGCTCTTCGGGGCTGGCTCGCCTTTTTCTTTGCGCTGCCCCGCGGATCGCTACCGGCCGGACCGCGTCCTGGCCGCCAGCGCGAGAGTGAGCCCGATGCCCAGCAGCCCCGCCCCCCACCACGACTCACGCAGCGCGCGCACGAACTTGTCGCGGGCGGTCAGCGCCGCCGACCCAGCGACGAGCCGATCGAACACGCCGTAGCTCTTCATCGTCTCGAAGATCACCGCGCCGAGACCCAGCGCGATCAGGCCCACCGCAAACCACAGCAGCTTCCGCGGACGGCGAGCCATCGGGCTCAGCCCTCCCGGACCGTCCGCTGCTCGATCCGCTTCTCGCTCTGCGTGCGCACGACGCGGTCCACGAAGTTGCCCGGCGTGTGCACCAGGTCCGGGTCCATCTCGCCCTCGCCCGCGAGCGTGTCCACCTCGGCCACGGTGAACGCGGCCGCGGTCGCCATCATCGGGTTGAAGTTCCGCGCCGTCTTGCGGTACATCAGGTTCCCGAACGGGTCGGCCTTGTCGGCCTTGACCAAGGCGAGATCCGCAAAGAGCCCCGTCTCGAGGATGAACTCCCGCTCGCGGAAGTCGTCCGCGTTGACCTTGGCGTTCGCCGCGGGCAGGCGGTAGGTCCGCGACTCCTTGCCCTCGGCGATCGGCGTGCCGGCCGCGGTCGCGGTGAAGAACGCGGGCACGCCAGCGCCACCCGCGCGGATGCGCTCGGCAAGCGTGCCCTGCGGGTTGAACTCGACCTCAAGCTCGCCCGCAAGGAACTGCTTCTCGAAGATGTCGTTCTCACCGACGTAGCTCGAGACCATCTTCCTGATCTGCCGCGTCTGCAGGAGCAAACCCAGCCCCCAGTCGTCCACGCCCGCGTTGTTGCTGATGCAGGTGAGGTCGGTCACGCCCGTATCGCGCAGCGCGATGATCAGGTGCTCCGGGATGCCGCAGAGCCCGAACCCGCCGACCATCACGGTCGCGCCGTCGTAGAGGATCCCGCGGTCCTTGAGGTCCGCGAGGGCGGCCGCTGCTGTGTCCACGATCTTCGAAGCCATCGCGTTCTCGCTTCCGTCCGTTCGCCCTACTTCTCTTCACCCAGGAATAGGCCCTGCTGGTCCCGCATCTCGACGGGCCGCTCCATGAGGTCGTCCAGCTCCCGCTTGAGGTCGGGCAGGTTGTCGATGTTGAGGTGCTCGGTCGCGTACCGAACGTAGGCGACCTGATCGAGCTGCCGCAGCTTCGCCATCA
>JBCDKU010000105.1:0-6513 GCA_038746265.1 Planctomycetota bacterium
GTCGGACTACGCCTCGGCGACGACACCGCTGTATCACCTGATCCTCGCGGGACTCAAGCCCGTGAGCGGGGGCGAGCGGACGGCGTTCATGCTGGCGGCGTCGCTGTTCACGGTCGCGTTGGTGGGTCTGCCGCGTCGCCAGAAGCCGGTGCAGCAGACCCACCAACGCGACCGTGAACAGCGACGCCGCCAGCATGAACGCCGTCCGCTCGCCCCCGATCACGGGCTTGAGTCCCGCGAGGATCAGGTGATACAGCGGTGTCGTCGCCGAGGCGTAGTCCGACACATCGGGCGCCGGGAGCTGATCCGCGAAGATCCGGACCACCGGCTCGTGGTAGTTGAACTGGTCCGACCCGTACCGCCCCGCCTCGATCGGCCCGACCAGAATCACCCCCGCCGAGACCGCCAGCTGCACCGCCATCAGCGCCAGCGTGGGCCACCACGGGGCCCGCGGCCGATCCGGGGCTCGATTGGAATCCTGCTCCGTCACGCCGAACACTTGCGCTCTCCGCGTCGTCGCGAGGGACATCCGGGCCGAAATCTGGCCCCAGACCCGATTTGACCGATCCAACCCGACCCATGACCGACGCGGCCCCCGCCACCACCCACGACTCCGACCGCGCCTCCGCCTCTACCCCGGCCCGCGCCGGCATCGGGGCCTACCTGCGGCTCATCCGCGTCCGCCAGTGGTCCAAGAGCGTCTTCGTCCTCATCGGCCCGGTCTACAGCCTCCAGGACGGCATCCCCGATAACCCCGGCGCGATGGCGTGGGCCGTCGGGGCGGCCGCGATCATCTTCGCGCTCGCCTCCAGCGCCTGCTACATCTTCAACGACCTCCAGGACATCGAGTCCGACCGCGCCCACCCCCGCAAACGCCTCCGGCCCCTCCCGGCGGGCCTGATTGCGCCCAAGACCGCCGTCGGCATCGCGATCGGCCTCGTCGTCGCCGCCTTTGCCCTGCTGTTCACGATCCCGGGTCAACCCCGGCTCCTCGTCGGCGGGCTGGTCCTGCTCCACGTCGTCAACGTCACGACCTACTCCGTCCTCAGCAAGCACCGCGTCATCGTGGACGTCCTGAGCCTCTCGATGGGCTTCGTCTTCCGCGTGCTCGCGGGCTGCGCCGCCGCCCTCGTCGAGCCCAGCACGTGGCTGCTCAACGTCACGCTCTTCCTCGCGATGCTGCTCGCGTTCGGCAAACGCCTCGGCGAACGCCGCACCATGGGATCCTCCGAGGGCGCGACCGCCGCCCGGAAGGTCCAGGCCAAGTACTCTGACGACCTGCTCCGCATGCTCGTCGTGGTCTCGGGCGTCGCAACTCTTTTGACCTACGCCGGTTACATCCAGACCCGCGATGCCGACTACACCCACGGCTTCAACCTGCTCTGGGTCACCATGCTGCCCGCCACCTTCGGCCTGCTCCGCGCCATCACCCTCCTCGAGCGCGGCGACTACGACGACCCGACCGAACTCGCCGCCAGGGACCGGCCCTTCCAGGGAGCCGCCCTCGTCTTCGGCGGCCTCACCGGCGCGATCATCTTCCTCCTCCCGGCGTAGCACATACCATCCACAATGCAAACACCAGCCCCGCGCCTTGCAATTTGGCGCGTGGCGCGGTGCAATGCCCTGTCGCGGCGGACGCCGCGACCATCACCCACTTTCGACGGGAGCTTTCAGCACATGCACGACAGGCACACCAACCGCTTGAGCTTGGGCCTCGCCGGCCTCTCGATCCTCGCGGGCACCACCATCGGACTCGCCCAGCAAGCCCGTCCCGACACCACGCCCGAGACCACGCCCCCCGAGGCCAGCGCGGTGAAGATCGTCGATGACCAGGGCAACGAGGTCGCGCAGTTCGATCTCGCGGGCCTCGCCGCGCAGTTCGCCGGCCGCGCCAGCGCCGCCGGCGACGGCAACGACAAGCCGCTCCCGTCGTGGAAGGACGTCACCAAGGGCTTCGACAAGGTCGTCTCCACCACCGACGGCCGCAGCCTCTTCAACGTCTGGATCAACCGCGAGACCAACGAGATCCTCGCCGAATTGCCCCGCGGCTACGAGCGGCAGAACCACTTCATCGCGACGACCGTCTCAGGCGGCGAGATCTTCGCGGGCCTCCAGGCCGCCGACTACTACGTGAACTGGAAGCGCTTCGGCAAGGACCGGCTCGCGCTCATCCGCCCGCAGCTCCAGGTCCGCGCCTCGGGAGAGCCCGGCGCGCAGGACTCCGTTGATCGCATCTTCACCGACCGCGTGCTCGTCGATATCCCGATCAAGGCGATGGGCCCCAACGGCCAGCCCATGATCGATCTCGACGACCTGCTCGTCGGCAACGCCGACACCTTCTTCGGCCCCCGCGCCCGCGGGCTCAACCGCCGCCTCGCCGAGGTCACCAACCTCAAGGCGTTCCCCGAGAACGTCGAGGTCGCCTTCAAGGTCCCCGACGCGACGGGCACCTTCAAGGCCTTCCACTACTCGCTGAGCCTCATCCAGGGCACGCCGGGCTACAAGCCCCGCATGGCCGACGAGCGCCTGGGCTACTTCGTCACCAGCTTCGAGGACTACGGCAAGGTCGAGCGCGACGACGTCTACGTCCGCTACATCAACCGCTGGAACCTCGAGAAGGCAGACCCGCGCCTCGCGCTCTCGCCCCCGAAGGAACCCATCGTCTACTACGTCGAGCACACCGTGCCGATCCGTTACCGCCGCTTCGTCCGCGACGGCATCGAGTACTGGAACACCGCGTTCCGCAACGTCGGTATCGACGGCGCGATCGAGGTCCGCTACCAGGACAAGACCACCGGCGCCCACATGGACAAGGACCCCGAGGACGTCCGCTACAACTTCATCCGCTGGCTCAACAACGACATCTCCACCGCGATCGGCCCGAGCCGCGTCAACCCCATGACGGGCGAGATCCTCGACGCCGACGTCGTCCTCACCGACGGCTGGCTCCGCACCTTCACGAGCCGCTGGGACAACCTCATCCCCGACCTCGCCGCCGACGGATACGACCCCGAGACCCTCGAGTGGTTCGAGCAGAACCCCCGCTGGGACCCGCGCGTCCGTCTCGCCTCGCCGCGCGACCGCGCCAAGGTCATGCAGGGCATCCAGGCCCGCGCCGGCATCACCGCCTACGGCGGCCACCCGATCGCGACCGCCGACGCCAAGCTGCTGGGCGACGACGAGTACGACGGACTCATCGGCCGCACCAGCCAGGTCTCGGGCTTCTGCACCGCCTCCAGCGGCCTGCGTCACTCGCTCGAGATGGGCGCCCTGCACTTCCAGGCGATGGGCGCGGTCGGCGATCTCATCCTGCTCGCCCACGAGCTCGGCCCCGACTCGGACAAGGACGTCGCCAAGATCATGCAGGAGCTGACTCCTGAGATGATCGAGCAGATCAAGAAGCGCCTAGCCGAGAACCCCGACCTCATCAACTTCATCCCGCCCGAGTACCGCGAGCAGCTCATGGCCGCCCTGGGCCAGGAAGAAGAGCAGCCCGAAGAAGAGATGGAAGAGACCGAAGGCGAAGAGGACGCTATCGAGGACAAGCCCAAGTCCCGCGTCGCCCGCGGCCGCAACGGCCCGATCACCAAGGGCGACCTCATCGACGGCATGCCCGAGTCCTACGTCGGCCCGGCCCTCGCCGAGCTCGTCGCGCACGAGGTCGGCCACACGCTGGGCCTGCGCCACAACTTCAAGGGCTCGTCCGCCTACAGCCTCGAAGAGATCAACTCCGACGAGTTCAAGGGCAAGAAGGCGTGGTCCGCAACCGTCATGGACTACAACGGCATCAACATCCGCGTCCCGGGCGACGACGCCCCCGTGGGTGATGTCCAGGGCGACTTCAGCTCCATCGACCTCGGCCCCTACGACATGTGGGTCATCGAGTACGGCTACACCTTCGGCGACACCGACAAGGTCCTCGAGCGCGTCGCCGAGCCCGAGCTCGCCTACGGCACCGATGAGGACTCGTCGGGCCCCGACCCGACCGTCCGCCGCTACGACCTCTCGGCAGACCCCATCGAGTGGGGCCGCAACCAGATGCGCCTCGCGCAGCTGATCCGCGAGAGCCTGCTCGAAGACTTCGTCAAGGACGGGGAGAGCTGGGGCAAGACCCGCCAGGGCTACTTCACCGCCCTCCGCGAGCACCAGCGCGTTGTCACCACCGCCATCGGCTGGGTCGGCGGCGCCTACGTCTACCGCGACAAGAAGGGCGACCCCAACGCCCGCACCCCCGTCCAGCCCGTGGACGCCGACAAGCAGCGCGAGGCCCTCGACTTCGTCATCTCCAACGTCTTCTACGACGACGCGTTCGGCCTCAACGCCGAGCTGCTCCGCCACATGACCGTCGATAAGTGGTTCGACCGCGGCGGCAGCGTGGACGACAGCATGTTCCAGGTCCACGACCGCGTGCTGGGCGTGCAGGCCTCGGTGCTCTCGGGCCTCATGAACCCGACCAAGCTCCGCCGCGTCTACGACAACGAGTTCCTCGTGGACGAGAACGACGACGCCCTCACCATGGCCGAGATGATGGGCGAGATCACCGAGAACATCTGGTCCGAGATCGACGCCCGCCCGCGCACCAGCGGCTACAGCAACCGCGACCCGATGGTCAGCTCGATCCGCCGCAACCTGCAGCGCGAGCACCTCGAGCGCCTCATCGATCTCACGCTCCCCGAGACCGTCTCGGGCGCCGCGGCCAACCCCATCCGCACCCTCGCCGTCATGCACCTCCGCGAGATCGGCGAGAAGGCCAGCAAGGCCGCCGACTCCAACGGCAAGCTCGACGACTACACCAAGGCGCACCTCCTCGAGGTCGCCGACCGCTGCGAGCAGGCCCTCGACCCGCAGTTCATCTACAACCAGCCCAGCGTGAACTTCAACCTCGGCGCCCTCCTAGGCCTCTTCGGTCAGGACGAGGACGGCAACAACTAACCACCGCTTGATACAACCAGCTCACGACGAGGGCGGTCCATACGGGCCGCCCTCTTTCTGTTTGCGGCTACCCGCCCGCGTGCGCTTCCACCTCGATCTCGATCATCAGGTCCTCACGCACAAGCGCCGGGCACCCGAGCAGCGTGAAGCAGGGCTTCAGGTCACCGAAGAACGCCTTGTGCGCGGCGATCACGCCGTCCGCCTGCGACATATCAACCAGAAACGCCCGGCTATGCAGCACCGCTCCGCGCGACACCCCGAGCTGCTTGAGCGCCTCCTCGATGATCTCCCAGCACCTCGCCGCCTGCGCCCCGGCATCGTTCGGCGCGAACGTCGTCCCATCGGGGTGCACCGCGACCGTCCCGCCCACGATCACACGATCACCAACCCGCGTCCCGCGCGCAAACCCCGCGATCTCTTCCCATGGTGACCCGGTGAACGCCCGCATCCGCTCGGTCATCGCTCGTCCTTTCTGATCGACGACCCCCGCCGGATCGCACCCTTGCCGAACTTCTCGCTGATCCGATCCGCGACCGCATCGATCGTCGAGTCGCGCTTCTTCTCGGCCTGATCGAAGAGCCCCGCCTGCTCCGACTTCCCGCCGAGCTGCGAGACCCCGACCCCGATCAGCCGCACGGGCCGGTACCCCTTCGCCGCCCAGGCATCAAAGAGCCCGATCGCCGCGTCCCGGATCGCGCTCGTCCGGTCCGCCGGCTCGCCCAGCGAGTGCGACCGCGTCACCGTCTCGAAGTCGCCGAAACGGATCTTGACCGTCACCGTCCGAGCCGCACGGCCGTGCTTCCGCAGACGCCGCGAGACATCCTCGGCTTGCCGCGTCATCACCGCGCGCACATCGGCGGGGTCTTCGAGATCATCCGAGAACGTCTGCTCATGGCTGATCGACTTGGCCTCGCGATCCGGCACCACGGGCCGGTCGTCCTCGCCCCGCGCAAGACGGGCGATGTGCGCGCCGAAGTCACCGAAGCGATCGACCAGTGTCGATTCGGGGTACATCGCGACATCACCGATCGTGCGCAGCCCGAGCGCGATCAGCTTCCGCTCCGCGCTCGGGCCGACACCCCACAGCCGCGTGATCGGCAGCGGGTCGAGCGTCGAGCGGATCGTCTCGGGCGTGATCACGACCAACCCGTCCGGCTTGTCGAGATCGCTCGCGAGCTTCGCGAGAAACTTGTTCGGCGCGATCCCGACCGACGCCGTCAGGCCCGTCTCCGACTTGATCCGTGAGCGCAGATCCTCCGCGATCGCCCGCGGCTCGCCCAGCAGCCTGATCGACCCACTCACGTCGCAGAACGCCTCGTCGATCGAGAGCGGCTGCACCAGGGGCGTCGCGGTGTGCAGGATCTCGAAGACCTGCGCGCTCACCTCGCGGTACCGGTCGAAGTTGCCGCGCACCACGACCGCGTCCGGGCATAGACGCCTCGCGATCACCATGGGCTGCGCGGACCGGCACCCGAACACCCGCGCCTCGTAGCTCGCGGCCGCGACGACACCCCGCTTGCCGTCACCCCCGACCAGCACGGGCCTGCCGCGGAGCGACGGGTCGTCGAGCTGCTCGACCGA
>JBCDKU010000106.1:0-6355 GCA_038746265.1 Planctomycetota bacterium
AGTGCGAGTCGGTCCGCGTGGCGGGCGACGACATGGACGAGGCGATCATCAGCCACATGCGCCGCACCTACAACCTCATGATCGGCGAGCAGACCGCCGAGCGGATCAAGATCGAGATCGGCTCGGCCGCCCCGCTCGACGAGGACACCACGATGGAGGTCCGCGGCCGCGACATGATCTCGGGCCTGCCCCGCAAGACCACGATCAGCTCCGAGGAGATCCGCGAAGCCCTGCAGGAGCCCGTCGGCGCGATCATCGAGACCGTGACCCGCACGCTCGAGCGGGCCGAGCCTGAACTCGCCGCCGACCTGGTCGATAACGGCATCACCCTCGCCGGCGGCGGCGCGCTGCTCCGCGGGCTGGGCGTCATGCTCACCAAGGCGACCGGCCTCGACGTCCGGATGGCGGACGACCCCCTCACCTGCGTCGCCCGGGGCACCGCCATGTTCCTCGAGAACCTCGAGCAGTGGCGCCCTGCCCTCGAGAGCGACCTCGACGTCTGATCCCGCGCCCGCGCGCTGCTCCCCGCGATGCGACGACCGAGCGACCAACCCTTTCTGATCCGCCGGGCGATGACGATCGCCATCACGCTCATGCTGGGCTTCGCGTTCACGCCCGTCCGCTACACCAACTGGCTCTCGGGCGCTCACGAGCTCGCGACGAATATCTTCGCGCCGATCAGCCAGCCCATGCGCGCCGTCGCGACGTGGCTCAACCCGCCCGCTCCCGAGATCCGGGACCGCGAGCTCGCGGACCTGCAGGAAGAAAGCAAGAACTGGAAAACGCTCGCCCGGCAGTTCGAATCAGAAAACCGCCGCCTGCGTGATCTGGTCGCCGACCTGCAATCGGGCCGCCGCGTCGAGCCCCGGATCGCCGTCCGCTACCTCTCACGCCCGGTCATCGGCGCCCAGTCCGATCCGGGCAGCGCGCTCCTGACCGTCCGCGCAGGCGAGGGCAGCGGCGTCACCGAGCGGTCCACGGTCGCCACCGTGCGCGGCGTGCAGCTTGTCGGGGCCGTCAAGGCGGTCGGCGCACGGACCTGCACCATCCAGCCCATCACGAGCGACGACCACCCGCAGATCCGCGGCGCGATCGTGCTCGAAGGACGCGAGCTCCCCCTCGAAACACTCCTCACCCCCGTCGGCGACGGCACCCTCCGCGGGGGCGTCGAGATCCCCGCGCCCACACCCGATGAACCAACCCCGCCCGAGATCACCCTCGGCAGCGAGGTCGTCCTAGCCGACGATGTCTGGCCCCAGACCGCTCAGCAGCTCCTGATCGGTCTCGTTGAGCGCGTCGAGGCGGGCTCGGGCGACGCCGGCAGGCCCATCGTCATCGTCCGGCCCACGGTCCGCGTCCGCCGCGTGAGCGAGGTCGTCCTGAGGATCCCGCTCGACCCTGACACCGCCTCGTCGAGCATCTCGGGGGGCCGTCCGTGAACTGGCTCGTCGCCGCCGTGATCACCTGGGCCTTCTTCGGACTCGAATTGGGCCTCGGCGAGATGCTCCGCATCGGCGAGGGCGACATCGGCCCGTCCTTCATCGCCGTCCTGATGACGTTCATCGCCCTGCACGCGCCGGCCAAGTCCGCGACGTGGGCGGCGCTCATCCTCGGGTTCCTCGCCGACCTGACCTGGACCATCGAGCGATCCGACGGCGGTGTCGGCTATCCCCTCGGCGCGACCGCGCTGGGCATGGTTCTCGGTGCCCGGCTCATCATCGCCGCCCGCGGCTCGCTCCGCGGCGACCACCCGCTCACGCTCATCTTCATGACGACCGCCGCGGGCTTCGTCACCCAGATCGTCATCACCGCGATCTTCAGCTTCCGTCAGCTCTACGGCGACGCGGTCATCCGGTCGCCCACCGAGCAGCTCGGCGAGCGCCTGCTCTCGTCGCTCTACTCGGGGCTCCTGCTCGGGCTCGTCCTGTGGCTCCCGCTGCGGTTCCTAGTCCAGCCCATCATGGGCTTCCCGGCCGACCGCTCGACGCGGCCCCGCTGACACCACCGGCTTTCCGTCTACACTCCGCCCCATGAGAGAACGCACACCCGCGGTCTATTTCGACGACGGCAAGGGCTCGCTCGCACCCCTCCGCGACCTCCGCCCGATCTTCGAGGTCCGGACCGGCCCGCTCACGATCCGCGAGCGCCACGAGAAGGCCCTCAACCTCCGCACCGAAGCGGTCTTCGTCCCGCCAGAGCTCGAGCCGATCACACGCGAGCGCTACGGCAACTTCGTCAACAAGCTCGACGAGTCGCTGCCGATGGTCATGGTCGTTAACGGCCGCTGCGCCCTCCCGCTCGACGAGATCCGCACGCTCGACAAGAACACCGTCCTCCGCGAGCCTGACGGCGACGTCGTCGCCGCCCGCGTGCCGGCCGCCGACGCCATCAAGCTCATCAACGGCGACGACATCGACGCGCCCTCCGTCTCGCTCGAAGAGCCCGTCCTGCTGCGCCGCCCTTGGCACGCACGCTCGGTCCGCGATCTCTCGACCGAGATGGACCTCACGCTGCTCGAATGGGAGCCCGTCGGCAAGCCGCCCGCGGGCGTCACGGTCGTGGGCCCGATCCCCGCGCGCATCCACCCGTCGGCGAAGGTCATGCCGGGCGTCGTGATCGATACCACCAGCGGCGCGGTCCGCATCGCCGCCACCGCGACCATCCGGCCCGGTGCGGTCATCACGGGCCCCTGCTCGATCGGCTTCGGCACGACGATCGCCGAGAACGCGGTCATCCGCGCCAACACCGTCATCGGCCCCGTGTGCAAGGTCGGCGGCGAGGTCGGGGGCACGATCTTCCAGGGCCATTCCAACAAGGCCCACGACGGCTACCTCGGCGACAGCTGGGTCGGCGAGTGGGTCAACCTCGGCGCCTCCACCACCGGCTCCAACCTGCTCAACACCTACTCCGAGATCACCGCCGTCGCCGAGCCCGGCGCGAGCCGCGAACGAACCAACGAGACCTTCCTCGGCTCGATCATCGGCGACCACGTCAAAACCGCCATCGGCACCCGCCTCATGACCGGCTCGGTCATCCACACCGGCGCGATGTGGGCCGCCACGGCCGCGGTCTCCGGCGCGGTCGAGCGGTTCGCCTGGGTCACCGACGACACCCGCCAGACCTACCGCGTGGAGAAGTTCCTCGAGGTCGCCCGTGCGATGATGCACCGCCGCGGCGTGATGATGTCCGAGGCAACCGAGGCCCGCGTGCGGGACCTGTGCGAGTAGGTCAGTTCGCTGGCGCGCTCGCCAGTTCCTCGATCACCCCCACCAGCGTCCGTGTCACGGCTGCCATCGCGTCGTAGTCCAGCGTGTCAGCAGTGTCGGTCGGCTTGTGGTAGTTCGGGTTACGCAGCTCCGAGGTGTCGGTGACGATCGCCGCGGGGATGCCGGCTTGCCAGTACGACCAGTTGTCGGACCGCTGCGCGTACGCCACCGCGAGCCGCGACGCGACGCCGAGGGCCGGGATCGGGCCCTCCCACGCGGCCGCGACGCGATCAACGAACGCCGCGTGCTCGGGCAGCGACGCGACCGCAACGAACCGCTCGTCGGCGGGCGTCTCGATCCCCATCGCGGCGGTCAGCCCCGTCACGATCGGCTGCACGGGATCGGGCGTGTAGAAGCCGAGCATCTCGAGGCTCAGCATGCCGATGACATTTTCCCCCGCCTCGACCGCCGCCTCCGCCCGCCGCAGGCTCCCCCACTCCCGCCTCGACCAGTAGCCGCCCGCTTCTTCGTTGGGATAGAACTCAAACCGCAGCGTCGCCGGTTGGGGGCGATCCATGAAGTACGCAATCAGCGCGAGGTTCATCGCCACACCGGAGGCGTTGTCGTCCGCGCCGGGTGTCTGCGGCACGGAGTCATAGTGCGCCCCGATCACGACAACGTCGCGCGGCGAGCTCGTGCCGGCGACGTCAACGACGATGTTCTCGACAGTCAGCGTGTTGCCGTCCCACTCAAACTCGAACGGCTCTACGCGGTATGCCACGCCGAGCGAATCAAGCCGGCTCTTGAGCCACTCGGCCGACGCCTCAAGCCGAGGCAGATCGCTGGCGTGCCGGCCCGGGTACTGCCCAGAGAGCTCGGAGACATCAAACCGCAACCGAGCAGGCAGAACCGCGGACCAAGCTTCCAAATCCACAGGCTCTCGTGATGTCTGCGACGCCACGCACCCGCCGAGCAACGCCAGGACAAGCACAAGTATCAAACGCACGGCACACCTCCTGAAGCCCGACGAGACTACCGGCTACGCTCCGAGCCATGCGGACCCTCTACCTCATCGACGGATACGCCCAGTTCTTCCGGGCCTACCACGCGATCCGCACGCCCATGACCAGCCCCGTCACGGGCGAGCCGACCAACATGACTTTCGGCTTCGTCGGCATGCTGCTCAAGCTGCTCCGCGGCGACGGCGCGCACCTCAAGGACGACACCGCCCCCACCCACATCGCTGTCGCGCTCGACGTCTCGGGCGACCGCGGCACCTTCCGCTCCGAGCTCTACCCCGACTACAAAGCCACCCGCGACGCGCCGCCCGAAGACCTCGGGCCGCAAGTCGAGCGGGCCCTCGCGATGCTCCAGACCATCGGCGTCCCCGTGATCGGCAGCGAGGGCTACGAGGCCGACGACGTCATCGCCGCCATCGCCGACCGGCTCAAGGACCAAGACGTCCGTCTCCGGATCATCTCGAAGGACAAAGACCTCAAGCAGCTCCTCGCCGACCGCAAGGTCGAGCTCTACGACATCCATACCGACGAGCTGATCTCCGCGGCCAAGCTCAAAGAGGAAACCGGCATCACACCGGGGCAGGTCATCGACATGCTCGCGCTCATGGGTGACAACGTGGACAACGTCCCGGGCGTCGAGGGCGTGGGCCCGAAGACCGCGGCCCAGCTCATCGCCGAGTTCGAGACGCTCGACACCGTCCTCGCCGAGGTGCAGGAAGACAAGCCCAAGAAGGACTGGCTCATCAAGGGCAAACGCCGCGAACGCATCGCCGAGGCAGCAAACCACCTGCCGCTCTCGAAGGATCTCGTCACGCTCCGAGCCGATGCCCCGATCGACTTCGATCTCGACGCTGCCGACATCACCAAACTCGCGCTGCCCAAGCTTGAGCCGATCCTCAAGGAACTCGGATTCAACCGCTACCAGGACGACCTCAAGGACCTTGCCAAGCCGAAGAAGAAATCGAAGTCCTCGGCCGCCGCCGCCATGCCGGGTCTCTTCGACATGCCCGACGAAACAACCAAGCCTGCGTCGGGCGACTACGAGTGCATCACGACGAACAAGCAGCTCACCGCGCTCATCAAGCAGCTCCGATCCGCCGACACCATCGCGCTCGACACCGAGACCACGTCCATCCGCGCGATGCAGTCCGAGCTCGTCGGTCTGTCGTTCGCGACCCAGGAGGACAAAGCCTTCTACGTCCCCGTTCGCTCGCCCGAGCCGGGCACGCACCTCGACGATGAAACCGTCCTCGCCGAGCTCCGCGCCATCCTCGAAGACGCCTCCCGCCCCAAGCTGGGCCACAACCTTAAGTACGACACGCTGGTCCTCCGCCGCGCGGGCGTGAACCTCCAGGGCCTCGCCGCCGGCGGCGACACCATGATCGCCAGCTACCTCATCGACGCCTCACGCTCGAGCCACGCCATGGACGCCCTCTCGCTCGCGCTGCTGGGCCGCGAGAACATCTCCATCAAGGACCTCATCGGCTCCGGCAAGAACCAGAAGACCTTCGACCAGGTCCCGCTCGACAAGGCCGCCGCCTACGCCGCCGAAGACGCCGACGTCACGCTCCAGCTCGCCGGCATCATGCACCCCGAGCTCAAGAAGGCGGGGCTCGAAGAGCTCTATCGCGACGTCGAGCTCCCGCTCGTCGAGGTGCTCGCCGAGCTCGAATGGAACGGCATCCTCGTCGATCCGAACGAGCTCGACCGCCAGCGCGAACGACTCGAGAAGGAAATCGACCGCATCAAGGACGAGCTCTCCGACGCCAGCATGAACACCGTCGGACGTGAGTTCGACCCCGACAGCCCCAAGCAGCTCTCCGCCGTCCTGTTCAACAAGCCCGATGCCCAAGACCCGGGCCTCGGCATCAAGCCGATCAAAAAGACCAAAACCGGCTACTCCACCGACGCCGAGGTGCTCGGCAAGCTCGCCGACGACGCCTCGATCGAGTCACCCATCCCGCAGCTCGTGCTTGAGTACCGCCAGCTCACCAAGCTCGTCAGCACCTACCTCGCTGCCCTCAAGGACGAGATCCACCCCGAGACCGAGCGCATCCACGCGAGCTTCAACCAGACCGTCGCCGCGACCGGACGCCTCTCCTCCTCCGACCCGAACCTCCAGAACATCCC
>JBCDKU010000107.1:0-6131 GCA_038746265.1 Planctomycetota bacterium
ACTCCCCGCCGATTTCTTCTAACAGACCGGGAAACATCTCACGCCAACGGACGTTGTTCTCTTGAATACACGCGAGCGCAAGATCATTTTTGCTCTCGAAGTACTTGTAGAACGTCGTTTTGGTCGTCTCCGCCCGCTCCAGGATGGTATCGAGACCCGTCGCGTGAAATCCGCGCTGGTAAAACGCATCGATCCCTGCCTGAACGAGCCGCTTTCGTGCAGTCCCGGCCATCTCAGCACCCTATCGAGAAAATTCGGACAACATCCACGACTTTGTGGTGTACTTGAGGTTTATTTCCTGCCCAAATCAGGGATTACATTACCACAAACAAGTGTTCAGAGGCCACTCGGGTAAGCGCCCTTTCAGTCCTCTTCGCCGCAATTTTGTTTCATTTCTCATAGGAATCGTCAAATCTGTGTTGACTTCTGTGGTATTCCTACGTCAAGAGATACAAATAGCTACCTTGAAGTGGCGGCATCCGAAGGCCCGCGGCCCGGCTTCGTCCACTCGATCTCCCGATCTTTATGCAACGCCCCGGCCGCCTGTTTGACACAACGGCGGCATGCGAGCTTTCCCTCAAATATGGGGCTGCGCCAGTGTGGATCGGGCCGATCGGACTCGAGGCAGAGGCAGCACGACTCGCCCTCACCCGGATCGTCGGAGATCCTAGTCTCCATCAGCTCGACCCACGCGATCGTCAGGCACCTGCCGCAGATGCACGAGCCGCGGTGGCCCTCGACCATCGGACGCTCATCCGACCACGGCTGCGCGCAGAAATCGCACAGGATGTCGGCCATGTCCATGGAATCGGGGTCGGCGCCTTCGCGGTGCATGGCGTCACGCTATGCCGAGACGAGCTGGCGTTCCGCGAGCCGCTTGTAGACATCGCACCGCTCGAGCAGCTCGGCGTGCGTCCCGTGATCGACCAGTTGGCCCTCGTCGAGGACGACAATCCGATCGGCCGACAGCACCGTGCTGAGCCGGTGGGCAACGATCAGCGTCGTCCGCCCGACGCGCAGCTCGGCGAGGGCGTCGTTGATCTGCGCCTCGGATTCGGCGTCGATCATGCTCGTCGCCTCGTCGAGGATCAGGATCGCGGGATCGCGGAGGATCGCGCGGGCGATCGCGAGGCGCTGCCGCTGCCCGCCCGAGAGCGTCAGGCCCGACTCGCCCACGATGGCGTCGAGCCCGCCCTTGGCTTCGACGAAGTCCCACGCCCGGGCGCGTTTGCAGGCGTCCTCGATGCGTTCACGCGACACGCCGCGCGAGCCGTAGGCGACGTTCTCCGCGATCGAACCCGCGAAGAGGACGGTCTCCTGCGTCACGACACCAATCTGACGGCGTAGGCTCCGCACACCGACGCCCGCGATGTCCTGCCCATCGATGAGGACGCGGCCCGAGCCGGGGCCGTAGAGCCGCGGCACGAGGCCGAGCAGCGTGGTCTTGCCCGAGCCATTCGGGCCGACGAACGCGACCGCCTCACCGTGGTTGATCTCGAGATCGACCGCATCGATCGCGGGCCGGTCGCCGCCCTCATAGGTCAATGACACCGACTCGAAGCGGATGCCCTTCGTGTGCCGCGGCAGGCGCGGGAGCGTCCGGTCGAGGCCCGGCTCGACGGGCTCCTCGAGCAGCCTGGCGATGCGCTCGGCGGCGGCGGTGGATGCCTGGACATCGTTGACGATCCCCGTGAGCGGCCGCAGCGACGCGCCGGAGATCCCGAGCGCGCCGAGCGCCACGAGCATGGATACGCCGTCGATCTCGCCGTCGAGCTTGGCTTTCGTCGCGACCACCGCGAGCACGCCCAGCACGACGATCGCGACCGACTCAACGAGCGGGCTCGACATCGCGCGGGCGATCCGCGCGCGGAGCAAGTATCGAAGCACCTCGCGATTGACGACCGCGAACCGCGCCGACTCGCGGGCCTCGGCGTTGTGTGTCTTAACGGTCCGGAGCCCACGCATCGCCTCGCCGGCCGCGCCGTAGAGGTCGGACTGCCGCTGCAGCGCCGCCCGCGTCGAGCGGCGGATGGTCTTGCCGATCTTGCGGACGATCGTGTAGAGCACCGGCGCGATGGCGATCGTCAGCAGCGTGATCCGCCACTCGATCACGAGCGCCCCGACGAGCGCCCCGAGACCCTTGGCGACCTGCGACACGCCCCGGCTCAGCAGCGCCGACATGCCCTGCCCCAGCTGCTGCGGGTCGTTGATCACGCGGCTCACGGGGTCGGTCGCGCCGCCCGTGACGATGCGCTCCAGCGGGAACCGCACGAGCCGGCTGAACGCCCGCCGCCGGATCCGCGCGACCGTGCGTTCGACCACGCTGAGCGACAGCGCCATGTGCACGAAGTTCGCGATCGCGCCGATCACGGTGAGCAGGAGCAAGCCCGACATGATCACCAGCACCGACGTGAACGGGTCGCGCGGCAGCACCGCGACAAGATCGATCGGCAGATCGATCGGGCTGCGCCCGTTGAAGTCGCGCGCGATGTCGTCGAGGCCGCGTTCCTCGCCGACGAGCACATCGAGCACCGGACCCAGTGCGACCAGCCCGGTGCCGAGCCCCGCGCCGGACACAATCGCCGCGGCGCCCGCGATCACGAGGCGGCCGCGCTCGCGGAGCATCTCTTTGGCAGCGAACCAGAACGCGCTCATCAGCAGGCGCCGCCCTCGTCGGGGCAGAACTGCATCACGACGAGCGTCTGGTCGTCGTCGCGGCCCACGCTGCCCGTGAACTCGTACACCGCGGACTGGATCGAATCGATCACGTCCTGGGGTGCGCCCGAGCTGCGCGCGATCGCGGCGTCGAGACGGTCCTCGCCGAACATCTCGCGGTGATCGCCGTCTCCCCGGAAGGCCTCGGTGATGCCGTCGGTGTAGAGCACGAGCGTCTCGCCCGGCAGCATCTGGCGGCACGCGGGGTGGGCGTCGAGCTCGTCCGTGACACCGAGCGGGAAGGTGCCCGCCTCGTCGAGCTTGACGATCTCGCCGTCTAACCTGCGGAGCCGCGGCGGGTTATGCCCGCAGAGCGACGACTCGATGTGCCCCTCGTCCATGTCGATGAGCACGAAGAACGCGGTGGCGAAGTTGCCGACCAGGTTGGACTCGAGCAGCTGGCGGTTCGTGAAATCGACGACGCCGTTCGATGTGGGATCGACCTCGTCGTAGCAGTGGATGATCGCGCGGAGCATCGCCATGACCGTCGCGGCGGCGGGGCCGTGGCCCGCGACATCGGCGATGAGCAGGCCCAGCCTGCCGTCCTCGACGATGGTCCAGTCGTAGTAATCGCCGCCCGCCTGCACGCTCGTGAGGTAGCTCGTCGCGATCTTGACGTTGCGCGTCGGCGGCTTCTTCTGGGGCAGGAGCTGCTGCTGGATCGTCGCGATCTTCTCGAACTCGGCCTGCAGCCGCTCGGCGAGCGTCTCCGCCTCGCGCCGCGTGACGAGGTTGCGGGTGGACATGCCCAGCATGTTGGTATCGAGCAGCGTGCGTTCGAGGATATCTGCCGTAGGGCCTTGCGGCTCGTCGTAGAACCACATCGACCAGTTCAGAGGCTTGCCGTCGTCGTAGTAGGGCACCGCCATGCACGCGCGGTACCCGACGAGGGTATCGCCGATCGCCGGGTCGAACGCGAGGTCGAGATCGCAGATCACTTGCGGCTCACCCGCCGCGATGACGTCTGCGATGAACCCGCCCTGGTAGAGCGTGAGCCGATCCCAGTCGCGCCAGGGGTTCGCGGGCGGCCGCTCGCCCTGCTCGATCGCGTTACGGTCGGCGTTGGTGAGCCGCCGCGTGATCTTGAACTCTCCCTCGCGGAGCCCGCGGCACGAAACGGACATAAAGAACGGGCTCGGGCGGAGACGGCCGAAGTAGCCACCGAAGTGGCGCAGCATCTCGCTCGGCTCGGTGAGCTGGCTGCCATCACGGAACAGCCGGGCGAGGTTCTTGACGCCTTCTGCTTCGGTCGCCGGCGATCGGACGTGGGCCATGCGGGCATCGTACACCCGCCGCCAAGGGGCTCCCCAACTCGGGCGATGCGGGGTTCAGCCACCGCGGCAGGCGGTCTCGATCCGCCTGCGGGTCTCCGCGGCTTCGGCGACCGCCTCGGCGACCCGCGTCTCGATCTTCGCACGCTCATCCGCGTCCTCAACGAGCGGCAGGTTCACCCGGACGTTGCACGCCGCGGACGCGGCCGACGCCTCGGCGAGCACGCCCGCGACCTCAGCGTCGCTGCGGAGGTTGGCGTTGGTGATCGGCACCAGCCGTTCGATGAACGTGCCGAGCTCGGTCGAGGCCCGGAGGGCCGCCATCGGGATCTCGATCACGGCGCGGGCGGCGCTTTCGAGCTCGGAGCGCTCGTCGCTGCCCTCTGGGAGCTGCTTGATGCGGCTGTACTCCGCGAACGCCTCGGAGTCCCGCTCGGCGAGCTCGAGGAACAGCGCCCGCGTGCGGGCGAGGACGCCCGAGGCCTCGTTGAGCTCGCCCGAGTGCTGCGCGAGCGAGGCCTTGCCGACCGAGTACGCCACGACCATCGACGCGAGCGAGCATGCCGTCGCACCGACGAGACCCGCGGCGGCGCCGCCGCCCGGCGCGGGCGAACGCTCCGCGAGGGCGGCGAGGAACTGACCGACCGATTCACTGGCAATCGTGCTCATGCGCGAGCGTAGACCGGTGATCGCCCGGACCGCTCAGGTGCCGCGGGTGTCGCCGAACAGCTCGATGTGCAGGCGGTGGCCGTAGCGCCAGCCGCGGGCGGTGCACTCCTGGATCACCCACGCGACCGATTCGGGTGAGGGCGTCGTCACACCCTCGGGCATCAGGAAGATGTCGCCCGGTTCCCAGCCTCGCAGGCCACCGAGCAGCTCGTCGATCTCTGCGAGGTCGTCCGGTCCGGTCACGACGAACTTGATCTGCAGCCGCGCGCCGCCCCGGCTCGACCGCTCGATCAGCCGCTGCAGGGCCGTGAGATCGGTGCGGCGTGAATCGTGCCGGAACGCCCACGTGCCATCGGGGTCGCGCGGGTCGTCCCAAGGCGTCGAGTTCGCGAGCTTCGGGCTCAGGCTCATCAGGTCGAACGCGACATCGTCCCGATCGATCGTGCCCGCCGACTCGATCGTGATGTGAAGGCCCGCGCCGCGGAGCAGATCGCACAGGTGCGCGAGCTTCGGGAAGATCATGGGCTCGCCGCCCGTGATCACCGCGTGCCGCACCTTGGATTCGATCGCCTCGGCCGCCAGTTCCTCGATCGCCCGCCGCGTTCCCTCGGGATCCCAGCTCGCGTAGGGCGTGTCGCACCACGTGCAACGCAGGTTGCAGCCCGAGAGCCGGCAGAACCACGACGGCATCCCCGTGAGCATCCCCTCGCCCTGGAGACTGACAAACGTCTCGCTGACGAGCACGCCCTCTTGGCGGCCGCGCGCGGTGACCTGCGGGAGCTCGGTCACTCCGTCACCCGCTTCACAAGCGTGCACGAATTGAACGACCGACCCTCGACGCGGAACTTCCGCTCGTAGTTCGTCCCCACGATCTCGCCCTCGCCCGCCGACGCGGGCCGCTCGAAGGGCTTGCGGTCGAACGGCGGGTCGGGGAGGCCCTTCATCTCCGGGACGCGCTCGGCGCCCTTCGTGGTCCACGGCTCGAAGTGCAGCTCGTCCCACGCCCACAGCTCGGCATGGTCGGTCACCACGCGCAGCTCGCCGCCCGGCTCGAGGATGCGCCACGCGTCGGCGAGGAAGCCGTGCTGCACGACGCGCTTCTTGTGGTGCTTCTTCTTGGGCCACGGGTCGGAGAAGTAGAGATGGATCACCGAGCAGATCGCATCGGGGCAGCGCCAACGCAGGAACTCGGCCGCGTCCGCGCCCAACAGCCTGACGTTCAACAGCTTGCCCGCCTCGCGGCGACGGCGGACGCGGTCGGCGGCGTACCTGTAGAACTCGTGGGCCCATTCGATGCCGAGGAAGTTGGTCTCGGGCTCCAGCTCTGCCTGTTGCAACAGAAATGTGCCCTTGCCCGACCCGATCTCGAGCTCGAACCGTCGCTCGGGCTCATCGAACCACCCCCGCGGGTCGAGCCGGGCGGCGTCGGGGTTGGTCAGGATGTCATCCGGCAGCGGCCCGAGCTCCTCGGACGAG
>JBCDKU010000108.1:0-5924 GCA_038746265.1 Planctomycetota bacterium
GATCGACGCGGCCGAGGCGGCGGCGAAGGCCTCGATGCGGTCGCCCAGCACGACGACCCAGTCGGGGCGCAAGAGCTCGAAGCTCCTGCCGAACCGCGCGACGCCGCGGCCGACCGCCTCGACATCAGCGTACCGGCCGGTCCTGCCGGCGGTCTGCATCGGGATCGAGTCCGCGACCTCGAAGCGGGCTTTGACATCGCGGAAGGTCAGCGCGGGCGAGACGAGGTGGCTCCCCGCGGCGATGACCCGCAGCTCAAGGCCCGCCTGCCTGTTCACCGCCTCCATCACCGGCGCGAGCAGCCCGAACTCGGCGCGCGAGCCCGTCACCACCGCGACCACGCGCGGCCGCACGGCGTCGGGACGCCCGGTGCTCTCACGCTGCGGCTCGGCCCAGCCCTCGCCGATCATCGTGACCGCCCCCGGTTGCCGTTGTCGAGTCCTCGCACGACCGATCATTGGCGGCTACCGTCGCCCCGGCGGAACTCGCCCGCGCCACGAGGAGATCACGATGACCCGCACGACGCTTCCCTTGCTCTCTGCCGCACTCACGCTCGGACTGGTTCTCGGCGGTTGCTCGACCGGCGACCGGTTCGACGTCTACGGCGTCTCGGTGCTCCAGTTCGAGAGCCCGCCGCCCCAGGTGGGCCGCGACATCGCCCAGCGGGTGCTGATGCTCGACGAGCCGCCGACGCCCGCCGCGCTGCAGGGCCGGGGGCTGGATGATTCCCGAGACCGCGAGGTGAGCCGGGGTCGCGTGGTGTTCACCGATACCAGCGGCGTGCGGTACTCGATCGATGAGGTGGCGCTGCCGACGGGCAATGTGATCGTGCTCTCGACGAGCGAGACACCCCTGGGTGAGTTCGACGCCGACGAGAACGGAGAGCCGCAGCTGCGGTTGCTCGATGCCGCGATCGGCGCCCTCGAGGCCGCGGGCTACACCCGCCGCCGCTGAGCCTCAGCCCGCGAGACGCTCGGGCGCGAGCGCGACGTGGTCGGGCGTGAGCAGCGTGTCCGCCTCGGCAGGTGCACGCAGGGTCTGACCGAGCACGTCACCCAGCAGGTACGGCGCGAGCCCCGTACCCGGCCGCTTGATGGTCAGGTCGGAGGCCGTGAGCACGTGCCCCGCCGGCAGGTCGCGAGCGGCGACCAGCGACTGCCGGCTCACCTCGCGCACGTCGCGCTCGCAGTCCAGCACAACCTTCTCCGCGGGGTGCTCTGTGGCGAGCCAACCCGCCTCGGCGAGGTCGGCGAGATCGCCGTCGGGCATCCGGAAGTAGCGCTCGATGTCGTCCAGGTCGCGCGGCTTGCTCGGGTCACGCACACCGCCCACGGCCGATCGAAGCCGGAGCCCCGCGTACGCGTGCTCGCGGTAGGAATCGAGCTCCTCGACCTGCAGCGACGCGGCGTGGTCGGGTCCCTCGGCGTCCGTATCGAACGTGACGTGCTTCTCGAGGATGGTCGCGCCGAGCGCCACGGCGTGAGAAGCGGCCGCGACGCCGACCGTGTGATCGCTGTATCCCACTGCGCCGTCGTGCCGCTCGGCGAGGACGCGGATGCCGCCGAGAGCCGCCTCGTCCCAGGGCGTGGGGTAGCTGCTGACGCACTGCAGCACGCCGAGTTGATCTTTGATCGGCGTGAGCCAGCCGAGCGCGCGATCGACCTCGGGCAGCTCGGCCGCGCCGGTGCTGATGATCAGCGGCGAGCCTGTTGCGGCGAGCCGCTCGAGCAGCGGGCGGTTGATGATGTCGGGGCTCGCGGACTTGTACGCGTCGAACCCGATCCGCTCGGCCTCGCTGACAAGATCAATGCTGAAGACCGACGCGATCGCATCGATCTGCGCCCGCCATGCCCGCTCCGCGACTCGCGCGAGCTGGCCCGGCGAAAGCTGGAGCCGCTGCAGCATCTCGACCGGTTCGCTCTCGCCCGCCGCTTTCTGATAGAGCGCGAGCTTGGCGTCGCGGCTCATCAGCATGTGCGCGTCGAAGAGCTGGACCTTGATCGCGTCCGCGCCCGCCTCCGCCGCGGCGTCCACGAGCTCGAGTGCTCGGCCGATGTCGCCGTCGTGGTTCACGCCCAGCTCGGCGATGATGTAGGGCCGGGCTTTGCAGCCGATGTCGCGGTCACCGATCTTCATCAGGCGGCCCTCGCGGTGGTCGTGGCGCGGGTGAGGATCGCGTCCGCGACGAGCAGGTCGATCTCCGAATCGATATCGATGACCTCGCCCTCGCGGGTCTTTACACCGCGGCGGTCACGGCCGAGGAAAGCGTGCGGGCCGGGATCGACACCCGGGATCTCGCAGAAGAGCGCCTCGCGCGTCACCGCGAGCACGCCGCCGTCCGGGATGAACGCGGGCGGGAGTTCCTGGCGCCGATAGACGCTGTGGTTGAGCGTGTCGCCCTGCCACGGCTGCACGGCTTCGCAGTCGCTCCCGAGCGTGGTCATCCACCACGGGTGATGCTTGCCGACCGGGCAGTAGCTCTGCACGGAGTCGCAGCGTGTCTTGTGCAGCACGCTGACGGCGCGATCGATCAGGTCCGGAGGTCTGACCGGGACGTTGCCGTAAAGAATGACGATGGCATCGGCGTCGTTTCGATCGTTGATGGCGGATCGGACGGCGTCATCGACCGTCGCGGTGTCGCTCGCGAGATGCGGATCACGTGCATGTGTCACGACGCTTCGCTCGCGGGCGATCTCGAGCACGTCCGCGTCGTCGCTCGAGACGATGATTTCATCGAGCGACTCGCTCGCGAGGGCATGATCGAGCGTCCACGCGACGCACGGCTGGCTCGCGACGAGGCGGGTGTTCTTGCCGGGTAGGCCTTTGGAGCCGGCCCGCGCGAGGATAACGCCGAGCGTGGTCAAGCGACAATCTCCTGCGTGGCGGTGACGGCGATCTCTGGTTTGATGTCGTCGCGTGCTGCGGCCCACAGTGATTCAAGCGATTCTGAAGCGTCGCACGGCACGATGAGCATCGAGCGGTCGCGTCGCGCCCGCGCAAGCGTGGGAAGCGGGAACGGCTCGATCCGCGCGTCGGGGACCGCGATCGGCGTCGGGTCGATCGCAGCGCTGCCGGTCGCGAGGATCCATGAGTCGTAGAAGGCTTCGATCTCCTGATACGACTCGTCGCAGCGGACGATGCGGGGCACGATCCACGTTGACGGCAGCCCGCCCCGGCCGCGCTCGATCGAACCCGACGCGAGATCGGCCGCGCGCCCGACGATCTCCTCGTGCCGGTCCTGGCCGTGCATACCGGCGTAGAGCTCGGGCGAGATCGCGAGCAGATCGACCGAGAGCACATCGATGCCCGCGTCGAGCAGCATCTCATTGGTAACGCCAGTCTCGAGCAGATCGGTCCGGACATGGATCGCCGCGACGCCCGCGTTGCGTGCCTCGCGGATGACCTCGAGCGCAGCCGGGTGCATGAGCGGGTCGCCGACACCGTGCAGCGTGAGCGCGGTGTCGGGGCGTGCCGTGCCAAGCTCGCGGACGAGTGCGATCGCCGTGTCCTTATCGATCGGCGATCGCTCTCCACGCTGCGAGTCACCCGCGCGGAGCCACGCGGACCACACCCCGAGCGAGAGGCGTCCGGTGCAGAGCTCGAGCTCGAGGTGCTGCGGGGCGGCGTCGCGCGGCGATGCAGCGGATTCGATCGCGCGAACCAGTTCATCACCGCTTACGCTGAGCCAGTCGTCGCCGAGCCGCTCGATCGCCTCACCGATCCATGCCGCGCGCTCGGATGCGTCCGCGACGACGCGGCGACCCAGATCGCGGATGCTCGGCGGCACGCGCACGCACAGGCCCTTGCCGATCGGGTCGGCCTGCGGCGCCCGCGGCGAGTAGCCGAGCAGGCCGCCGATGGTCGCGAACGGATTGACCGTCTCAGCGCCCTTCGCGAGCGCTTCGACGGCCTGCCGATCGAGCACCGCGCCCGCGAGCCCGGGCGGCGCTTGGGCGATGATGATGCCGGTCGCCTCGGGGTGCGACGCGCGGCGGTGTACCATCTTCGATGCGATCACCGGATCCACAAGCGCCCAGTCCGCGCCGCACACGAGCGCGGCGTCGAGGTTCGCCTCGGTCATGACGTCGAGCAAGAGCTTTGGATCGAGTGATTCGTCGGCCGCGGTCGTCCCGCCGAGCCCGCCGCGCCAGGCGTCGATCGAGAACAGTCTCGACCGCCCCACCGCTCGCGTCCGCTCGCGCAGCCGCTCGCCGTCGATCTCAACGATGCGGACGCGTTCCTCGCCGACCAGCGGGCCGAGCAGCCGCGCGGTCACGTCGCGGCTCGCGCCCGCAACAAACACCTGCTCGATGTTCTCCGCCTGCAGCACACGCCGAACGGTGAGCTGCAGCGCGTTCTCGCCGCGGGCGATGGGCGTCGCGAGATCCCGCGGCGTGCCGAGACCGCCGGTATCCGGATCCGCGAAGATCACCGCGCCGATCCGGACTTTCTGCGACGGCTCGACCTCGATCTCGCCCTTGCGGCGGCCCTCGACGCGGAGCGTCTGGTCATCCAGCGCGGCGAGCGCATCCTTGGTCATGCGTCCGACCTCATCCGAGGCATCGCCGAGCCACACCACGTTCTGGATATCGCGTGCGATCTGGCGCCGCTGCTTCTCGCGGTCGCTGATCTCGCCCGATTCGATCGACAGACGCCGGTCCTGCTTGAAGCGGTTCAGCGCCCCGGCCTGGTTGATGAACTGCGTCATCTCGTACGCCGGCTCGATCTGCCGCACGCGGTCGCGCTTGCGGTAGACGTCGTCGATCAGCCGATCGACCGCGGCCGGGTCGTCGAAGCGGCCGGCCATCTCTTCGAGCAGCTCGACGGTGTCGTCGCAGAGCTTCCGCACCTCGGCCGCCTGGCCCACAACCATCTGCAGGTGCTCGCGCAGCCGATCGACGCGGTCCTCGCCGAGGTCGGCGGGCGTTTCGGGCAGGCTGATCTCGCCGCGATCACCGCAGGCCGCCATCGCGTCGGCGAGCGGCATGATGTCCGCGCCGAGCTTTGCGACACCGCCCTCTGTCGCGTCGATCACGGTCAGCCCCATGAGCCGATCCTGCTGGAAGTCCGACTCGAACTGTGCGAGGTACGACACCAGCTGCTCATCGGTGTAGATGGGCCTGCCAAGCTGATCGACGTGCTGGCTGAGCAGCGCGCGCTGCCTCGCGACGCGCTCCCACTCGAACGCCTCGAGCGAGCGGAAGGGACCGAGCTCGGACGCCCAGACGTCGTGGATCGCCGCGCCGGCGGCGTAGTACTGGTTGTCCGTGAACCCGAGATCGAGCCCGATCGTGATGACCGGGTCGCAGCCGAGGTGCCGCGCGAGGTAGCACGCGAGGTGCGCGACCGTCGAGCCCAGCTTGAGCGTGCCGAGCGGGCGGTAGAGCTCCGAGCCGATCACCTGATCGAACCACTCGTCGGTTGTCACGCGCACACGCCCCGGGAAGCTGGTCATGATCGCGGGGCTGCACTTGGGCTCGACGACGAGCGTCACGCCCTCGACGTCCTCTGCGCTCAGCCCCTCGTAGAACCGGCCCGAGATCTCATGGTGGTCGAGCGCGACGACGAAGTGCGGCTTGATCCCCCGCGCGAGCAGCGGCTTGAGCACCGTCTGCACCGCGATGATCACGAAGCGATCACGCACACCGGGCTCCGCGAGCTGATCGATGTTCCGCTGCAGGCTCGGGCCCGCGGCGACGACGATCGCGGGCTTGCCCGCGGCGGCGCCCGCGAGGTCGAGCACGCCGGGCCGCGTGACGTAGTCGCGTACGTTCCGCAGCAGGTTGTGCATCGTCGTCGTCGAGTGCACGAGCGTGGTCGCGAGCGTGGTCCGCGTCGCGCTGATGATCTTGACGAAATTGGAGCTGAACCGGCTCGCGAGCTCGCCGAGCCGCGCCTCGCTCGGCGGGTGCGAGACGATCTTCAC
>JBCDKU010000109.1:0-5843 GCA_038746265.1 Planctomycetota bacterium
AGCCCGATAACAGGGTCCGTTCGCGCAGCGATTGCCCGATCCTGCAGGCCGGCTGCCCCTGTTCTGCCGAGATTTCCGCCCGGGGCCCTTATGCCGCCCCCGGCCTCAACCGATGCGCTCACATGCTCCGACATTCTCGTCCATGGAGCAGCAAGGAAGCACCGTCATGAACCGGTTCCGACTCCGAGGCACGTGGGAAGACGACCCGGCACCGATCCCGTTCCCGTCGGGCAGAGACGCCGGCGCGACCGAGACGACCGGCGACCACGCCTTCGACCACGCCGCCACGACCGACGATGTCATCCGCAGCGTCGAGGCAGAGTTCGAACGCGCCTCGCTCAAGATCGACGAGCTCCGCGACCTGCTCTCGCCCTTCAACGGCGACACAGACCCGCCGCCGGCAGCCTGATGTTGACGGCGAGCCTCCCGCGTGAGCGGGCGGACCGGTTCGCTCACCGCACCCGCATCACCAGCAGTGTCTGATCGTCCGCTTGCTTGCTCAGGCCCACGTACTGCCGAATCTGCCAAAACACACCCTCGACCACCTCGGCCGCCGACGCGTCCGGGTTCGTTTCCAGCGTCGTCAGCAGCGCGTCGATCAGCCGGCGCTTGTGGAACCGCTTCATCTCAAAGTTGCTCGCATCGGTGATGCCATCGGTGTAGCACACCACGATGTCGCCGCGCGACAGATCAAAGTGCCCGCGCTGGTACCGCTGGCTCGGGTCGATCCCCGCCGCCATGCCGCCCGTGGCTAGCTCGTCGACGTCGGCCGTGGTGGGGGCGCGGTGCTCGGGCACGCGCACGATCAGCGGCGGCTCGTGCCCCGCCGCGCAGTACGTCAGGTGCAGGCTCTTCGGGTCGGCCACCCCGTACCAGAGCGTCGCGAACTCGCTCTCGAGCGTGTCGCGCGCGAGCGCTCGGTTGGTCCGCGCCACGATCTCATCGAGGTCATACACCTCGTCGGCGAACGCCCGCAGCGACGACCGCACGCTCGACATCAAGAGCGCCGCGGCAACCCCCTTGCCGACGACATCACCCACCGCGAGACCAAGGTGCGGGCTCTCCTTCGAGCCCACGGGGAAGACGTCGTAGAAGTCGCCGCCCAGTTCGAAGCTCGGCACATAGCGGGCCGCGATGTCAAACGGCTCGATCGTCGGCATCGTGCTCGGCAGCATCCGCCGCTGAACGTCGCGCGCGAGCGACAGCTGCCGCTGGATCCGCCGGTCCTCGGCCTGAAGCTCCAGCAGTCGCGCCTGCTCGATCGCCAGCCCCGCCTGCTGCGCGATCGACCGCACCAGCCGCTGCTCGCCCTTGTTCAGCAACCTTGGCTCACGGTCGTACAGCCGGATCGCCCCGATCGGCCGATCCTGGAACACCATCGCGCACGTAACGAACCCCACCAGCCGCTCGCTCTCGACCCGGTCGAGCCCGATGATCCTCGGGTCCTCACGCAGATCACGCACGACCACCACCTCGCCCTCGGCCGCCCGGCGATCGAACTCGCGCCCGTGCGACAGAGGCCGCGGATCGCCGAGCCACTCGGCGGACAGCCCCCGGCTCGTCTTGAGCCTGATGCCGCTCTCGTCCTCGTGCGTCTGGCCCTCTTCGAAGAGCACGATCGAGCCCGCGTCGAGATCGAGCACCTCCAGCGCCGAGTCGAGCGCCTTCTCGAGGATCTCCTCCACGTCCGAAGCGCCCGCCAAGAGCGACGTCAGCCGGTGCAGCACGCGCATCTCCTCGACGCGCTGGCTCCTCTCAAGAACGCTGTCGCAGACCTCGCCGACCGCGAGCGAGAGCAACTCGATGGCCTCGGCAAGGCTCGGCGACGCCGACGCGCCGAGCCTGAACGACCCGATCGCCGCGTCGCCGGCGATGACCGGGATCGAGCTCTCCCCGGGCTGCATCGCCGCCGATCCTTCGATGCACCAAGGCGGGTCGCCCTTCGAAACAACCACCAGATCGCCCGACGCGTCGTGGAGCGATACACGCGTTCCCGCCAGCACGCTGAGCTGATCGCACAGCCGCGGCAGCGAACCGTCACTCATGAACACCGTGATCGACAGCGAACCCGCGGCGCCGTCGTCGAAGCCCGAGCCGTGCCGATCGATCGCGTCGTCACGAAGCTGCTGCTCGAGCCCGGCCCGGATCGCGCTGCGAGCCTGATCGACCGACTGCTTGAGCTCTTCCGCCGACCCGGTGCCGTCTTTCACTCGCCTCCACCCCGGTTCAGCGACGAGCCGGCCTTGCCGAGCGCATCGAGCGAACGCTGCACGTCGGCATCATCGAGCCACACCAGCCTGAGCAGCTGGGCGAGCGGGTCCTCGCCGTCCAGATCGATGCGACCAAGCCCCCGCCGGATCAACGCCTCGTCGTCGATCTGCCGACCGACGTACGCCAGCAGCAGCGCCGCCGCCCGCGCCTCGCTGCCGTCCTGATCGATCCGCGCGTTGAGCCGCTCGATCACGGCTCGTGTCCGCGCCGGCGTCGGCAGCAGGTCCGGCGCGTACTGGGCCGCGATCAGCATCGGGTTCTGCGTGAAGGTCTCGCGCAGGTTGAGGCTCGCGGACAAGAACAGGCCCGCCCCGATCTGCGCGTGCACGCGACCGATCGACGCCGTCGGGTCTCCCTCCCGGACCGAGAGTGCCAGCGAGAAGCGGGCCTCGGCGTCGAAGAACCGGCCCTGACGCATCAGTTCGCGACCCTCGGTGAGGTGCGTCAGGTAGAAGTCCTGCCCGAGCCGAACGCCAGGCGCGACAAGATCGTCCACCCGCGTCGCCCCGGCCCGCAACGCGTCGATCGAGCTGCGGTCGATACCGAGCTCTTCGAACCGCTGGATCAGCCGATCCCGCGCTGGCAGCGTCTCGCCGCCATCGGGCGATTCCTCCTTCGCGTCGGACGGTGTCGCATCATCGTCGTCGACCGGCAGCGGCGCCGGCTGCTCGCGGACCGATGCGAGGAACTCCCGCAGGCTCTGGTTCTGCTGCTCGATCAGCTCGACGAGACCGTTCCCGTCGCCGTCGTCTTCGATGCCGATCGAGCGCGAGAACTCGTCCTGCACACCCTGCAAGACGCGGTCGTACGCGTTCGTGCTCGGCACCTGGATCGCCGTGTCGAGCGTCACCGGCTGATCGAGCGGCCGCGACGCATCGCTGCGGACCGCGGAAGCATCACGCTGCGCCTGGGCCTGCGGCGAGATATCGAACGTCCGCACGCCCCCGAGCGGCGACGCGGTCACACCGACCTGCCCGCCCTCGCCCGTATCGAATCCGCCAACAACGCTCTCGGCGATCGAGCGGTCCGTCAGGTAGCCCGCCGAAGAGCGGAGCTGCCACAGCCCGGAGCCGCGATCGGTCACGAGATCGGTCACCGGCACCGGCGCGAGAGCCGACGCGCCGCCGGTCCGGATATTCGCCGACGTATCGATCGACGGCATCGCCGCGTCCACCTGCGACCGCAACCCCCCGGAGTCTCGCGACACCGAGAGCGGGCCCGCCAATGACCGCGGCGGGCGGCTGCCCGTTGTCAGCGCAAATTGGTACTGCAACGCGTCCGTCCCGCGGATGCCCTGACCGCTCAGGCCCGAGTACAGCGAGTCCCGGCGGAATTCGAAGAGGTCATCCGATCCGAGGTCACCTCGAAACTCGCGCGGCGCCACATAGCCCACATCGCCACGGAAGCTCAGGAACCCCGGCGCGTTCCCTGTGACGATCGCCGCCCGCAGCGCGTTCGCGGCCGAGAAATCCGCCCGCACCGACGTGTTGACGCCCCCCGAGCCGACCCGCTGATTGGCGTCGAGCCGCCGCCCGTCCCCCAGCGCGTCCTGCCCGACCGTCGAACCCGCGGCACATGCCACGATCAGCGTAATACCGATTCCAGCCCGTGCGATCATCTCGGCGATCCTCCGTGACGGAAGCGTTGTACCCCCGCACCAATCCTACGGATCGGCTCGATCAAGCGATCGGTTTCGCCCGGTCTTTCAGTCAGTCTTTCAGTCAGTCTTTCGCTCGGAGAAATGCGAGAACAGGCCGCGAACGCCATCCCGCTGCTGCAAGGCAGTCCTGTCAGGCAGTGCCGTCAGGCGGCGTTGGTCAGAGGCTCGATGTCCTCGGGAGCCGCCAGGCGATCACGGATCGGGCCGCAGCTCTTAGCGTTATCGACCACCAGGTAGTACACCAGACCCTCACGGAGCCACACGTAGATGCTCGGGCTCTTCAGGTCGATGGTGCCGCCGCTCGAGGGATCAAGCTCGTAGGTGACTCCCTCGGCCAGCTCCATGGTGCCGCGGTTCTGCTGCACGAAGAGAGAGAACCGCTCCGGCTCGACGCTCTCGGACGAGGGCACCTCGAACCGCATGTGCATGCTCCGGCCGCCGCCCGGCACACCGCACCGGCCCGCATCGATGAACGACACGTTCTCGGCGCCGCTGACCACCAGATCTGCCAGCGTGATCTCCTGGCCGAGCACGTCGCCGGTCAGCCCAGGCATCTCGTCGGCGTCCGTGACCCTGAACTTGCCCGTCCCCGGTGCAAGATCGACCACGCATCGACCGTGCTCGCTCGCCACAAACTGCACCGCCCGAGACCGGTTGCTGAACGGCTCGTTCGACACGCCGCCACGCGAGACAACGAACACCGTCGCGACGAGCAGCAGAGCCGCCGCCGCCGCGAGCACACGGGCGGCCGGGCCGGCCCAGAAGGACCGGTCTCGCGTTATCGGCGCCAGCTGCGTCGGCACGTCGGCGTCATCGGACTCTTGCCCACTCAGTTCAACACTCGCCATCGCCGAGGCGACGCGGTCACGAAGGCCAGCCGGTGCGGCCGGGCCATCCGAGAACGCCCGCTCAAGCGACGACCGCAGCAGCTGCTCGGCCTCGATCTGACGCGCCAGGCCGGGGTCGCGTTCAACCTCGGTCTCCAGGCGACGCTCCTGCTCGGCGGAGATCTCGCCATCCGCCGCGAGCCGAATCAATGCGGCCAAGGGCAGGTCACCATTGATGCTGTTTCGATCGTCGCTCATTCGTTCTGTTTCCGCTCGGTTTCTGCTGGCAAACTCATACTGAACCAGGATTTGGAGCGAAGAAGCCGCCCGCGATCCGCACCGTCAAACGGCCCCCAGCCGCCCGCTCTTCCGCCCACAGGCGGTTCTGACAAAAGTTTTTGTGTCTCAACCGAACTTATTCGTTCGCGTCGGCTGCAAGTTAGTTTCCACCAACTGAAATCCCGAGCTCCTCGAGCGCCCCGGGCTGCTCGGCCAGGTGCTCCGCGACCAGCTTTCGAGCCCGGTGCAGCCGGCTCATCACCGTGCCGATCGGCACGTCAAGAACCTCCGCGATCTCGCGGTACTTGAGCCCCTGCACGCCCCACATCAACAGGACCTGCTTGTACTCATCCTTCAGGTCCTCGACGGCATCCCGCAGCCGCGCGTCCACGTGCTCCCAGTCGAAGCTCGCCCCGTCCCACGCGGGCGGCGGCTCGTCGGGCAGCGGCTCGCTCGAGGCGTCGCCGTGAAACTCGCCTACGGCCGTCGGCGCCCGGTTCTCCCGCTTAATCGTCGAGTAAAACGTGTTGTGCGCGATCGCGAACAGCCAGGGCCGCATGCCCCCGCCCTTGGCCTCGAAGCCGTTCTTCGCCGCCGACTTGATCGCGCGCAGATAGACGTCCTGCACCAGATCCTGCGCCCGCGACTCGTTCCGCGTCAGGTGGTACGCGATGCGGTACACCGCGTCGAGATGCGAGAGCGCCTCGGCCTCGAACTCCTCACGCGTCATCCGGCTCCCCTCCATCGGCCCGCGGCGGTCTCATCCCGCGGAGATCGCTGCCACCTCCAAGCCTATACCATTCGCC
>JBCDKU010000110.1:0-5820 GCA_038746265.1 Planctomycetota bacterium
AGTCGTAGAAATTCCGCTTCTGGCTGTTGCGGAGCGTCTGCACCTGCCGCGCGTAGTCGCGGGCGTCGAACTTCTTCGTCGGGATCGCTTGCTTGCCTGCCATGAGGGGCCCCCTTGCAATGAGAACAAACCGTGAGCGTTCTGCCTCGAAGCGCAGTTCACACCGGATCGCTCACGCAAGCAACCCGCCCCGGTCCTGCCCCAGCACGGAACGGAAACCCCTTGCGACAAGATCTGTGCTCGCTACTCTGTACGTCGCGGCGGCCTCTGCCCGGCCCCCGCCCGCGAAAGGGATCCCACGTATGATCGTCCGAAGTGCTGCTGCCGCAATCTGTTCCGCCGCCATGCTCGCCTCGGCCGCCGCCCAGGCCGTCCGCATCGCCCCCGAAGCGATGGACGAGACCCGCTTCAGCCAAGAAGGCGTCCGCCGCCTCCTGCCCGCGGGAGCCGCCGCGAAAGACCTCGCCGGCACCGAATGGGGCCTCCGCGCCCTTGCCGGCGACACGCCAACCGTGATCGCGCTCAACAGCGTCACCTGCCCGCTCAGCCAGAAGACCGGCCCGACCCTCGCCCGCATCGAGGACGCTTACGCGGGCAAGGGCGTCAACTTCATCCACGTCAACGTCAGCGGCCTCGACTCCGTCGCTGACATGAAAGAGCACGCCAAGTCCCTCGGTCTTGACGGCGCGTACCTCAACGACAGCGACCTCAACCTCGCCGGCACGCTCGGCGCGAAGACCACCACTGAGGTGTTTGTTCTCGACAGCGCCCGCACCCTCGTCTACCGCGGTGCGATCAACGACCAGTACGGTATCGGCTACACCAAGCCCGAAGCGACCAACCACTACCTCACCGACGCGATCGATGCCGTCCTCGCGGGCGAGCGACCAACTGTCGAAGCCACCAGCGCCCCGGGCTGCCTGATCAAGCCCGAGAGCGAGTCCCGGTGGGCCGCCGGCGACGTGACCTACCACGGACGTATCGCGCGGATCATGGCCGACAACTGCGTGAGCTGCCACCGCGAGAACGGCGTCGGGCCCTTCCGCCTCGACACCTACGAGAACGTCCAGAAGCGCGCGATGATGCTCGGCTTCGTCGTCGAGGACGGCATCATGCCCCCGTGGTTCGCGGCCGAGACGCCCGAAGCAGAGGGCGACTGGCACCCGGGCTGGGCCAACAACGCCGCGCTCTCCGACGACGACAAGCGCGACCTGCTCGCCTGGCTCGACTCGGACATGGTCAAGGGCGACCCCGACGACCACCCGGTCACGCAGGCAATCGCGAGTGCGTGGCAGATCGGCGAGCCCGACCTGATCGTCGAGATGACCGAGGGCGTCGAGATCCCCGCCGACGGCTACCTTGACTACCAGTACGTCCGCATCCCCGACGTCGTCTCCGAGGACAAGTGGGTCAAGGCGATCGAGATCAAGCCCTCCGAGCCCCAGGTCGTCCACCACGTCCTCGCGTGGAACCGCGAGCGAGGCGAGCGTTGGGAGCCCATCAGCGAATCCCGCGGCGAGTTCGACGGCTACTACGCCGCGTACGTCCCGGGCAACGCCGTGCAGGTCTTCCCCGAGGGCTTTGCCCGCAAGCTCGAGGCGGGCGACGACATCACCATGCAGATGCACTACACGCCCAACGGCAGGGCGGTCACCGACAAGACCCAGATCGGCTTCATCTTCGCCGATGAGGACGAGCTCGGGCCCGACGGCAAGCCCGACCACGAGGTCGAGGTCATGGGCATCGCCAACACCTGGTTCCGCATCCCCGCCGGCACGCGGGGCCACGCCGACACCGCGAGCGTGACGCTGCCGGCCGCGATCCGCGTGATGTCCTTCCTGCCGCACATGCACGTCCGGGGACAGGCGTTCAAGTACGTCGCGACGCTCCCCGACGGCACCGTCCGCACGCTGCTCGACGTGCCTGCGTACGACTTCAACTGGCAGCTCCGCTACGAGCTCGCCGAGCCGATCGACCTGCCCGCGGGCACGGTGATCGAGGTCACGGGCACGTTCGACAACTCCAAGGGTAACCCGGCCAACCCCGACCCGGAGTCGGTCGTCCGCTGGGGTGACCAGACCTTCGAGGAGATGCTGCTCGGCTACGTCGAGTACTACCTGATGCCCGAGGCTCAGGAACAGCTCGCCGAGCGTGACGTCGAGCGGATCCGCCTGACGCGTTTCTTCCGCCAGCTCGACCGCGACGGCGACGGCGAGGTCCGCCGCGAGGACGTCCGCGAGCGGCTGCGGAGCGTGTTCGACCGCTTCGACCGCAACGGCGACGGCGTCATGACGCTTAGCGAGATGCTCGGAGAGAACGCCGGGGCGGAGTGAACCGCTCAGCGTCGCCGACGCGCACAGACCAGCCCGCCCGCCGCGAGCATCGCGGCCGTCGCGGGGCTCGGGACCGTCCCGACCACGCCGAACCCGATCGGCCCGATGACCGTGTCGCCGCCCGCGCCCTCGGTGCCGAACGCGAGCGCGATCTCGTCGAGGCTGGTCAGATCGACGCCCGCGTCGGTGAACTGCACGAGATCGATCGCGATCCGCCGCGGGCTCGCATCGAGCGTGTCGCCCGTGATCGGATCGACATCGACACCCACGAACTCGCTGAGCGACGCGGAGAAGGTCGCGCTCATCGCGCCGTCGTTGAGCGTCAGGTCGAACGTCAGCTCGCTGACGCTCTCAAAGCCCGAATCCGAGAACAGCACGTCGAACTCGAACGTGGACATCGCCCCGGCCGCGAAGATGTTCAGGTCGCCCAGATCGAAGTACCGCAGCGTCGTCCGCGTGACGGCTCCGGCGCCCGAATCAACGATGAGCCGACCCTGCGAGGGATCGACACGCGCCGAGGCGCCCGATGATGTCGTCAGCTGCTCGAGGAGAACCTCCCGCTGCCCGATCGTGCTCGCAAGCTCCGCCTGCAGCGAGGAGTCATCGAAATCGCCCGGGTTGAAGGGTGAGCCCGTCCGCAGCTCGCCGATGAACCCGACCGACGACGCGAACTGCTCGGTGAAGCTGTCCACCATGACCGGCGAAACCTGGCCCAAACTGGACCCGGCACCGATCGCGAGAACGGACGAGCAAATGAGAGCCGGCCAACGGTGGCTGGACGGCTTCTTGTCTGGGCGCATCATGGCCCCGCGCACGCTTTGCATGCTTGCTTTCACGGCTCCTGCCTTCTCTCGGCCCGTCGTGGGCCGACCTTCATGACCAGTGACAGATTGATCACGCAAGCCGTCGAACGAGGCTCTGAAACAAAGCGATCACGCTGCCATGCCGGGCACCCGCCCGGCCGTCACCCGCCTCAGCGGCGGCGACGAACACCGGCGATACCGCAGCCCGCGAACAGGGCGGCCGTTGCCGGGGTGGGAACAAACTGAAGCTGACCAATCGTCGTGTCGCCGGCCGACCCGCCCGCGGCGAAGTCGAAGCGGATCGAGGCGATCTCGCTCAGCAGGACATCGTTGATGCTGAACAGCTCGAGGTCGATGCTCAGGGTCACCGGGCTCGAGGGTGCGACGAACTGCTGGATCGAGACCCGCTCGGTCCACGAGGTGCCGATGCCGTCAACGAGCGTCAGATCGAAGTCCACAGCGCCGACGGCGGACGAGCCCGAATCCGAGAAGATCACGTCAAACTCGAAACGGTCGTTGGTGCCGCCCGAGGTCACATCGACGCCGCCGTTGAAGTCGCCGTAGAGCAGGACGAGCTCGGACTGGACCATCGCGGCGGTACTCAGCGAGAGCACGCCCTCGAGCGACGAGATCGAGCCCGTCGCGACCGAGTCGCCCGAGATCGAGTTCAGGGTCGCCTGGCGGTTGCCGCCGAGAACGCTCGAGAGCGCCATCTGCATCGAGACGTCGCTGGTCGGGCTGCCGGTCGTCGTCAGACGCCCGTCGGAGCCCGAGCCGTCGAACTGATCGGCGAACGAATCGAGGACGAGCGGCTGGGCCGAGGCGGCCGCGGCGAACCCGGCAGCAGCGATCAGGGCGATGTTCTTCATGGCGGATCTCACTTCTCTGCTCTTTGGTGCATCTCTCACAGCGACCGCGCCACGCAGGCGCGGACCTCCAAACCTGAAGGTGCGCAGGAACCACGAAAAGGCGAACCGTCTGAGAACTTTTCTGACAAACCGTGCGGAGAATTCCTACAGCGTCCGGTAATCCACCGGAATCTCTCGCAAGGGACTGGCTTGCAGTCGCTTAGGACTCCCGGCGGCTGCTCGAGAACCGCTCCATCCGCTCCAGCGTCACCGGGCTGATGTGGTGCTCGATCCCCTCCGCGTCGATCTCGGCCGTCTCTGCAGGGACACCCAGCGCCATCAGGAACCGCAGCACCACCTCATGCCGCCTGCGGCACGACGCCGCCAGCTCGCGACCCGCGTCCGTCAGCCCGATCGGTCGGTAGGGCTCGGTCTCGGCGAGTCCTTCCTTCACGAGCCGCGCAACGGTCTTCGTCACGGTCACATGGCTCACGCCGAACTCGGCCGCCAGGTCCTTGACGCGGCACTCGCCGTCGCGGTCGATGACCTCCGCGATCGCCTCGACGTAGTCCTCGGTGATCTCCGTCGCGTGGGCACGCCTGGCCGCCCGGTAGGGCTTCGAGGGGTCGGTCTTCTTCGCGGGGCGTTTCGCCAAACGGGGGCTCCGGGGACGGCGGTCGATTGAACCAAACTGTAGCCGCGTCTACACTTTGATCCAGAACCGTAGCCGTGGTTACAGACCCCGCCCGGAGCCATCCCGCATGAGAACACTCGCCGCGATCCTGCTTGCGTTTCTCCTCCCCCTCGCCGGCTGCGACCAGCAGGCGGTTGCGCCGTCGGAGCGGTCCGGACCGATGCGGATCGTCGCGACGACCGGCATGGTCACCGACGCCGTCCGCGCCATCGCGGGCGAGCATGCCGAGGTCGAGGGCCTGATGGGCCCGGGCGTCGATCCGCACCTGTATCAGCCGAGCCGCGACGACGTCGCGACCCTGCTCGGCGCCGACGCGATCTTCTACAACGGGCTCCTGCTCGAGGGCAAGATGGCAGACGCCCTCGTCCGCACCGCGACGAGCGGCAAGCCCGTGTTCGCTGTGACCGAGCTTGTGGACGAGGCTTCGCTGCTCGAGCCCGAAGAGTTCGAGGGTCTCTTCGACCCGCACCTGTGGATGGACCCCGCCGCCTGGATCGGCTGTGTTGAGGTCGTGGGGCAGAAGCTCGCCGAGCTCGACCCCGATCACGCGGACAGCTACGCCGCCAATACCGAGGCGTACGTCGCCGAGATCCGCGCGCTGGATGCGTACGCCGAGGGCGTGCTCGCGAGCGTGCCGGAGAACCAGCGCGTGCTCGTCACGGCCCACGACGCGTTCAACTACTTTGGCCGCCGCTTCGGCTACGAGGTCGTCGGCATCCAGGGCATCTCGACCGAATCAGAAGCCGGCATCGCCGACATCGAATCGCTCGTGAGCCTGCTCGTCGAGCGCGACGTCCCCGCGGTGTTCGTCGAATCGACGGTGAGCCAGCGCAGCATCGAGGCGCTCATCGCCGGCGCTCGCGCTCGGGGGCACGAGGTCGTGATTGGCGGCGAGCTCTTCAGCGACGCCATGGGCGCCCGCGGTACCTACGAGGGCACCTACCTCGGCATGATCGACCACAACGTCACGACCATCGCCCGCGCTCTCGGCGGCGACGCGCCCGAGAAGGGCGTCGCCGGGAAGCTCGCCGAATGACGCGACTCGAACGACCAATCCCGGACACCGCGCTCGACGCGCAAGCCAGATCGCCGCTCGACGCCCGCCCCGAGCACTCGGCCGACAGCCCGCTCTCGGTCCACGC
>JBCDKU010000111.1:0-5347 GCA_038746265.1 Planctomycetota bacterium
AGTCGCCACGGGCGCGCGTTCGACGCCCGAGAACTCGCTGCACTCCATCCGGGCGCGGTGCGAGCGCTCGATGCTGATCTTGCGGTGCCTCGCGATCTCTTCGTCCAGCGATCGGCCGCCCAGCTCGATCGTCCGGGCGAGAAGCAGGCGGTTGCCCTTGGCGATGATCACCTTGGTCGCGCTGTAGCCCAGGTCGAGGTAGAGACAGACATCATCTTCCGACGTGAGCTTGAGCGTGCTGAAGCCTCGGAGCAGCGCGACCGCTTCGGTGCGCATGCCGACCGGCTCAAGCTTCGCGGCGGCGAGCCCGCTCATCAATCGCCCGACGACGCCGCGCGACGCCGCGATGGTGATGACCTCGGTCTTTCCGGATTCGTGGGCCGGGCCGACCTCCTGATGCCGAACGACCAACGCGTCCGGCGTGCACGAGAGCTGCGTGGCGACGGCGAGCTTCGCGGCGCTCTCGACACTCTGCGGATCACCCTTGGGCACCTGGACGTGCGTCGTGTGCGTGAGGCACGCGGGGATGAGGCACACCGCCCGCTTGCCCTTGAAGCCGCCGCTGCGGATCAAACGAGGCAGCTGCTGCGTCTGGAACGCGAGCCGCGCCGACGGATCATCGAGCAGCTCGTCCGGCGTGTCGATCGCGGCCGCGGCGCCGAACCCGTGCGGCTCGCTCGGCGTGAGCTGGAAGACCTTCAGCGCCGCCGCCCCGAAGTCCACGGCGATCGGCGCCCCCTTGCCGGGCTTCGCCGTGCTGGCCTTCGACCCCAGCTGCCGCCATGCTCCGAGCGAGCCTTTGCGCATCAATCCCCCGCCGCACGTTCTCACACCGGTCCACCCGGCGCCGACGGGGATATCGGCCATGAACAAGGGGGCATTGAGCGGGCGCAGCATTGGATCGGCTTCGCTCAGATCAAGCTGCCCGCGCAGGCCTCACGACCCGCCGAGCCAGCGGTTCTCGGGAGTCATCGAGTCAGATGTTCCGCGACCGCCCGAGACAGGGGGCCGAGCCGATCCAGCGCCTCGGCGAGCCGCCACGGGTGACGCGACCGATCGCCGGCGATATTGCTGATCACGCGGACCTCGGCGAACGGAACCCCCGCGCGGGAGCACGCCAGATGCGCGGCTGCGCCCTCCATCGCCTCGGCGATCGCCCCGGTGCGGTCGCGCACGGTTTCGGCCAGCGCGTCGGTCCCGGACACAGCGGACACCGTAGCGACGGCTCCCGCGTGGTCGCACGAGGCCCCTAATCGCTTGGCCAGATCCGGGGAGGTGTCCATCCAGTCGGAACCGTCGAACGGACCAAAGCCCATGCCCGCCAGCCCGGTGAATCCCCCGGCCTCGACCCGCCCCTCGCCGGCGAGCACCGATCGGGTCGAACAGACCGAGTCGAGCACGCTTACGGCTGAGCCGGCGTAGGCCCCGGCAATCCCGATGCATACGGCGGCGGATGCGGGGTGCGCGGCCAGCGATGCGGCGGTGCTGACCGCGGCCGATGCGGGGCCGACGCCGAGGGCGAGCAGCTCGACGCGGCGGCCGCCAAACCCCAGAGAAACGCGCGATCCCGGGCCGGTCGGCCCGGACTTGCCGAACTCGGCAAGCACCCGCTCACACTCGGCAGGAGCCGCGACACATAGCAGAATCGGGCCGTCAGCGTCCACGCGGGACGGTACGACCGCGGGGCCCGCCCGTCAGTGAGTCCGTGTCGCAACGGAAGAAACAATCCGTTGAAGCCTTGCAAACGAACAACCCCGGGCTGGATCGGCTGTACGCAACGGTGCGACGGCCGGGATAACCAGCGCACCGGCCCGTTTGGCGGGAACGCAGAGCCAGAAATGGCGTCTCAGATGAGGGCATCACGCGATGGCGAGACCGATCACGACGCAAACATCGTCACGTCCTGGCACTCTTCGGCGGCGCGGCGGCGCGCTCGTGAAGCTCGCGGTCGCGATCGCGGTGCTGGCAGGAGCCGGCGTTGGCGTGTGGCAGCTCGGCGTCTTTGATGCCAGCGGGGACGCCGCCCCGAGGGTGCAGACCGCGGACATCGCGCCGGTCTCGACCATGTCCTTTGACATCACAACAACGGCATCGGGTGAGCTCCAGGCGGAGAACCAGATCGAGGTGCGGTCGAAGCTCGAGCGTCGGACGACGATCGTCGAACTGATTGAAGAAGGCACCCGCGTCGCTGAAGGCGAGGTGCTCGCGGTTCTCGACGCCGACGAGTACCGCACGGAGCTCGACGACGAAGAGATCGGGCTCGAGTCGGACCGGGCAGGGCTGATCGCCGCCGAGAACGCGTTCGAGATCCAGAAGTCGGACAACGAGAGCAGCAAGCAGGCCGCCGAGCTCAAGCTGCGGCTCGCGGAGCTCGCGCTCGAGCAGTGGGTTAACGGCGATCATCAGATCAAGCTCAAGGAGCTCCGGCTCGCCATCGAAGAAGCCGACCGCGAGCTCGAGCGGCTCGAAGAGAAGCACCAGAAGAACGCCGAGCTGCTCGCGCAGGGGTTCATCAGCGCCGACCAGTACAAGCAGGATGAGCTCGCGTTCATCAAGGCGCAGTCGCAGGTCGAGAAGGCGCGGCTGCAGAACGAGTCCTACGTCAAATACCAGCAGGCCAGCGACCGCGAGCAGAAAGAGTCCGACGTCGAGCAGGCGCGGGCCGAGCTGGAGCGTGTCGAACGCAGAAACACGATCCAGCTCGCCGACAAGCAGGCCGACTTCACGAGCCGGCAGCGACGGGTCACCCGCCGCGAGAACGAGATCAAGGAGCTGAAAGAGCAGATCGAAGCGGCGACCGTCCGCGCACCGTCGTCGGGCATGGTGGTTTACGGCAGCACCGTCGAGCAGTCGCGGCGTTCATGGTCGAGCGAGGGCCCGATGCAGATCGGCCAGCAGGTCTACCGCAATCAGCTCCTGTTCGGCCTGCCCGATGTCTCGAAGCTGGTCGCCGAGGTGCGTGTGCACGAGAGCCTCGCCGGCCGCGTCACGCCAGGGCAGCGGGCGATGATCACTGTGGATGCCGCGAACGGCCGGACCGTCGAGGGCACGGTGAAGGAGATCGGGATCCTCGCGGAGAACGGCGGCTGGCGCGACCCCAACCTCAGGGAGTACACCGTCACGATCGCGATCAACGATGAGAACGCTGATCGGTCGCTCAAGCCCTCGATGCGGTGCGAAGCGATGCTGGTGCTCGGACGCGTGGAGCAAGCGCTCGCGGCGCCCGTGCCGGCCGTGTTCAACGACGGGCCGGTCCGGTACGTGTACACGCCGTCGGGCTCGCTGTTCCGCAGGGTGCCCATCCAGACAGGCCGATTCAGCGACACGCACGCAGAGATCCTCGCCGGGCTTGAGGAAGGCCAGCGCGTGCTGCTCCGCGAGCCGTCGGCGGGCGAGATCGTGGACGAGCCATGGGAACGCAGCGAGCTCGAACTCGTGGGCCTGACGCTCAGCGAGGACGGCGAGCCGGTTCAGATGGAAAGCAGCCAGAGCGGTGTGGCGACGCCGGCCGCGTACCGCGGCGGCTGATCGGCCTCGCTTCGACGACCACGCCCACGCTTACGCCCGCGCGGGCGTGTTCAGGCAGATCTGCGGTGGGTGTCCGCCTGCTCGCGGCTTTCTTCCGCTGCGTTGTGCAGGCGGCGTGCCTGCGAATCCAGGCAGAACTCGGCGCTCGATTCTGGGTAGAAGTTGTCTCGGCCGACGTCGTGGCCGTCGATCTCGGCGACACACACGCCGGCGGTCTGGCACAGATCGATCGTCGGCCCGGAGGGCACGTTGAACGGGTCACGCGGGTCGAGGGCCCGCACCCGGGGCTTGCAGGGGTTGAGAGAGTCCCAGCCCACGACGACGCCGTGCACATCGTTGGACAGCGTGACGCGAGCGCCCGGCGGGTACGGCGGGCAGACGGCGAGCAGCGCGTGCATCACCGTGGGATCGAACCACCCGGCCCGCTCGCCGCGCAGCATCTCGCCGAGCACGCGGACGCGGGGCACGTCGCCGTCCGATTCGCCGGCACCGCTCAGCCGATCGAAGCAGTCGGCCGCCGCGATGATCCTGGCGTGGATGTGGATCTGGTCTCCCGCGACCGGCTCGACGCGACCGTCGGCCTTCTTGCGCTCGGGGAAGCCGGTCCCGTCGAAGCGCTGATGATGATGAAGCACCGCGGCGGAAACCGTGGGCGGCACACGCCCCTTTATCGCGTCGTAGCCGATGCCGACGTGCGCCCGGAAGTCCTCGTTCGACGGGTCGGGGTTCTCCCGAACGCTGCGCCGCTGCTCGGCGGACATGCGGACGACACCGATGTCGTGGAGCATGCCGGCGATGCCGAGCGGGACGACCTCTCGGGCCCGCGCGACGGTGACGCGCGGGCGCTCGTGCTCGAGGTACCACGCGAGCTTCAGCCCCATCAGCGTTGACACGTAGCACACCGTCGATGCGTGCTCGAGCTCTAGATCGCTCGTGCGGGCGATCCGATCGATCAGCAGCGCCGCGTCGGGTTCGGCCTCGAACGCCTCGACGAGACCCGTCACCGCGCCGGCGTACACGCCGTAGTCCAGCTCGGCGTTCACGCCGGAGCGGAACGAGTCAAAGAGTCTCGACACGTGCCCGACCACCGCGGCGTGGCGCCCGATGATCGCCGGTGACGTCCGGCGGGTCAGGAACGCGAGCTCCGGGATGGCAAGCCAGAGCGTCCGGACACCGAGGTCGCGGAGCCGGCCGATGCTGCGGGCATCGAGCTCGTAGCCCGCCCGCAGCAGGACCTGTCCCGGCACGGCGGGGTGGAACGCCGGCAACGCCAGCCGCGTGCCCGGTATCGCCTCGCTCGTCGCAATCCGCAGCATGCATTGAATATCGGCTGCTGGAGCGCGCCCCATCGCAGACAACCGCCGAAAGGGGCCGCACCCCGGCCCGATCAGCGGGTTGTTGCGATCAGAACGCCCAAGTAGCCAACGTAGAGCCCGAGAAGCAGGACCCCCTCGATCCGGGAGATGTTCCGCCCGACCAGCATGATCGGCAGGCACGCGACCGTGAGCAGCAGCATGACGGGCGCATCGCGGTTCCAGAAGCCGTCTGTTGCTTCGAGCGGGACCGGTGAGAACAGAGCCGTGAAACCGAGCACGCAGAGCAGGTTGAAGATGTTCGACCCGATGATGTTGCCCACGGCGATGTCTGGCTCCTTGCGGAAGGCCGCGATCGCCGACAATGCGAGCTCGGGGACGCTGGTACCGAACGCGACAAGCGAGAGGCCGATGACCGCGGCCGGCACGTTGAGCATCGTCGCGAGCGCCTTCGCGCCATCAACCAGCAGGTCCGACCCGAAGAAGAGCATCGCGAGGCCGACGAC
>JBCDKU010000112.1:0-4444 GCA_038746265.1 Planctomycetota bacterium
CTGACACTCTTTACCCGTCAGCTCTCGACGCTGCAGGACGCCGGCCTGCCGCTGCTCCGCTCGCTGCAGATTCTCGAGTCGCAGCAGAAGCCGGGCGTGATGAAGAACGTCCTGCTGAGCGTCTGCGAAGAGGTCGAGGGCGGCAGTTCGCTTTCGGACGCGATGGGCAAGAACAAGAAGGCCTTCGACCGGCTGTACACCAAGATGGTGGCGGCGGGCGAGGTCGGCGGTGTGCTCGACATTATCCTGCAGCGTCTCGCCGAGTTCATGGAGAAGGCGGAGCGGCTGAAACGGAAGATCAAGGGCGCGTTGGTCTACCCGATCGCGGTCATTCTGCTCGCGATGATCATCCTGACGGCGATCATGGTGTTCATCATCCCGAAGTTCGAGGAGATCTTCGCGGACTTCGGCGTGGCGCTGCCGGGCATCACGCAGTGGCTCATCGATACGAGCCGCTGGGTCGCGGGCCAGCGTCCGGAGCAGAAGCTGCCGGGCTTTGTCGTGATCATCGCGTCGCCGTTCGCGGCGTTCGTCCTTTGGAAGCTGATCCGGGCGGCGAAGCCCGGCAAGGCGGTCACGGACATCTTGCTGATGTGGACGCCGATCTTCGGCGGCCTGATGCGCAAGAGCACGATCGCCCGCTTCACGCGGACGCTTGGCACGCTGATCGGCGCGGGCGTGCCGATCCTCGAGGCGGTGACGATCACGAAAGAGACCTCGGGCAACTGGGTCTTTGAGCGGGCGCTGGGCAAGGTGCACGATTCGATCCGCGAGGGCGAGAGCTTCGCGGGCCCGCTCCGCGAGGCGAAGGTGTGCGACGCCATCGTGGTGAACATGATCGACGTCGGTGAGGAGACCGGCGAGATGGACGTCATGCTCATGAAGATCGCCGACAACTACGACGAGGAGGTCGATGTCGCGGTGGGCTCTTTGGTGAGTCTGCTGCAGCCGCTCATGATCGTGGTGCTCGGCGGCATCATCGGAACGATCGTGATCGCGATGTTCCTCCCGATGGTGAGCATGATCAACTCGCTGCAGGGGTAGCGGTGTGCCCGAGAGGGCGTGCGGCTCGCGGCGAGCGAACATACGAACGTGCGTGGACCGGAGACCCGAGAGAACATGCGGCATGGGCCGGGCGCACCGGGTGCGCGGATGGATGTGGGATTTCGCAGGAGCACCGGCGACGATGGACGACACGAGAACGCTCCAATCTGAAATCGCGTGCCGCCGGCGTGGTTTCTCGCTGATCGAGTTGATCGTCGTCGTCGGCGTGATCGCGCTTCTGATCGGGATCCTGCTCCCGGCGCTGGGCGGCGCGGTTCGTGCGGCCCGCGAGGGCTCGGCGCGGGCGGGCGTGCGGAATATGGGTCTGGGCCTGCAGGTCTTCGAGAACCAGCTTGGTTTTTCGGTGCCGCTCATGCACGACGGGACGTTCGACGGGAGCGGCGATCTGCGTGGGAACAAGGGCACGGTGGTCGATGATCTGCCGACCTACGTCCGTGGCGCGCGGGACGGTCGCTTCACGGCCACGCGTGACCAGCCCGTGCAGCGGGTTGTTGGCGCGTCCTCGACTTCGCAGCAGCTTGTGCTATCGACCTATCAGACGGGGCTGAACGACCGATTCCTGCGCGGCGTTGATCAGGCCGACGGCGAAGCGTCGATTCTTGCGAGGTACAACTGGTCGATGGGGTCAGGCGTCCGTGCCTCTGCCTGGACGCGGGCGAATCAGCGGTACAGCACACTCTCCCTGCCCTACTTCCTCTCGGGCATCGGACCCGCGTTTATTGACGGTGTGGACGGCGAGGGAATGACACGCCCGACACGGACCGGCGCGTTCGAGGGCGTGACGGTTGGGTCGTTTGCGCTGCCTCTCGACGTCGTGCGGCAGCCCCAGGTCGATGTTTCGGTGGCGACGCCGACGCGTCTCGAGCCGTTCTTCATCGCGAGCGGCTCGGTGACATCGCAGCCGCTGTACTTCGATGCGGTCGAGATGCTCGAGAACGGCTTCGTGCCGAGCGCGACCGCAAATCAGAACGCCGAGGACTCTGTCCGGGAAGAGTTTGCGCAAGACCGCCAGGACCTCGCATTCGGGTACTCGACGGTGTTCTCTGATGTTAGTGAACGGGCGATCCGCTACTACCGGTGGCAGCCCGAGGCCACGATTACACGCCCGTCGGATCTGAATATCCCGGCCGTGCTGATCTCGCCCGAGATACTCGAGCGATTCACGCTGTCGGTGGACGATTTCGATCGATTCGCGATCGATCTCACCGACGGCAGTAACCAGCTTCGGAACGCGCGATGGGCGATTGTGAGCGCGGGCCCGAATGGGGTGTTCGGTACCGAGCGGCTGGACGAGCTCATCACGGCGCTGGGTCGTCCGGTCGATCCGATGAACGCGCAGCAGGTTCTCGACCTGCGGATCGAGGCGTGGGAAGACAACGCGGTGGAGCTCGGCAACTGATGATGACTTCCTCTCCCAACAGGCTTGCGGCTGCCGCGCGGCGCGGCTTCACGATCGCGGAGCTGTTTGTGGTCGTGCTGATCGCGTCGGTTGTGCTGATCGTGGCGATCCCCGCCGTTGATCAGGCGCTGGATTCTGCTGAGCGTTCCCGCGCGGACAACGCGATCGGCTTCGCGTCGCAGGCGGCCCGCGATCTCGCGACACTCGACGGCGTGAACATCGGCGTGTTCTTTCTCGACGAGCCGGGTGTCGGGACTCGGATCGTGATCGCGCGGCAGGTGGCGACGCTCGAGGAGCCCGTGGCGCAGCCGAACGCGCCGATCGGTGAGAACCCGTTTGTGGGTCTCGGCACCTCGACGGCGGGCACCGTGCGGCGCGGCGTGTTTGTTCCGATCCGGACGACACGGACCGAAGAGCTGCCCGCCGAGTGGGCGGTCGCGGGGTTTGCGCCGCCGAACAGCATCGATGCGGGGTGGTACGACAGCCCGACCTACGGCGAGGACCCGGTCCTCGACCCCGCGGTGCGTGCGCTCTCGTACTGGCTGCTGCCCGAATCGCACTACTACGACCAGTCGCTCATGGGCGCAAGTACGGCGATGATGTTTACGCCCCGGCAGACGTTCATGCTGCTTTTCGAGGGCGAGTCGGGCCGGCTGATCAACGACCAGACCGAGGCGCTGCTGCTCGATCCGCGTCCGAGTGCCGAGGACCGGGCTCAATCGCTGAGCACGCAGTTCAGCGTGGTCAACGCGCAGGACCAGCGGCCGCTGCGGGTCGATCTGGCAGAGAACCTCGACGAGTGGGTGCGTTCGATCGTGGACTCGCCGAACCTTGATTCGAACACGATCGTCAATGACGCCGATGCTCGGCTGCGCCGGGCGCTGCTCGGGAATTATTCGCACGACACGGTGCTGGCACGCCCGGTGACACGGCTGGCGATGTTCAAGCGTTCGGAGCTGCTCTCGGGGCTCTACGCCTCGCGGGTGAAGCAGGGCACGCCCTACGCGACGCGGAGCGCGGGCAACGGGATCGAGTTCGCGAACGGGTCGAACCGTGCGACGGCGATCTGGCGCGGAACGATCCCGACCAACGAAGACATCCGGCTGAGCATCACCGACTGGATCAACGGCTATGAGGCGGAGACGCCCGGACAGCTGCCGCTGCAGCCCGCGCGTCCGACGATGCCGCCCAACTGGGTGCTGGCTCAGTCCGGCGCGGCGCCCGTTGACACGGTGACGCTCCCGCGGGCGCGGATCCTCGCGGTGCAGCCGACAACCGGGCAGGTAACGGAGGTGCGGCGATGAATCGGTTCAGACTCGCACCGACCGGTGACGGCTCGAACCGCGGGCGTGTCGCGCGGGCGTTCAGCGTGCTCGAGGTGCTCTTCGCGGTGATCGTGCTGGGGCTCGGTCTGCTCGGGCTCGCGGCGGTGTTCCCCTCGGTGATCCAGCAGCAGCGGCAGGCGAACCTCGTGATCGAGGCGGGCGCGGTCGCGGCGACGATCAACGGGCTGATCGAGCCGACCGACGGCGTGCTGTCGGATCTCAACCGGCAGCGCGATGTGAAGTTTACCGACGACGGCATGGGCAACCTCGGCGTTCCGGTCGGCTTCGGGTTCGACGCGAACGTGGCCCCGGAGTACGTCATCGATGAGCGGCCCGATTCGCTGCGGAGCTTCAGCTACCTCTGGGAGCTTGACTGGACGTGGTCGCGCGAGCTCTTTGAGTTCGTTCCGAATCGCCTTCCGGACCTTGTCGAACAGCAAACTCCTCCGCGTGGTGTTGATCTTGAGCAGTACCTCCTCGACGGCGGCATCCGGTTCTCGCGTCGGGATCCGCAGTTCAGGACGGTGCTGCAGCCGGATGCCCTCGTGGCTCGTCAGGGCCCCGATATCGCGGTCACCGGGCGCTTTGTGCCGCCGGCGATCCCGTCGGCATCGGGTGAACTCCCGGACCCCGAGTACATCTGGGACTTTGTCGC
>JBCDKU010000113.1:0-4353 GCA_038746265.1 Planctomycetota bacterium
GATCATCAGGACGAGCTGGAGTCGATCGCTGCGCAGCTCGACAACGCGCGCGGCGTGATGCTCGCGCTCGCCGATGCGGACGCGGACGCCTATGCGTCGCTCAGTGCGCTGTGGGGATCGCAGTCCGAGAAGCCCGCTGAGTTTCAATCGGCCGTTCGCCGGGCGATCCACGTACCGCGTTCGGTCATGGCGGCCGCGACGGATCTGCTCCGGCTCTGCGAGAAGCTCTCGCCCATCAGCAACCCGAACCTGCGGAGCGACCTCGTCGCCGCGGCGGTCCTCGCCCACGCGGCCGCGGAGACCGCCTCGCTCAATATCGGTGTCAACGCCCCGCAGCTGTCCGACAATGACGAACGATCCCGGGTCCTGACCGACCGCGACGCGTCGCGTGCGACCGCCTTGCAGCTTCGCGATCGGGTCGCCACCCCGTAGAATGCGTTCGTGCGGACGGAAGAACTGAACATCGATGTGCTCGACAGGTTCGAGGGCGTGCGGGCGACGCTCGAGATGCTGCGCGAGATCAGCCTCGCGCAGAACGAGGACGAGCTGTACGCCGCGTTCTCTCGCAAGTTCAACCAGCTCTCCGGCGTGACGCACGCGCTGGGTCTGCTCACCGAAGGCTGCGAGCCGGGTTCGTTTCGCGTCATGCTCAGGCAGGAGTTTGGCAGAGGGGACCTCACGCCCGAGAGCGTCCGGGCGATGACGAGGTACTGGCTGCCGCTGGACGAAACTCCGATCGAGCATTCGTCCTACTTATCGCGGCTGATCGAGGGCGAGTCTCCCAAGCTCGTGCGCGGGCTTGACCCGGCGGGGGATGCGCTGCTTGAGGGCTGGCTGCCGGGCGTCTGCGACGTGCTCGCGGTCCCGGTGTTCGCGGCCGGTCGTGTCAACGAGTACTCGGTGATGTTCATGCCCCCTTCGTCGCGCGGTCTCGACGAGGAGATGCTGCGGGTCGGCATCGGCAACATCAATTTTATGTCCACCTCCATCGAGACGCTGGTGCTCAAGAACGAGGCGGAGCGGCTGCACGACCGCCTCGATGCCCAGATGAACGAGATCGGGCGCGTGCAGCGGTCGCTCTTGCCCGCGGCCTGGCCGACGGACCCGCGGTTCACGTTCGCGGTGAGCTACCAGCCGTCGGAGGCCGCCGGCGGCGACTACTACGACTACCGCACGTTCCCGCGGCCGCAGGGGTCGGAGCATCAAGAGGGCGACGACCTGCTCGGCATCGTCATCGGCGATGTGTCCGGCCACGGCCCCGTCGCCGCCGTGACCATGACCGTCTTCCGCACCGCGATGCTCGCGACCCGGCTTTACACGTCCGAGCCCGAGCGAACCGTCCCCGATGTCAATGCGATGGTGTTTGAGAGCGTCGAGCCCGGCACGTTTGTCACCGCGTTTCTTCTGACCATCGACCCGACGAACGGGAAATCGATCTATAGCTGCTGCGGCCACAACCCGCCGAGGCTTCGGAGGGCGGACGGGACTGTTGAATCCATCGACGGCTGCGGCGGACCGCCATTCGGCATCCTGCCCGATCTCGAACCCGTCGGCGATGCCTTCGTGATGCACCCGGGCGACACGCTCGTGATGTACACCGACGGCATCACCGAGGCGTTCAGCCCAGTCGGCGAGCTCTTTGGTACACGGCGGCTCGATGCCGCGATCGCCGGCGCGAGCGGCGACCCAGAGTCCATCAAACGCGAAATTCTCGACGCCGTCGCCTCGCATGCCGGCACCCGCCCTCGCGACGATGATCAGACGATGGTCATTGTTCGATACAACGGCCCCGGAGAGGCGCGGGCGTGAGCAGGGTCATCCATCTGGAGTGGTTCGATCACCGCGGCCCACGGGCCGGCCGCCGCGACGCTGGTATCGACGACGACGGCCTGCGCTTCAGTTGCACGCAGTGCGGCGGGTGCTGCTCGGGATCCAGCGGCTACGTGAAGTTCACCGACGACGAAGCCATCGCGATGGCCGCGAAGCTCGACGTTGATGTCGAGACGTTCATGCGGACATACACGCACGACACGCCGATGGGCCGGAGCCTGACCGAGCGCAAGACCGCGTTCGGCTACGACTGCGTGTTCCTCGACCGCGAGACGCTGCCGGGCCGCGCCGTGTGCGGGCTCTACGAGGCGCGCCCGATGCAGTGCCGCACGTGGCCCTTCTGGACCAGCAACCTGACCTCCGAGCACGCGTGGCGGCGGGCGGCGCAGGAGTGCCCGGGCATCGATCGAGGTGGCAGCGTTACCCGCCCGGCGGAGATACGCCGGCAGCGCGACATCGTGGAGATCTGAACGCCGTGCTGTGCGCTCCCGTCATCGAGCACGATGTGTTGCGGCAATGGGTTGCGATCGCGCGGCGCGCCGACGTCGATGAGATGATCCGAGGCGCGCACGACGCGATCGTCCGCGATGTGCGGGCATCGGGGCCCGTGTGCACGGCGTCGGGCCGATGCTGCGACTTTGCACGCACCGGGCACGACCTCTTCGTGACAGGCCTGGAGGTCGCGTGGACGCTCGACCGAATCCCCGCGGAACGTGCGATCGCTGGTGGTGATATCGACGCGGCGGAGTCGCGGGGCGACTGCCCGTTTCTGATCGCCGACGGCTCGATCAGCCGCTGCGGCGTGCACCCCGCGCGGCCGATGGGCTGCCGGGTGTACTTCTGCGACCCGACGCGCGAGCGGTTCGTGCAGGACCTCGCCGAGCGCGGCGCGTCGCTGGTGCGCGAGATGCACGACCGGTTCGGCATCCCGTACGTCTACGCCGAGTGGCGTGCGCTGCTGCGGTGCTTCATCGAGGCCGGGATTCTGAGTGCGCCGTCGATGCCGATCGAGTTCGCATCGCGCGATCCGTTCGTGCCGCTCACCCTCGGTAGCGCATCTTGAGTCGGATGAGCCTCCGCAGCGCCTCGCCGTCGGGGCGCATGCCGTCTTCGAGCCTGGGCGCGCTCTTGAGCAGGCCTTCGAACAGCCCCCGCAGCGCCATGGCGTGCCCGGCTGGCGAGAGCCGTGCGAGTCGGTGGGCCCAGAGCCAGCCGAGTAGGACGCCGCGGATTCCCGAGCCTCGCCTGCCGTGGCGTCGGCAGAGCCAGACCCAATTGCGGGTGGATCGCCAGATCCACTTGGGCGTCTTGCGCTTGGCGATGGGCGAGTCGTGCCAGACGTGCAGGTCGCGCGCGAACGCGACGCGGCTGCCCGCGGCGAGCAGCTTGAGCGCGAGGTCCGTGTCGTTGCGGTAGAGGAAGTACGCGGCCTCGTAGCCGCCGACCGCGTCCCATGCGGCCCGGCGGATGATGTTGCCGCTGCCCATGTCGGGCCACGCCGAGTCATCGGCGAGCTCGTGGTCGAACGGCCACTCCCACTCGTGGGTCTGCGGGTGGCGGCGGTGCAGCATGATCGCGTCGAGGTCCGGCTCGGTCTTGAGCCGATCGAGCGCGCCCGCGAGTGCGCCGTCGGCGGGCCACGCGTCGTCATCGAGGATCAGCACGGCCTCGCCCGTTGACGCCGCGACACCCCGGTTGAAGCCCTCGACGCCCAGGTTCGCTCCGGTCTCGACGACGACGACGCCGGGGAACCGCTCGCGCACCGTGCCGGGTGTGCCGTCGCTTGAATCGTTGTCGACGACCACGATCTCGCAATCTCGGCCGACGCCGTCTTCGCGCAGCTTGGTAAGCGTGTGCAGGAGCTGCTCGATGCGGTCGCGGGTGAGGATGATGACCGAGAGTGTCGGCCGGCGCTCGGCGGGTCTGGGCCGCGGCTCGGCCGACGGGCTGCGGGGCGACGCGGGCGGAAGCAGCGTGATCCGCGCTGCCGCCAGCGTGCCGCGGAGGACGACTGCAAGCAGCGCGGCGATCCGATCTGTGTAGCGCAGCCGCCGCAGCGTGTACCCGGTCGGCGCGATCGAAAGCACCACGCGCCCCGCGCTCCATGCGTGCGGCGGGGCCTTCGCGTTCACGACCGCGAGAACTGCGGGGGGCGTGAACACCGTCCGCAGCAGGCCGCGCAACGCCTCGCCCGACGAGCGAATCGGCTTCGGCGGCACCTCGACCACGGTCAGGCCCTTTCGCTCACGGTTCGCGCGCAGCTTCGCGCGAACGTCTTGAGTCAGCGGCGCATCGGTGTGCATGGACGCGATGGGCTGGGCCGACTCCGGCAGCGTCGTCGCGATCGCATCGAGCGCTCGGCCAAGCGAGTGCATGGGCCACGTGCGTGCGCATTGCGTCCGCGATGCCTCGGCTTTGCCGGTCATTTGTCCCGATGCGGCGTCCGACAGTCCGCGGATGTGCAGCTGGGCAAGATCATCACGGCAGATGAGTGTCTGGCCCACGGCGAGGACAACCTCGCGC
>JBCDKU010000114.1:0-4132 GCA_038746265.1 Planctomycetota bacterium
CCGGCTTTGTTTTTCGATCTCGCGGTTGTGGTCAGCGGCCGATCAGCGTGTTGCCGTCCGGCAACGGCTTGGGATCGGTCGGGTTGACCTCGACATAGACGCGGGGCTTGTTCTTGAAGTACTCCGCGAAGATCCGGCGGATGTCCTCGCGTGTGAACGCGGCATACGCGGCGGGGTCGCGGAGGGGCTTGTCGTAGGTGTAGCCGCGGTAATCGGCGACGGAGAGGTGCGACGCCCACCAGGAGGGGTCGAGCGAGGCGGCCTCGGCTTCGCTGTAGAGCAGCTCCTTGGCGTCCTCGAAGGCGCTGCGGCGCGGGCCCTCGACCGCGAACCGCTCGTACTCGGCGAGGAAGGCCTTGCCGACCTCGTCACGCCGTTCGTAGGGAACGCGGCCGACCGTGGCGAAGATGCCGTAGTCGGGGTAGATGGACGATTCACGGCTGAAACAGATCGGCATGCGGCGGAGCTCGAACTGATCTCGGATCCGGGGCAGGGCATCCTGGTTCATGACGAGCGCCGCGATCTGCAGCGCGCGGACATCGTCGGGTGTCGAGATGTCCGCGCCGACGAAGCCCTCGAAGATGGCGGAGGTGTCGGTCAGCGGCGAGTCGTGGGTCGCGGTACCGGAGAGGTCACCCGACGGTGGGTCGTATTCGCGGAGGTTGTCGAGGGTACTGGAGCTGATCCGCTCGCGGGTCGGGAGGCCGCCGAAGTAGCGGCGTGCGAGCTCGAAGGCTTCCTCGTACCCGATGTCGCCGGCCATGCCGATCTCCATCGGACCATCGGCGATCAGCCGCTGGAGCCAGGCGCGGGAGTCCTCGATCGTGCGGCGTTCGACCTGCTCGGACGTGGCGAGCTTGAGGTGATCGACCTTGCCGTCGAAGAGGACCTGGGGCCAGCGGTCGTTGATGACCGAATCGGCTGTGCGGCGGATCGACGTATCGCTGACGGCTTGCTTCAGGTAGTCCACCCAGCCGTTGAAGAACTGACGCTCGAGCTCCCAGTCGTTCATGAGGAGGTAGAGCGCCTGGGCGGCGGTCTCGGCGGACTCGACGTCGCCCCGTGCCTGGAGGCCGAAGGAGTCGGTCGTTCGCTTGACGTCCACGATGAGGCGCGAGCCGACGACGATGGCGTCGAAGACCTCGGGGCCGAAGCGCGTGGTCCGCTGCTCGCTCCAGGGGAGGAGCGCGCCGTCGGTGACGCCGCGGTTCTGGGCGGTCTCTTCGATCTGCCCGCCCGCGATATTGAAGTGGATGCTGAATATGCCTTCCGCTTCGGGCATCGGGCGGTGGTGGATACGGATGTTGTTGCCGAGCCACGCGGACCAGACGCCCGACTCGGCGTCGAACTCGATCTCGTCGATGGTGCCGCCCTCGGGGATGTCCTCGAGGAGCACGGGCGTGACCTCGTCGTCGGATGCGGGAGCGGGGTCGGACTCGATCACGGACTGCACGACCGAGCGAACCTCGGCGATGTCCGGGATCGTGGACGAGTCGGCCGGGATGCGGATGACGATCGCGGCGCGATCGAGATCGACGGTCTGTGAGAACGCGTCGTTGAGCTCCTCGAGCGACGTGACGCGCATCAGCTTGAATCGGGTCTCGAGCGTCGGTCGCGGCTCGAGGATGATGCTCTGGCGGCGGTAGTCGCTCAGGAGCTGATCGATGCGTTGCTGCGTGGTGAGGTCCTTGTACGCCCGCTCCTGGGCGTAGAGCCGCTGGTTGAGCGGGCCCTGCATGTCCGCGGTTTTCTCTTCGGGGCTGAACCCGTGGAGCTCCACGCGGCGGACCTCGGTGACGAGCTGACGGAGCATCGAGCGCCAGTCAGCCGCGCGGCCGAGCGCGCGGATGCGGGTGTAGCGGGCTGCCTGGTAGACATCGCTCGAGCCCGCGGTGGCGGCGCGCCACGGGGCGGAGCCGGTCTGGGTCCGCGCGGCGAGCCGGGCCGCGAACATCGCGACGGCGCGCTCGCGGAGTGTCTCGTCGAAGAGATCCTGGTTGATCTCGAGGGGAGCCTCCGGGTCGGTGAGGCTCACGAGCAGGACTTCTGTTTCGGTGCGTCCCGACTCGGGGATGACCTCGATCCGGAGCTCGTTCTGCAGCGGCGAAATCGCACCCGCCGACACCGGGAGTTCGTCCTCGGGCTCGATCTCCCAGACGCGCGGGAAGACCTGCTCCATGAGGCCGCCCGGGCGGAAGGTGCCGATGCCGATGAGGCGGGCATTGTCGGGTCGGAACCAAGTGCGGTAGAACTCGACGACATCCTCGTACGCGACGTTCTCAACGAGCTCGCGCTCGTTGAGCGCGGTGCGGACCGCGAGACGTGACTCGGGCAGGATCTCGGTGAGCAGCGCCTCGTCGCCCTGAGGCTTGGGGAGTTCCGGGAAGTCGGCGAGGAGTTCTTGGCGGGCCTGCTCGACGCGCTCGCGGGTGAGCACATGGCCGCCGAGCATCTCGGTGACGATCTCCGCGGGCGGGATGTAGACCTCGCGGGAATCGACGAAATCCTCGGGGAGCTCGAAGCGGATGATGAAGTCGTTGTAGCCGGCGAAGGCGATGGTGGTCTCGCCGACGCTGACGCCGAGCTGGCCGAACCGCTCTTTGATTTCTTCTTCGGAGAAGTTCTGGGTCTGGGTTGCCATGAGGCGGGTCAGCAGCATCGCGGCGCCGCGCTGCTCGGGCGTCTCATCGAGGAGGCCCGCTCGGATGCGCAGGTAGAAGAGGCCTCCATCGCGGTACTGCTTCGACGGGTTGGTGACGTTGAAGGAGTACTTGAAGTTCGTGCGGCTGTCGTAGCTGTCCACAACGCGCTGGTCGAAGAGGATCCGGCTCTCGGCCCGCGGGAGCTGGAAGAGGTCGTTGATATCCGGGATCGGCGTGGCCGCCGGGCGGTCACGGTTCGATCGGTCGGTGTTGATCCGCTGGGCGCTCGCGGTCGGGGCGAGCAGCGCGAGAGCGAGACCGAGTATCGCGCAGGTTACATTCCGCATCGTCACATCCTCATTTCCCGGGCCTCCCGCATCCCCCTCGCGGCGAGCGAGCCCGGTTCGTTCTGGTTCAACCCCCGATCCGGCCCCACCCGGGCCCGGTTCGGGATGCCTCTGCACGGACTGAACCGCCCTGTGCATCGTCGATATTCGACCCATTCGACACTACGCCGTGCGGACCGCACGGGCATCTTCTCCATACACACAACCCGTGTTTCGGTTGCAGGCCGTTGCAGATTGTGCAACCGGTCGCGGGTGATCCCCGGGCGGGGCCTGTTCGCGCACTTCCGGAGCGGTGTTGATCGCTCAATCGGGCCAGAACCGTGCGCAGTCGCCGTAGCACTTCGGCCCCTGGCCGGAGAAGTCGCCGGCGAGTATGCCGTCGATGGCGACGCCGATCTTGTCGCGAACCTTGGTGCCGAGTGCTTTCTTGCCCTGTTCGCGGAGGCCGGCGAGTTCGACGGAGCCGACGTCACCCTCGCCGAGGATCCAGTACTCGGCGGTGCCCTCCTGCGGGCCGCCGAAGAGGTCGTCCACGACCATCTGGTAGATGCCGAGCTGGAGGAGGCTGGACGTGTCGGTCTCGGGCTCGGTGAGGCGCTTGGCGGTGGAGCCGGTTTTGTAGTCCACGATGCGGATGCGGCCGGCGACCTGATCGATGCGGTCGATGCGGGCGTAGATGGTGTGGGTCGCGCCCTGGTGCTCGTAGCCGACCTGCCAGGCTTTCTCGGTTTCGAGGACCTGGACGTCGCCTCGGTCTAGGTCGTGGAGGTGCTCCAAGTACATCTCGAGCTGGGCCCGCAGGCGGGCCTGCTCGGCGCGGTTGAGTGGTTCGTTTGCGGGCGTGAGTTCTTCGAAGGCCTCGTCGCCCAGTTCGAGAAGACGCTCTGGTGGCGGCAGCGCGGTGCCCTCGGCGTCGGCTTCTTTCCATGCCTCGCAGAACCGCTCGATCGCGGTGTGGGCGGCGGAGCCGAGCGTCTGGGCGGCGCCGGTCTGCTGCGAGAGCTTGAGAACGTTGTTGACGTAGAAGCAGCGCGGGCAGACCGGCGCCGCCCAGACGCTCGGCTCCGCCGCCCACACCGCGATCGAGCGGTTCTGCGAGGCATGGAAAGAAGCCGACGCCGAGGGCACCGCGCTGCCGCCACC